>CALMZU010000317.1 GCA_937870775.1 uncultured Elusimicrobia bacterium
ATGCCCATCGACATCCCGTCGATCACCAGATGATGTGCCGCCACCATCAGTATAAACCCGTCCGTCCCCGTGGTGATGTAAGATGCCTTTAGAAGCGGTGGGGAGGACAGGTCGAAACGGGTCCTCGCGGCCTTTTTAAGTTCAGACTCTAGCGTCTCTGCTATGGGTGCCTCTCCGGGCAGGTGCATCACCTCAAGCTTGAACTCCGCTGTCCCCGTCACTCCGCAGGTGTACGTTCCGTCGGTTTCCTGGTAGGCGGTGCGCAGATTTTCATGGCGGGAGAGTACTTCCTTGAAAGCGTTCTCCAGTCGTGCTGGCTCCAGCCTGCCTTTTCCGCGCAAAGTGATAACTACGTGATAACGTTCCTGGCGGTCGTCAAAAGATTCCCAGAACAGCATTTGCCTTTCTTTGAATCCCGGCAGTGAGCGCTCCTGCGCTGAATCCTGATGCGTGCGAGCATTGCCGGTTCTTTTCTGTTTCGCCGATAGATCTATTTCTTTAGCCAGTGCACGCACGGTCGGGGCATTGAACAGGACGCTTAACTGCAGTTCACAAGCGAACTCTTCCTGTATGCGCAGCGCCATCGTCATGGCCATTATAGAATTCCCGCCCAGCGCGAAGAAATTGTCCAGCGCGCCCACCTGGCTGTGCCGCAGGAGTCCCTCAAATATCTCCGCCAGCCGCAGTTCCGTTCGCGTGCTCGGAGTTATATGATCTACCCCCGAAGGTGCTATGAGCGGCAGCTTTTTCCGATCGAGTTTACCACTGGGCAGCATTGGTAGTTCTTTTAACCGCAGTATGCTCGCCGGGCAGTATGCCTGCGGCAACTTTTCGCGTAAAAAAGCTCGAAGTTCTCCGTTCTCAAGTTCCCGGTCCGAGGTATAATAGCCCAGCAACTGGTCCGTCCCGGACGGCGTTTTAACCGCCTGCACAGCGGCCGAAGTTACGCCGGGGAAGCCGGCCATCACGTGCTCCACCTCGGCCAGTTCCACCCGGACGCCGTTTATCTTCACCTGGTCGTCCAGCCTTCCGAAGTATTCCAGGGCCCCGTCCTGCCGCAGGCGCACCAGGTCCCCGGTCCGGTACATTTTTCCTCCGCGCCGAGCGAAAGGATCGTCGATGAACCGTTCTGCGGTAAGTTCGTCCCTGGTGTGATAGCCAGCGGCCACGGGACGGCCTCCGACGTATAGTTCGCCTTTTATACCAATGGGAACGGGCCTCCGGCTCCTGTCTAGGACGTAAATGTTCGTTCCGTCGACAGGACGACCTATCGGGACCGTTTCTCCAGGGGAGTTCGTACAGCGCCAGTGCGTTACATTGACGGTCGTCTCCGTAGGACCGTAAAAATTAAGCAACCCGGCTTCGGGGAAGACTGAAAAGAACTTATCCGCAAGCGTCGGCGTCAGCGGTTCGCCGCCTGAGATCACCTGCCGTATTTTTAGCCCTCCCTTGCCGGCGGCGGCTTCCTCCAGGAACGGGCGCAGTACGGACGGAGGGAAGAATACCACAGAAACCCCGTAGTCTTTGGTGAGTTCCAGGAGACGCTCCATGTCGTAATGGGCCCTTGGAGGGGTGATAACCGCTGCCGCTCCGGCCAGGAGCGGCCGGAACAGTTCAAGCATGGACGCGTCGAACCCGATGGAGGTCTTTAGCAGGACCCGGTCCGTCCCGTCCAAGGGGTAGCAGTTACGGATCCAGTCCAGATAGTTCGAGAGAGAGTCATGCTTTATTAGTACCCCTTTAGGCAGGCCCGTGGTGCCGGATGTGTAGAACAGACATGCGACGTCGCTTCCCGTGCCGGCCGGCGATACGGACCTCGCCTGGTCTATGTCTTTCTCGGTCACGATATGCAGCCCGCTATCGGTGAATCTGGATTTTCGGCATGCGGCGGTCAGGAGTATCCTGGTCCGCGAATCCGAGATCATGTAGTCTATGCGCTTGTCCGGAAGGTCCGTATCTAGCGGCAGATATATACCGCCAGCTTTAAGTATCCCGAGGATGGCCGCCTGAAGATATCCCGAGCGTTCCATATGAACGCCAACTACCGAGCCAGGTCCTATCCCTGCCTCACGGATGCATGCCGCGGTCTTTCCCGCTCGTTCTAGGAGTTCAGCGTAGGTCAGGTCCCCGTCCTCGGTCATGACCGCGCAGTTCATCGGTGTTGCAACTGCCTGCCTTTCGAACATTTCGTATAGGTTCGGGCGTGTTCCGAGGCTGGGATCCCGGACGCCATCCTGAAGTACCAGCGAGACCTCCTCCCTGCTGTAATAGTTCAATTTGCCTATCGCCGCGTCCGGAGCTTCAAGTGCAGCTTCCAGTAAGCCGCGATAATGTTTCAGGAACCTCTCGATATCGTCTTTGCTGAAGATGGCTCGGTCATACTCTGCTCGCAGGCGCAGGGGCCCTCCGCCGGCTTCGTCGTCCTGGACCTCGAGCATGAGGTCGAATTTCGCGCGGCCGGTAAGGACCCACTCCATTTTAAATCCCGATGTCCCAATCTTTTCCCCCGGAGCTGGATTAGGCTGGAATACGAAAGCCATGTTGAAAAGCGGATTGATCTTCCTGTCTTTGTTGGCAATGGCGTCTAATATCTCCTCCAAAGGCAGGGCTTGGTTCTCCATGGCTTTCAGAAGCATGTCCTGGACCAGTCCCGCCGTCCGAGCCAGTGAGATCTCATCGTCGAGAATGCATCTTAGCGGGACCGTGTTTACGAAGTATCCGATAAGAGGAGCTGAACCTGGCTGCGTTCTCCCTGAAACCGGGACGCCCAACACGAGGTCCTTCTGGCCCGTGTTGCGGTATAGCAGCGCGTAAAAAGAACCTAATAAAACGGCAGGAAGCGTCCTTCCACTTTCTTTTGCGAACTTCCTGGCCGCAGCGGTAGTTGCCTGGGGCAGTTCCAGAAAGCATTCGCTCGCTTCTCCTAAAGGCGGGATATTATGTGTGCTGGCGTAAGGCAGATCTATGCGGTTTGGTGCTTCGTGAAGGGCGATTTTCCAATAGTTGGCAAGGGATCCTGTCTCCTTTACGTCCAGTCGTCGTTTTTCGGCTAGGATCAGGTCCCTGTACCTGCACGGTAGTTCCGGTGGCTTTCCACCGTTGAAAAATATCCCCAGCTCCTTTAC
>CALMZU010000318.1 GCA_937870775.1 uncultured Elusimicrobia bacterium
AGTCCTGCCTGTTCATGACGGCGGGCGCGGTGGAGCGGCAGGCCGGCACCAACGATCTCTCGAAGCTCGGCGGCCTGTTCCGCGCCATGCCCGTGACCGGCCTGTGCTTCCTCGTGGCCGCTGTCGCCATCTCCGGCATAGCCCCGCTCAACGGCTTCTTCTCCAAGGAACTGATCTTCAGGGGCACGCTGGACACCGGCTGGACGCTGTTCTTCATAGCGGCCGAGGTCGGTTCCTTCCTCACCCTTTCCTCGATGCTGAAGCTCGGCCACTCGGTCTTCTTCGGCGCCCGCCCCGGGAACCTCGGCGGCGTCAAAGAGGCGCCGTTCGGCATGCTGCTGCCTATGCTGGTCCTGGCCGCCGTCTGCGTGCTGTTCGGCTTCGGCGCCAGCCTGCCGGTGCAGTACTTCATCTCCCCGGCGCTGGCCGCCCTCGGCCTGCCCGCCGGCGAGCTGGCCGGTTTCCACGCCAACGGCCTGTTCTGGGTCTCGGTCATCGTGGTGCTTTCCGCCATCTCGTGGCATATGCTGAACCTGCGCGGCGAAGGCGCCGCCCGCGTCTCGGACGCGCTGCGCGGCACGCCCGGCCTCAAGTGGATATACGACGCGGCCGAGCGCCGCGCCTTCGACCTGTACGAGCAGGTGATGGGGAAACTGGTCCCGTGGGCCGCGAACCTGCTGTTCAAGGCCGACCGCTTCTTCGACTGGGTCCTGGACACCGCCCCCAGCTCGGCGGCCAACGCCCTCGGCGGCGCGGTAAAGCGCTTCCACAACGGCTCTTACCCGCTCTACATGGCGCTGACGCTGGCCGGCACGCTGGCCTACCTGCTGCTCCTGGTCGGCGGCAACGGAGGACTTAAATAATGGACAAGGGACTTCTCGCTTATCTGCTGATCCCGCTCTTCAGCGCGCTGGTGATACCTTTCGCGGCCAGGGGCCGCGAGAAGCTGGCCGACATACTGGCCAACGTCACGCTGCTCGCCGGCCTGGTGAACCTGCTGTGGCTGGCGCTGCGCCCGTCGGTGATAGCCGGCGGCTTCGAGGAGATCCCCGGCGACGGCCTGTCGCTGCTGCTGGTGACCGCGATCTACCTCGTCGCCTTCTGCGTCACGTTCTTCTCGGCATGGTTCGTGCCCGCCGGGATGCCCAACAGGCGCGCCTACTACTCGCTGATCCTGGTGTCGGTGGCCGCGATGACCGGCGTCGTCACGGCGGCCGACTTCTTCACGCTGTACATCTACATCGAGGTGCTGGCGGTGACCTCGTTCGCGCTGATCAGCACGGACGACTCGCCCAAGGGCCTCGAGGGCGCGCTGAAGTACTTCCTGCTGTCGTTCCCGGCCTCCGCGCTGATACTCGGCGGCATAGCCGTGCTGATGATGACGCTGGGCAGCCTCTCCTACGACAACCTGCACATCTTCATGTCCTCCGACGTGCCGGCCGGCCCCGTGGTGTTCGGCGCGGCGCTGATGATGCTCGGCTTCCTTATAAAGTCCGGCGTGGCCCCGTTCCACATGTGGACCCCTGACGCCTACCAGGGCGCCTACGCCCCGGTCTCGGCTCACCTCGCCGGCATAGTCACCAAGATCTCCGGCGTCTACGCCGTGGTCAGGATGGCCTCGCTGCTGCGCTTCTTCGACGGGCGCGCGCAGGGCCTGTCCGCGCTGCTGATGCTGCTCGGCCTGGTGTCGATAGCCGTCGGCGCGCTGGCCGCGCTGCGGCAGACCGACCTGAAACGCATGCTCGCCTTCTCGAGCATCAGCCAGATAGGCTACATAATCCTGGCGGCCGGCCTCGGCACGCCGCTCGCTCTGATAGGCGCGGTGTTCCACCTCATCAACCACGCCACCTTCAAGACCGTGCTGTTCCTCAACAGCGCCAGCGTCGAGAAGGCGACAGGCACCACCGACATGGACAAGCTCGGCGGCATGGAGCACGCGATGCCGTGGACCTCGTGGACCTCGGTGATAGCGCTGTTCTCCACCGCCGGCGTACCGCCGCTGTCGGGCTTCTGGAGCAAACTGCTGATCATCCTCGCGCTGTGGGAAGCCGGCCTCAAGGGCTACGCCGTCATAGCGCTGCTGTTCAGCACCGTGACGCTCGCGTACTTCGTGATGATGCAGCGCAAGGTCTTCTTCGGCAAGAAGTCCGACGCCGCCGCGGCCGCCACCGAGGTGTCCGCGCCGCTCCTGGCCCCGGCCGTGCTGATGAGCGCCGCGATAGTGGCGCTGGGCCTGCTGTTCCCGTACGTCTTCTCCTACCTTAAGATGATGGCCGGGAGGATAATACTATGAACTATTACCACACCCTTCTGCTGTGCGCCACCGTGGCGCTGGCCGTCTGGGCAGTGATGGCCCGCGGGCTGCTGCTGTCCGCCGTGATGCTGGCCCTGGTCAGCGTCGCGGTCTCGCTGGCCTTCTTCAGCTACGGCGCGCCCTGGGCCGCCGTGTTCGAGCTGTCGGTCTGCGCCGGGCTCATCACCGTGCTGTTCATCGGCGCGGTCAGCCTGATACGCCGCGAGGAGAGCGCCAAGCCGGAGAACAGGGCGCGCTTCCACGCGCTGCCGCTGGTGCTCGCCATCTTCGCGATAGCCTCCTGGTTCGCGCTGCCGCCCTTCTTCGCCGAGCTCTCGTCGTGGATCAGGCCCGGCACCGGCGGGGGGCAGATAGGCCTCGCGCTGTGGGACCTGCGCCGCCCCGACCTGCTCGGCCAGGTGCTTATGCTGGCGGCCGGCGTGTTCGTCATTAAGTCCGTGCTGCCCGGGAGGACCCAGAAATGAACCAATTCGCCATAGACTGGTACCTTATAGCCCTGCTGATCTTCACCGGGCTGTACTGCATGCTGGCTTCCCGCAGCCTGGTGCGCCAGCTCGTCGGGCTGGAGATAGTCTCGAAGGGCGCGATGCTCTGCGTGATCTCCGCCGGCGCCTACTCCAACAACATCGTCTTCGCGCAGGCCATACTGATCACGATGATCGTGATAGAGGTGGTCGTGGTGGCCACCGGCCTCGCGCTGCTCGTGAAGAACTTCCGCGTCAACGGCTCCGCCGACGTCTGGCAGCTGAACGGGATGAAAGGATAAGGCCATGGAAATACTGCTCTTCCCTCCGGTCGCGTTCGCCGTCTCGCTGCTCTTCGTGATGGGCCTGGCGGCGCTGCTGTCCCCGCTGGCGGCCAAACCCGCCCGCGTACCCGGCTCCGCCAAGCACCAGCCCTACGGCTGCGGCGAGGAGGTGCCCGAGGACAACGCGAAGGCGATACCCGACTACCAGGGCTTCTTCCCTTTCGCTATCTTCTTCACGCTGCTGCACGTCGCGGGCCTGATGCTCGCGACCTGGAGCTTCAACCCGATCTCCGCCGGCATAGAGCTGGCGGCCGGCTACATAGCCGCGGTCGCGGTGATACTCGCGATACTCTTCGTCGGATAGGCCTGCTATGAAAATAAAAGACAAACTGATAACCTGGGCCCTGCTGAAATCGCCCTGGATACTGCACTTCAACTCCGGCGCCTGCAACGGCTGCGACATCGAGATCGTGGACGCGCTGACCCCGAAGTACGACATAGAGCGCTTCGGCATGGTGCTGAAGGCCACGCCCCGCCACGCCGACATCCTGGTGGTCAGCGGCCCGGTGACGCGCCAGCAGGCCAAGCGCCTGAGGACCATTTACGAGCAGATGCCCGAGCCCAAGTTCGTGATGGCCGTGGGCGCCTGCGCCTGCTCCGGCGGCGTGTTCAACGGCTGCTACGGCGTGATCCCCGGCGTCGACAAGACCCTGCCGGTGTCGGTCTACGTGCCCGGCTGCCCGGTGCGCCCCGAGGCCATCATCGACGGCGTCGTGAAGCTGATACAGAGCGTCGAAGGGAAGAAGTAAGGAGCCCGACATGAGCGAATTCGAGAAAGAAGAGAAGATAAAGGGCGCCCTCGAGGCGCAGTTCCCCGGCGTCGTGAGCAACGCCGCCGTGCAGAGGAAGAACCGCGTGTGGCTGGACTGCGCGGCGGACAAGCTGCCCGCCGTGCTGGACTGGATGCGCGGCCAGGGCTTCGACCACCTCGCCACCGTGACCGGCTTCGACGAGGGGGAGAACCTCGGCGCCGCCTACCACATGACCGACACGCACATGATAGTGACCGTGAAGGCGCGCACCCCGCGCGCCAACCCCTCGCTGCCCAGCGTGCTCTCCATATTCCCCGGCGCGCTGTCCTACGAGCGCGAGCTCGAGGACATGTTCGGGATAAAGGTGCAGGGCCTGCCGCCCGGGCGCCGGTACCCGCTCGACGACGATTTCCCGAAGGACCAGTACCCGCTCCGCAAGGACTGGAAGTTCGTCCCGCCGGCGGACGAAGTGGAGGCCAAATAATGTCAAAGATAACCATCCCGCTGGGCCCCCAGCATCCCGCGCTCAAAGAGCCCGAGAACTTCATGCTCGTCCTGGAGGGCGAGCAGATCTCCGGCGCCACCGTGAACCTCGGCTACAACCACCGCGGCATGGAGAAGGCCGCCGAGGAGCGCACCTACATACAGAACCTCTACCTGATAGAGCGCGTCTGCGGCATCTGCTCCCACTCCCACACGACCTGCTACATCACCAACGTCGAGGAGATAGCCAAGGCCGAGACCCCCAAGCGCGCGCTCGCGATACGCGCGCTGTTCGGGGAACTCGAGCGCGTGCACAGCCACCTGCTGTGGCTCGGCGTCGCCGCCTACGAAATGGGCTTCGAGACGCTGTTCATGTACACCTGGCGCGACCGCGAGCAGGTGCTCGACTGCCTGGAGATGCTCTCCGGCAACCGCGTGCACTACTCCATCAACACCATAGGCGGCGTGCGCCGCGACATCTCGGCCGAGCAGAAGGCCGAGGTCCTGAAGCGCATCGCCTACCTCGAGGAGCGCACGAAGTACTACGTGAAGATCGGCACCGAGGAATCCACCATACTGGCCCGCACGCAGAACGTGGGCAAGCTGCCCTACGACGTGGCGATACAGCGCGGCGCGGTGGGCCCCACGGCCCGCGCCTCCGGCGTGGCGCGCGACGTGCGCAAGGACGAGCCGTACCTGATCTACAACGAACTGGACTTCAAGGTGATCACGCACGACACCTGCGACGTGTTCGGCCGCCTGGTCGTGCGCGTGCTGGAGCTCGTCGAGTCCTACAAGATGATCAAGCAGATCCTCAACGGCCTGCCCGAGGGCCCGATAGCGGTGAAGGTGCCCATGCGCCTGCCGGCCGGCGAGGCCGTGAACCACTACGAGGCGCCCCGCGGCGAGGACATCCACTACCTGAAGGCCAACGGCACCGACAAGCCCGACCGCGTGAAGGTGCGCGCCCCCACGATGGCCAACCTGCAGAGCGTGGCCTATATGATGGAGGGCGGGTGGCTGGCCGACGCGCCGCTGGTGATAGCGGCCATAGACCCGTGCATGTCCTGCACCGACCGCGCCGCCGTCTGGGACCCCAAGAAGGGCAAGACCACGGTGTACGGCTGGGAAGAGCTGCGCAAGATGGGCATAGAGCACTACAAGCGCCGGGGCGTGGACTTCAGCCGGCTGTGAGCAAGGAAATCTAAAATGGAAATAACGCTTCCTCTGTTCTACCTGATAATCTTCCCGGGCTTCCTGTTCCTGGCGGTCTACGGGCTGTGGCTGCAGTGGCTGGACCGCAAGCTGTGCGCCGTGATGCAGAACCGCGTCGGCCCGCCGTGGGTGCAGCCCTACGCGGACTTCGTGAAGCTGCTGGCGAAGGAAGTGATAGTGCCGGACGCCGCCGAGAGCGGGATGTTCCGCGTGCTGCCGTTCTTCGCGATGGCCGCCGTGATGACCGCGCTCCTGTGCATACCGGTGACCGGCGCCGCGCTGTTCCCTTTCCAGGGCGACATGGTGGCGGTGATCTACCTGCTGACCATCCCGACGGTGACGTTCTTCCTCGCCGGCTGGAGCTCGACGAGCCCCTACTCCACCGTGGGCGCGATGCGCGTGCTGACGCAGCTGTTCGCCTACGAGGTGCCGCTGATGCTGGCGCTGATAGGCCCGGCCATACTGGCCGGCACCTGGAGGCTGTCGGGCATAGCGGAGTTCTTCTCCGCGCACCCGGCGCTGATGCCGGCCCAGGCCATAGGCTTCTTCGCCGCGCTGATAGCGCTGCAGGGCAAGCTCGAGCGCCTGCCCTTCGACATCCCGCACGCCAAGAACGAGATAGTCGGCGGCCAGTTCACCGAGTACTCCGGCAGGCTGCTGGGGTTCTTCAACCTCGCGGTCGACATGGAGCTGGTCGTGGGCGCGGCGCTCCTGAACGCGGTGTTCCTCGGCGGCCAGAACGGCTTCACCGGCGCGGCCGCGGCGGCCGTGTTCCTGGCGAAGACGATCGCCATAACCTTCCTGCTGGCGCTGCTGAAGTCGCTGATGGCCCGCATACGCATAGAGCAGATGATCAACTTCTGCTGGAAGTACCTGGCCCCGGCGGCCATGGCGCAGGTGGCGCTGGACATATACCTCAAGTACAGGCTTGGATAAAACATGAAACACCCCGCTAGGATATTCAAAGAAGCGATAATGCACCTTTTCAAGAAGCCGGCCACCTGCGGCTACCCTTTCGAGAAGGCGAAGGTGATGCCCAACTTCCGCGGCCGCATAGACTTCGACTCGTCGAAGTGCATCGGCTGCCAGATGTGCGTGCGCGTGTGCCCGGCGAAGGCGATAGAGATAAAGCTCTCCGCCGAGCAGCCGCCGGCGCCGGCCCCCGTCGAGGGGCAGCCCGCGGCCCCGGTGAAGAAGAAGTTCGACTGCATCATGAAGCTCGACCGCTGCGTGTACTGCTGGCAGTGCGCCGAGACCTGCCCCAAGAAGGCGCTGATCATGACGCAGGACTTCGAGCTGGCCCACGTGGACCGCAAGGAGCTCAGGCGCCACTACAAGTAAGGCTCCGTCCCGCATGAAGGAAGCCGGCCCCCGGGCCGGCTTCTTCATTTCCAATCGGCGGGGGGAATTTTTTATAATCAATATATGGACATAGCCTCTATACGCAACTGGTTCGACACTTCCGTGGTGCTGGGCAACACGCCTTACGCCTACCTGGTGGCGCTGATAGCCTTCGGCGCGGCGCTGGCCCTGCTCTACATCATAAAGAACATCGGCATAGCCCGCCTGAAGGCGCTGGCCGAGAAGACCGAGACCGACCTCGACGACCTGGTGATCTCGCTGATAGAGAAGCTGCGCTGGTTCGAGTACCAGCTGGTGGCCCTCTACGTGGCCACCCGCTACCTGCAGCGCGCGCCGGTCTTCGACACCGCGCTCAAGGTGCTGCTGCTCCTGGTCTTCACCTACCGCGGCATCACCATAGTGCAGGACCTGCTCTCCTACTGGATCAACAAGATAGCCGCGCAGCGCCAGCTTTCCGGCGCGGCCAGGGCCTCGGTGGTGAACAGCACGCAGATCATCATGCGCGCGCTGGTCTGGGTGGCCGCGGTGCTGTTCATCCTCGACAACCTCGGGGTCAACATCTCGGCGGTGCTCACCGGCCTCGGCATCGGCGGCGTCGCGGTGGCCCTGGCCGCCCAGGCGATCCTCGGCGACCTGTTCAACTTCTTCGTGATACTGCTCGACAAGCCCTTCAACATCGGCGACTTCATAGTCTCCGACGCTGTCAGCGGCACGATAGAGCACATCGGCCTCAAGTCCACCCGCATACGCAGCATCTCCGGCGAGATGGTGGTGGTCTCCAACTCCAACCTGCTGGGGTCCCGCATACGCAACTACAAGGACCTCACCAAACGCCGCGTGGTGTTCAAGACCGGCGTGACCTACGAGACTAAGCCCGAACTGCTCAGGCGCATCCCGTCGCTGATACAGGAAGCCGTGAAGTCGGTGCCCAAGTCGGAGTTCGACCGCTGCAACCTGTACAACTGCGGCGATTTCTCGCTGGATTTCGAGACGGTGTACTACCTCAACGAGCCGGATTACGCCGCCTACATGGCCGCGCACGAAAAGGTGCTGCTGGCCCTGATAGAATCTTTCGCCGCCGCCGGGGCCGAGATGGCCTATCCGACGCAGACGGTGCTGGTGAAGAAATGACGGAGGGGAACATGAAAAGAACGATACTGACGGCCGCGGCGCTGGCGCTGCTGGCCGGGACCGCGGCCGCGGCCGACCGGACGCTGGCGACGGTGAACGGGGAGAAGATAACGGCCGAGGACCTGACGAAGAAGCTCTGGTGGCAGCACGCCGCGCAGGGCCTGACCGACCTGGTGGACGAGCGGCTGGTGCTGCAGGAGGCCGCGAGGCTGGGCCTCAAGGCCGACGAGAAGGAAGTCGCGGCCCGCTACGCCGCCCTCGAGGCCGGCACGCAGGACAAGGCAGCTTTCGAGCGGAACCTGAAGTCGGTGGGCTGGAGCCCCGACGAGCTGCGCGGCCTGCTGCGCCGCCAGATGCTGATGCGCGCCGCGGTAATGGCGGCGAAGAAGATCGCCGTCACCGACGAGGACGCGAAGGCCTTCTTCGAGAAGAACAAGGACCGCCTCGGCGCCTCCGAGGCCGTGAAGCTGAGCCAGATCTACGTCAACACGAAGGCGGAGGCGGACGACGCCTACGACCTCCTCACCAACGTGGGTGCGGATTTCGCCAAGCTCTCCGCCCTGAAGTCCGCCGACGCCAGCCTCAAGAAGAACGGCGGCGCGCTGGGCTACATCTCGCGCGGCATGCTGCAGCCCGAGATAGAGAAGGAGGTCTTCGCGCTGAAGGCCGGCCAGTACACGAAGCCCATGCAGACCGGAGCGGGCTTCAGCATCTTCCGGGCCGACGAGATCAGGCAGGGCCAGCCCGCCTCCTACGAGAAGGTGCAGAACGACATAAAGACCGCCCTGCTGAACCAGGCCGTGACCCAGAAACTGCCCGAACTGGCGGCCGAGCTGAGGCAGAAGGCCAAGATAGCCGTAACGAAGTAGCTTCGCAAAGCCGTAAAGAAGGCGGGGCCGGAATATCCGGCCCCGCCTTTTTCGCGCCCCGGGAGGGGGCTTACTGGGCGGCTTCGCCCTCGGAGGCTTCCTTCTTGCGCAGCAGCTCGTGCACTATGAAGTATACCACCATGCCGGCCAGTATTATCTGGGTGGCGTAGAAGTAGTTGCCGCCGGAGAAGGTGTACAGGTCGTCGAAGCGCCCGTACAGCAGAGAGAAGCGGGCCATCACGGTATTGCCGAACGACGCGCCGAAGTAGATCATCAGGAAGTAGACGCCGATGTTCGACACCTTCTTGAAGTGGCCCTGGTGCTCCACCGAGAAGAAGAAGTAGAACAGCACGCAGACCAGGCCCACGGCCACGATCAGCGAGTTGACGATGGCCAGCGGCGTCATAGAGCTCACGCCCGCCAGCGGCTGCAGCGTGCCCATGATCTGGTTCATGAAGTCGGTGGCGAGGCTGGCCGGTATGGCGAGGCCCGCGCCGTAGCCCATCAGGAACGTGAAGCCGTACCGCGAGATCCACGAGATCTTCGGGATGAACTGGGTCATCAGCGAGAGGCCGAGGATCGACGGGACCAGCACCATCAGGTCGCCGTTGGAGATCGGGGTCCAGATCTTGGGGCCCCAGACCGAGAACACCGACACCTGGAACAGCCAGCCCATGCCGGCGCCGAGGTACAGGTGCTCCGCTATCTTGAAGAACGGATTGTCCTTGTAAAGGAAGCTGAACAGCGCTATCGTGAGGCCGGTCGCCAGCCAGGCTCCCGCTATCATCCAAGGTTCTGACATAGTTTTCTCCTGTCTCCTAAAGCCTTAAAGGAACTTGACCACCAGCAGTATGATGTTGGAGGTCAGTATCAGCACCAGCACCAGCAGGTTGCCGAGGTTCAGCGCGTCTATGCCGGAAGTGCCCTTGCCGGGCTGGCCCAGCAGCACCTCGTACTCGGCCGCGCCCTTCATGCCGCCGAGCAGGCCCTTGAGCTGGCCGGTCTGCAGGTAGGGGCCGTAGCCGGGCTGGCTGATGGCGGTGACGCCGCCCGCCACCGGCACGTTGAACTTGTCGCCGACGAGGGCGACCCAGGAATCCATGATGCCGGTGCCGGTCACGCAGACCACCATCGCCATGTTCTTGTAGTTCTTTATGCCGTTAAGCACGGGCATCGTGGAGACGTCCCTGCCGTTGCGGTCCACGGTGTAGATGCCGTACATGTTGGAGGCCATCTGGGTCAGCGCCGCCACGACGTTGGGCATGTAGGGGAACACCACGTAGTCGACGCCGTCGACCTTATTGTATTCCTTGCTGACCTTGCTGAAGATCTCCTCTATCAGGCCGGTGGAGCCGGACACGTAGGTGACCACGCCGACGCGCAGGTTCTTCTTGAACGCGTGGCGCACCAGCGCGGTGGCCATCGGGTGCAGCTCGGGCTTGGTCGAGGGGTCATAATCGAGCGACAGCATCAGGAAGGAGCCCGGGGGCAGGGCGTCTATGGCCTTGTATACCCTCTCGGTCTCCTGGGCTATGCTCTTGTTCGGCAGGCCGAGCGGCTTCATCACCGGGATGAAGAGGGCCAGCGTGAGGAGCAGGAATATCCAGCGCCTGTCTATCTTGAAGAATTTCTGGAGCGTTTCTTTCATATTAGTCCCTGCCGAGGTACTGCTTCTCGATGCCGAAGATGATCTTGAACGAGGTGACCACCGCGCCTATGGCGATGCCGATCATGATGCCGCGCTTGCCGGCCACGGCGGGCACGGCCATGATCCAGCCTATCACCTGGGAGACGGTGTAGCCGGTCCAGCCGAGAACCTTGTCCCAGATCAGCTGGCCGAGCGGCACCTTGCCGAGTATCAGGATGAAGGCCGCGACGAACAGCACGAAGGCCTGCGCCGACTTTATCCTGAACGAGCGGTAGGCGGTGGACACTATGTAGAACGCGAGCACGGCGAACATCGTGCCGGCCAGAGCGTTGTAGATATGCCTGTAGGACCAGCCAAGGGCGGTTATGCTGCCCGCCTCCATCGTGCGGCCTTTTGTGACGATCGCGGGGACCACCATGGCGAGGAAGCCGATAAACACGAAGATGCTGTAGCCCCAGCCGGGCACCTGCCTGGTTATCTTCCCGTAGTGGGTGCGGAACAGGCTGATGAGGCCCAGCATGAAGGCGAAGGCCATCACTATGTTCTCCCACTTGCTGACGGTCTCCACGAAGTCCACGGCCACCTTGTGCGGGACATAATAGGAAAGCAGCGTAAGCACACCGACCGTGAACACTATCGCGAGGGGTATGGTCTTTTTTATCAATTTCATATCAATAGGCCTTGAAGACGTTGACTACCACGTTCACCAGGGTGTCCCAGTGGAACTTGGCGCCCAGCATCACGATGACGGTGCCGAAAAGCACCGCGAGCATGACGACGAGCTTGCCGAAGTCCTGCACCTTGAGGGCGCTCAGGAGCATCGGCTCCTTCGACAGGTAGGCGCCGGCGGCGTAGAGTTCCTCGCCGATGAGGGTGTAGTCGCAGGCGGTGAAGAAGAAGGGCAGCTGGCCCTCGGCGTCGGTGCCGGCTATCTGTATGGCGCCGTTGGCGGCGCCCACCTCGGCCAGGAGCAGGGCCTCGGCGGAGAAGTAGCCCATGAAGAACACGGCGGCCGGCTTCTCGCGGGCTATAAGGCCGTCGACCGAGGCGGCGAAGGAGAACTGGTCCTGGCTGACGAAGAAGTTGGAGTCGTCGCGGTAGGAGTCCGGGCGGCCGGCCTCCAGGTAGGACTGCTTCACGACCTCTTTGCAGACCGTCATCACGACGGGGTCGTAATGCGGTACCTGGATCATGCTGTCGTACTGCGCCACCTTCTTGGAGACCTCGCCCAGGATGAACGTCGAGGCTATCGTGCCGATGTAGCTGATCGGCTGGTTGCCGGTGGTGTAGTAGATCGGCTTGCCCATCTCGGTGGCGCGGCCGATCGCCTCGTCTATGGCGTCGAGGCCGGCTATGCGGCGTATGAACAGGCCCTTGCGCTTGGCGTGGGAGACGGCCCAGAAGAACACGCCCACCAGGACCACGAAGAGCACGACGTTATTGAGGCGGTCCAGGCGGAACCAGTTGCCCTTGGGCTCGGCGGAAACCGGCTCGGAGGCGGCGGTCACGACGCCGTTGACGGAGGACTCCACCTTGAAATGCACGACGGTGCCGGCGGGCAGCTCGCCGAAGGCGGCGTTGAGGTCCACCTTCAGGGCATGCTCGCTCGAGGAGCCGTCCCAGGCCCAGAAGGGCAGGTCCACGCTCTTGCCGCTGTTGCCGGCGGCCTTGAATTCGTCGGCCTTTACCCAGCCGCCGTTCTCGACGGTGGAGGCGAACACGGTGTACACCGTGTCGGGCGTCTCGGCGTGGCCGACCGGCCAGCGGAGCAGGGCGGCCCCGCCGACGTCGTAGGGCATGTCGGCGGCGGCGAAGCCGGTTATGGCCGCCGCCGGCTGGGCGGGGGCCTTCTTAACCGCGGCGGGCTTGGCCGCGAAGGCCGAGCCCGCCGTGAAAAGAAATAAAACGGCGAGATGGAGCGCTTTATTCTTGGTCATATCTGAAGAATAATATACCTTTTAAGGACCCCTGTATCAAGAAAAAAACGGACGGCCCGCTGGGGCCGTCCGTCCGACGTGAAAACGCCCCGCGGAGGGGGGTCACACGTAAGGGCACGCGGCGAAGTGGCCGGGGGCCTTTTCGACGAGCTCCGGCACCTTCAGCGCGCACTCGGGCTTGGCCATGTGGCAGCGGGTACGGAAGCCGCAACCCGACGGTTTCGCGAGCGGGCTCGGCACGTCGCCCTTGAGTATGATGCGCTCGCCGCGGGTCTTGTGCGGGTCCGGCAGCGGGGCGGCCGACATCAGCGCCTTCGTATACGGGTGAAGCGGGTTCCTGTTGACGTCGCGGCTGGAGCCTATCTCCACCATGTTGCCGAGGTACATCACGGCTATGCGGTCGCTGATATGCTCCACGACCGACAGGTCGTGGGCGATGAAGAGGTAGGAGAGGCCGAACTCGGCCTGCAGGTCCTCGAGCAGGTTTATGATCTGCGCCTGTATGGAGACGTCGAGCGCGCTGACCGGCTCGTCGGCTATGATGAAGGCGGGATTCGTGGCGAGGGCGCGGGCCAGGCCGACGCGCTGGCGCTGGCCGCCGGAGAACTCGTGCGGGTAGCGGGCGGCGTAGGCGGCGCGCAGGCCCACCTTCTCGAGCAGCCAGGCCACCTTCTCGCGTTTCTCCTTGGCGCTCATGCCGGGCATGTGTATGTCGAGCGGCTCGCTGACTATGGCCTCAACCGACATGCGGGGGTTAAGGGACGAGTACGGGTCCTGGAAGACCATCTGCATGCGCGAGCGGAAAGGGCGCATGGCCTTGTGGTTCAGGCCCGCGATGTTGGACACCTTGCCGTCGGCGCCGGCGAAGAGCACCTCGCCCGACGTGACCGGCGCCAGGTTTATCAGCGCTTTGCCCACCGTGGTCTTGCCGCAGCCGGACTCGCCCACCATGCCCAGCGTTTCGCCGGGCTTAACGGAGAAGGAAACCCCGTCGACGGCCTTGACCTCGCCGACCTTGCCGAGGAAGAGGCCGCCGTGTATGGGGAAATGCACCTTGAGGTCTTTTACTTCCAGTATGTTCTCGCTCATGTTCAGGCCCTCTTTTTGCATTTGTGGCACCTTACCAGCCGGCCGGGGGAGACTTCCACCAGTTCGGGCTCGCTCTCGCGGCACTCGGGGCCGGCCTCGGGGCAGCGGTTGTTGAACTTGCAGCCCTGCGGGAAGCTGAGTATGTCGGGCACCATGCCCTCTATCACGGGCAGGCGTTTGCCGGGCTCGTTCTTGAAGCCGGGCAGGGATTTCAGCAGGCCTATCGTGTAGGGGTGCATCGGCTCGTCGAAGAGCGGCTTCACCTCGGAGATCTCCTGTATGCGGCCGCCGTACATCACGGCCACGCGCTGGCAGGTCTCGGCCACCACCGCGAGGTCGTGCGTGATGAGCAGTATCGCGGCGTCCTTGGTCTTCTTCTTGACGTCCAGCATCAGGTCCAGGATCTGGGCCTGTATCGTAACGTCGAGGGCGGTGGTGGGCTCGTCGGCTATCAGCAGCGCCGGGTCCGAGGCCAGCGCCATGGCTATCATCACGCGCTGGCGCATGCCGCCGGAGAACTGGTGCGGGTAATCCTTCAGGCGGGCCTTAGGGGACGGTATGCCTACGAGACCCAGCATCTCGGCCGCCCGCTCCTCCACCTGTTTCTCCGTCAGCTGCTCCTGGTGGAAGCGTATGGCCTCCATCAGCTGCCAGCCTATGGAGAAGACCGGGTTCAGCGAGGTCATCGGCTCCTGGAAGATCATCGAGATCTCCTTGCCGCGGATCTTCCTCATCTCGGGATAGGTCAGCTTAAGCAGGTCCCGGCCGCGGAAGATGATCTCGCCGCCGGTGATCTTGCCGGGGGGATCGGGGATGAGGCGCAGTATGCTCAGCGCGGTCACGGACTTGCCGCAGCCTGACTCGCCGACGAGGCCCAGCACCTCGTTCTCGCAGATGTGGAAATCCACGCCGTCTACGGCCTTGGCTACCTTGTCCTCCACCTGGAAGCAGGTCTTGAGGCCCTTAACCTCGAGAAGTTTTTTCGTTCCGGTCATATTGTTACCTGAGCCTCGAGAAGACCTTCGGGTCGAAAGCCTCGCGCACGGCCTCGCCTATCATCACCACCGAGTACAGCGTAACGGCGAGCGCGATGGAAGGGGTCAGTATCAAATGCGGGTAGTACTTCAGGTACTTCATGCCCTGGTCCAGCAGCGCGCCCCAGCTCGGCGTGCCGACGGGCAGGCCGAAACCCAGGTAGTCGAGCGAGACCAGAGAGCCTATGGTGCCCACTATGCTGAACGGCGCGAAGGTCACAAGCGGCACCAGCGAGTTAGGCAGGATGTGCTTCATCATCACCGACCATTCGGTGGCGCCCATCGCGACGGCCGCCTGCACGTAGTCGCGGGCCTTCTCGCGGTAGAACTCGCCGCGGATATAGTAGGAGATGCCGACCCAGCCCTGCAGCAATACCATCAGCGAGACCAGGAGCAGGAAGGTGGGCTGCACTATCGCGGCCACGATGATCAGCATGAACAGGAACGGTATGGCGGCCCAGATCTCTATCAGGCGCTGTATCAGTATGTCGGTCCAGCCGCCGAAATAGCCCATCACGCCGCCGATGATTATGCCTATCAGGTAGCCGGTGAACGAGACTATCAGCGCGAAGGCCATGGAGATGCGGAAACCGTACACCAGCTGCGCGAAGACGTCGGTGGCGGAGTCGTCGGTGCCCAGCAGGTGGTCGGCGCCGGGCTTATGCGGCGGGCGGCCGGGCATGTCCATCAAATGCTCGCGCGGGGAATAGGGGTACACCGGCATTATGATGGAGGCCTTGCCGTCGGCGAAGGCGGCCTTGGCCGCCGTGACGTTCTTCAGGTCGGCCTCTATGTCCGGTATGGTCTCCTGCAGGTCCTGGTAGTCCTGGCGCTCCTCGGGCGTGGCCTTGGGGCCGGGCTTCACGGCCAGCTGGGCGCGCACGTCGGCTATCTCCGCCTCGAGCGCCTTCACCTGCCCGTCGAAGACCGACGGGTCCCGCTTCTCCGCGGCGAAGAGGCGGTAGTCCACCTCGCCGTCGCCGGTCTGGCCGTAGTCCGAGCGCTTCAGCACGGCGGAGGGGGACTTGAAGAACAGTATGCCGTCGGTCCACTCGGCCACCGCCGGGAACGCGAAGTGCCCGCCGTAGCGTATGAACAGCGGCTTGTTGTTCACCATCAGCTCGAGGAAGAGCGACATCACGAACAGCGTGGAGATGGCCACGAAGGAATAGTAGCCGCGCTTTATGGTCTTGAAGCGCTTCATGCGCTTCTCCCAGTGCGGGGCCACCTTCATGTCGAAGCCGAGCAGCGTGCCGCCTCTGACGTAGAGCCACGGTATGGCCCGGAACGTCAGCAGGTAGCCTGCGGCAAGAAGTACGGCGGTCTCAATAAGTTTTATGATGACGGTCATTTGCCGAACCTTATCCTGGGGTCTATCATGGCCCAGATCACGTCGGAGAAGATGTTGCCGGTCAGCCTTATCAGCACCAGGAACACCATCGTACCGAGTATCACCGGGTAGTCGCGCTGCACCACGGAATTGAAGCTCAGGAGGCCCATGCCGGGGATGTTGCAGGTCTTTTCAATAAGGAAAGAACCGGCGAACAGCAGGCCCAGGGCGTTGCCGATACCGACGGTCAGCGGTATCAGCGAGTTGCGCATCGCGTGCACGAAGATGACGCGGCGCTCGGAGAGGCCCTTGGCGAAGGCGGTGCGCACGTAGTCCGCGCCCAGGTTGTCCAGGAGGGAGTTCTTCATCAGCACCGTCATCGTGGCGAAGCCGCCCATGATATAGCCGAACACCGGGATGGCGGTGTGGTGCAGCTGGTCGACGATCTTGCCGAAGAAGGTGAGCTCGGCCCAGTTGTCGGACCTGAAGCCGCCGAGCGGGAACAGGTCGAAGTAGCTGCCGCCGCCGAGGAACACCATCAGCATCAGGCAGGCTACGAAGCCGGGTATGGCGTAGCCGAGGAACACCAGCATGGACGTGGCAGTGTCGTAGCCGGACTTATGCCTTATGGCCTTGGTGACGCCGAGCGGCACGCAGATCACCCATGAAGCCAGGTAGCCTATGAGGCCGAAGTAGATGGAGATGGGGAACTTGGAGATTATCACGTCGAGCACCGGCTCGCTGTACACGTAAGAGCGGCCGAAGTCGAGGTGCATGATGCCCCACAGCCAGGCGCCGTACCCGACGGGGATGCTCTTGTCGAGATGGTAGTATTTCTTCAGGTCCTCCATCGCGGCGGCGGGGATCTGCAGTTCGCCCTGCTCGTTGGCCATGCCGGCCGAACCGCCCTCCTGCATCATGGCCATCTTTATCTGCAGCTGGGCCTGCTCTATGGGGCCGCCGGGCACCACGCGCAGTATGGCGTACACCATGAAGGTGATAGCTATGAAGGTCACCGGTATCAGCAGCAGCCGGCGTATGAAATAAGTTGTCATTCCGTGCATATCAGTTCCAGGGCCTCACTTCGGTCTCTCCGACGGGCAGGCTGCCGCCGTTCTTCAGGGCCTCGTTCATGGCCTTCTCCTTGGCGGGGTCCAGCCACCAGTTGGAGACTATCGAGCGGTAATCGCCGATCTTGGGGAAATAGTTCGGCGCATGGCCGAACTTGTTGTAGTAAAGTACGCGGCTGAAACCGGAGCTCCAGCCCAACGCATAAGGATAGACGCGGAAGATAAGCTCGTCGATGCGGTGTATGATGCGGCGCTGGTCCTTTATGTTGAAGGCCGTGTCGTATTCCTTGCACAGCGCGTCCACCTCGGCGTTCTTGAAGCCGGGAAGGTTATTGTTATCGTTCTTGTCCGCCAGCGCGCCGCTCCAGGAATTTTCCGGGTTGGGGAAGAGCAGGCCGCCCCAGGAGGCATGATAGAGCGTGAAGTTACGCTCCCCGACCTTTTTCATGATGGTATTGTAGTCGGTCTGTTTGAGGTCCAGTTTTATACCGGCGGCCTTCAGGTCCTCTTGTATCACCTTGTAGATGCGGGTGAAACCGGGATCGCCGTATTCCAGGGTTATTTCGAAAGGCTTGCCATCCTTCGTCAGCCAGCCGTCCTTGTTGCGTTCGGCCCAGCCGGCGCGGGCCAGCAGCCGCTTGGCCATGCGCGGGTTATAGCGTATCTTCGGGTTGGTGGGGTTGGCCCAGTCGGAGCCCGGGTGGTAGCTGTCTATGAAGCCGTACTCGCCGAAGAAAAGCTTGTCTATGAGCTTCTCGCGGTTCAACAGCAGCGCGAAGGCCTTGCGCACGTTGCGGTCGTTGAAAGGCGGTTTGCGCATGTTGAACACGAAGCCCGAGACGCCCTGCGGCACCTTGGTGTAGACCTTGCGCTTCTGCACTATGCCGCGCTTCACCTTGTCGAAGTCCGACTCCTGCAGCCAGCGCTGCGATTTGTTGACCGGGTAGTAGTCCAGCTCGCCTTTCTTGAACTTCTCGAAGGCCAGTTCTTCGTCCATCACCACGGTCCAGACCAGCTTGTCGAAATTGTTCAGGCCTATATTGCCGCGTTCCTTCTCGCCCCAGTAGTTCTTGCGGCGGGTGAGCGTTATGGAGATGGGCTTCTTTATGTCCTCGGGCTTCAGCTCATAGGGCCCGGAGCCCGTCTGCATCTTCCAGTTATAGTCCTCGAGGTACTTGTCGCCGGTAAGCGCGCGCATTTCCTTCGCCTGGTAGATCTGCATGCCGCTGAAATACAGGAAAAGGCGCCAGTGCAGTTTCTTGGTGTGCACCGAGACCACGTCGGGGCTGACGGCCACCGGCTTGTCGAAGCTCTCGCCCCACATCATCGCCGAGTAGGGGTCCTTTATGTCCTTCCTGACGCGGAACTCCCAGGTGGCCACCACGTCATCGGCCGTCACCGGGGTGCCGTCGGCCCAGCGGGCCTTGGGGTTTATATGGAAATAGAAGGTGCGCTTGTCCGGGGAGATCTTCCAGTAATCGGCCAGCACCGGGATGTACTCCATGGTCTCCGGGTGCAGCGTCAGCAGGCTCTCGTAGACCATGCCCTGCAGCTGGCCGGTAGTGGAAAGATTGGAGTTGGGACCCTCGGTGCGCAGCGTCGCCGGGAAGTCGGACCAGTAGGAGCGCAGCGTGCCGCCCTTCACGGCCTCGGTGGAGCCCATGAGGGGGAAGTTATTGTTGGACTGCCAGCCGGCCGGGTTGAAAGCGGCCGCGAGGCAGGGGGTGAGGAGCAGCAGCGAAAGGACAGCGAAGGTTTTATTGTTTTTCAGCATTCCAAATCCGCCCGTTGAGAACCGTCAAAATCATGATAGTAAATCTGGCGCGTCCAGTGGAATATTTTTCGGCGCCGCCCTAGCGGCGGGCGGCGTCCACGTTCTTCATTATTATTTCCTTTACCACGTTGAAAGGCGGCGGGCCCGCGGGCTTGTCCTGCAGTTCGTAGACCGATACCCTGTTGAAAGGCCGCCCGTCCTGGGTCTCCGCGGAGGCGAACACTTCCTTTACGTGCCTGTCCCAGAAGTCGTTGAAGACGGCGCGGGCGCGGTCGTCCCAGTAGAACATCCGGTAGTCGCGGCCCAGCCTTATGCCCTCGGCCAGGTTCAGCGTCAGGTGGGTCACACCGTCGGCCCTGAGCCTGGCGTACAGGTCCTCGCCGTCCTTCGAGGCGGCGGCGTACTCCACTATGGCGGTGCGGTCGTATACCGAGCTCACTATGAAGTCCCGCTTCAGGTAGAAGCTCCTCTCGTCGCCTATCATCAGCGCCTTGGAACCTGGCGGGGTGTTCTCGTTGACGAACTTCAGCGCGGCGTAGCCGCTGTACGGGTACGTGGGCTGAGTATGCGACAAGTAGTCGTCGGCGCCTACCGCGCCGGTGACCGGGCGCCAGCGGCCCTGCATGTAGAAGAGCAGCGCGCCCCAGTATACGCAGAGCAGGCAGACCGCCAGCGCCAGGCCGCGCAGCAGGCGTTTGAGCCCGGCGTGGCCAGGCGAGAACAGCGAGGCCGCTATCAGCAGCGCGGCGGCCGGGTAGGCCGGCATCAGGAATCGCACCATCGTCGACGTGACCGACCAGCCCAGCCAGGCGGCCAGGAAATAGGCCCAGAGGCCGGCAAGAACTCCCGCGGCCGGCCCGGCGGCGAGCAGGAAGGAGAGCGGCAGCAGCAGCAGGAACAGCGGGGAGAAATACTCGGAGTTGGCTATCTGCCCCATCGTGGCCTTCCACGGCGTGACCAGCCAGGAGAGCGGGGTAAGCGGCCCCATCTGCGCGGCGTGGGCGGCAAAGTCCCTGAGTTTCTGCGGATCGGTGCCGTGCCCCGCGCCGAACAAATTCAGCGCGAAGGGGAAGACCGGGTTGCCGGTATACAGCCAGTTCTTCGCGAGCCACGGCAGCACGAACAGCGACGAGACCAGCACGAAGACGGCCAGGTTGCGCAGCGCCGCCGCAGGGCGGGCGCGGCCGCTCCAGGCGTAGGCCGCCATCACGCCGGCCACGGCGAAGACGCCGGTGTACTTCACGCCCATCGCGAGGCCGCAGAAGCAGGCGGCCAGCCACAGCCAGCGCGGCTCCTCGTCGCGGCGCAGCAGAACGGCGTACAGTCCCAGAACGGAGAACAGCGTAAGCAGCATCTCGGTACCGGCCGACCAGGAGGCCATCATGGCGTGCGGCACGGAGCAGAACACGGCCGCGGCCAGCAGGCCGGTCCTCAGCGAGAACCAGCGCAGCGACACGGCCAGCACGGCGCCCGCGATCAGCGCGCCGGCGAGGAAATTGACGAGCTTCGCCAGCACCGGGCCTTTCACCAGCAGCGCCGAGGCGTATATCATACCGTGGGTGAAAGGCATGTCGGAATAGAAATTGAAAGGCATCCGGGCGAAGCCGTGCTTTATCACGTAGAAGTTGGGCACCGCCAGGTGGTAGACCAGCGAATCGTAGAAGATCTCGGGGCTCAGCGCGCCGGCCAGGTTCACCAGCAGCGCCAGCAGCAGAACGCCGAGCGCGGCCAGGTCGCCGGCGCGCGGGGACGGGAGCCGCGGCAGCGGCGCCGCCGGGCGGCGCTTCAGGTCCCAGGCGCCCCAGGCGCAGGCCGCGGCAAGGAAGGCCAATACCGGCCAGGCGTACAGCAGGCCGGCCGTCGACAGTACGAAGACGAAAGCGGCGAGCAGGCCGAGACCCGCGCCGCAGCAGAACACCGCCTCCTCGACGGCGTTCAGGAAAGAGAAGCCAGCGGCTTTGAGCGCGGCGCGGCCGGCGGCGAAGCAGGCGAACATGAACAGCGCTGCCGCGGCGAGGTCCAGCAGGTGGCCGGGCAGGGCCGAGAACAGGCCGGCGTACTGGCCCGGCGAGAGGATCACCGCCAGGGCGGAGAGGTCAGGCTTGAAGCGGGCGAAATAGGACTTCAGCACGGCCGCGGCCCAGGCGGCGGCCAGCGGCCAGACCAGCCAGGAGGGGAAGCGCCCTTCCTGCGGCACTGCGGCGGGCACCGCCTTAACGTTCTCTTTCCTGTGTTTTTTAGCCATAATGAAAAGCCGTAAGCCCAGGGACCGCCCTAAGGCTTACGGCTCCTCCGCTGCGCCGCTTTATTTTTCCAGCACCTCTATGTTGGCGCGGGGCACCACGATGACCTCGCCGCCGTCGAGCTGGACCTCCAGCACGCGGGCGTGGCTCTCGCTGCCTATCACGGTCAGTTCCGGCGGCAGGCTCTTCACGGTGCCTATCACGCCGAAGTGCGGCTCGCGTATGATGCGGATGGGGTCGCCGGGCTCTATCCAGCCGCGGCCCTGGTCCTTCTTGCACTCGGTGACGTGCTTGGGGTAGCCGGGCACGATGATCTCGGGGCGCATCACGCCTGCGCGTATCTGCGTGGCGCCGCTGACGCTGGCCTTCTCGCCGTTGCGCGACGAGAGCAGCTTGAAGGTGTACTCGGCCATAGGGATCATGCCGAAGCCCTCGGTCACGATCAGCGTGATGCCGATGTTCTCGGTGCCGGTCTCGGCCACGCCGATGTCGTAGCCCAGCAGCTGGCGCAGGTCGCGGTCGTGTATGCCTCCCACCACTATGGCGTTCACGCCCAGTTCCACGGCGCGCTTGATGGTGGCCAGGCTGGCGTGCTTGCCGCCTATCACGATCTTGCCCTTGTAGGTGTCCTTGATGTCCTCGGGGGTCAGGTCCTCGTCGGGGCTGTTGACCGCGACGACGATCTCGCCGTTGGTCTCGCCGCCGACGCCGAAGATGCCCTGTATGAAGGTGCCCTCGGCCTCGAGAGTGACGCCGAAATCGGGGGTGACCTCCACGACCTTGCCCTTCACGTAGGCCTTTATCGGCAGCACCTTGGGGGGCTCGCGCAGCAGTACCTGGCCGGTCACGTTGGAGATGCTCTCCACGGTGCCGTCCACCGTCGATTCTATGGTGGTCTTGAACCACTTCAGGAAGGGCTTGTTCTCGGCGATGGTCTCGCCCTTCTTAACCGGGTCGCCTTCCTTCTTCAGCATGAAGCCGGGAACTTCCTCGGGGCCGACCGCGAGGCGGTTGGCCACGTTGATGGAGAACACCTTGCCGGGCAGCTCGGTCTTCGCCACCACGTCGAGGGCGTCCACCTGCTGGTCCAGCGCCGCCAGCACCTTGCCGGGGATCGGCAGCAGGCGCTTCTTCTTGAGCAGCGTGCAGGGCATTACCTTGAGTCCGGGGGTATAAGCATGTGCCATAAATTTCTCCTTGTATCGTCCTTTACACCGGGTACATGCCGAGGGCCTTGTACCACTTGTTCAGGTCGGCGCGGCGCTTCGAATGGTCCTTCGGCAGCGCGAACGGCCTGCCGCGGCCGTCGAGCACCAGGCCCACGACGCCGCCCTCGATGTCGGCCTCCACCTTGTTGCCGGAGCCGGCGCCCATATCGAAGCCCTTCACCGGCTTCGCCACCAGCTTCGCCTTCGGGGCCGCGAACGGCACGTGCACCATGTCGCCGAAGCGCAGCTCGCCGGCCTGGCGGCTGCCGTCGGAACCGGTCACTTCCCATTCCATGATCTTCTGGCCTTCCTTCGCGAGGCCCTTCGGCGCGAGGCAGGTGCCGAGGCGCACGAGGCAGTCGTTGTAGAACACGTCGAGCGCGGCCTTCTCGCTGATCTGCGCCAGCACGCCGAGGTGCGGCATCATGAAGATGCTGTCGACGGCCATGCGGGTGATGCCCTCGGGCTGGTAGGCGTCTATCATCATCATCATCGACTGCGTGCGGCGGGGGGAATGCGCCAGGATGCCGCCGGAGCCTATGACGTAGTCGAGCTTCATCACGTTGATGAGGCTCTGGCCGGAAGCGGTCTGCTCGAAAGCGTCGGAGATCGAGCGCTCCTGCTGCACGCCCTTGAGGCCCACGGCCAGCGCCTTGTGCTGGTCGAAGGCGAGGCGCAGCGCCTCGCGGCTCACCGCGTGCTCTATCATCAGGTCCTCGACGGTCTGCGGGATCGTCGTCGGGCGGATCATCTTGTTCTTCAGGCGGTTCCTGAGGTCCTGCTCCTCGATGTCGAAGGGCAGCCAGCGCAGGATGTTCGCGAGGCCGGCCTCGGCCATCACGTTGGAGATGGAGTAGCTCATGCCGAGGTTGGCGCTGACGGTGCGGTTGAAGACCTCGGAGAAGACGCTGAACACGTCGGTGGTGGCGCCGCCGATGTCCACGGCCAGCACGTTGAAACCGTTGGCCTTCGCGAACTTCTCGGTCATCGTGCCGACGGCCGCGGGGGTGGGCATGATCGGCGCGCCGACCATCTTCATCAGGCGAGGGTAGCCCGGCGCCTGCTGCATGACGTGCTCGAGGAAGATGTCGTGGATCTTGTGGCGCGCCGGCATCAGGTTCTCGCGCTCGAGGCTCGGGCGGAGGTTCTCGGTGATGATCAGCGCGGTCCTGTCGCCGAGGATCTGCTTTATCTGGTCGTGGGCCTTGTTGTTGCCGGCGTAGATGACCGGCAGCTTGTAGGAGGCGCCGAGGCGCGGCTTCGGGTCGGCGGCCTTAAGGAACTGGGCGAGCTCGACGACGTGCGTCACGGTGCCGCCGTCGGTGCCGCCGGAGAGCAGCATCATGTCGGGGCGCAGCTGGCGGATGCGCTCTATCTTCTCGTGGTCCGCGCGGCCGTCGTTGGAGGCCAGCACGTCCATCACGATGGCGCCCGCGCCGAGCGCGCAGCGCTGGGCGGATTCGCCGGTCATCGCCTTCACGGCGCCCGCGACCATCATCTGCAGGCCGCCGCCGGCGGAGGAGGTGGAAACGTATATGTCGACGCCCTTGCTGCCCTCGCACGGGGTGATTATCTTCTCGCCGTCGAGTATCTTGCGGCCGGAGAGCTCCTCCACCTCGGTGATCGAGTTCAGCACGCCCTTGGTGACGTCCTCGAACGGGGCCTCCACGGTGGTGGGGGCTTCGCCGCGGAAGGTCTGGCGGTAGGTGTCGCCCTTCTTCTCTATCAGTATGGCCTTCGTCGTGGTGCTGCCGCAGTCGGTAGCGATGATGACTTCAAGGTCTTTCTTTGACATTTGGCTCTCCTTGGTTGCCGCCCTCCGGCTTATCGTCCGCGCCGAGCTTGTCGACGAGGTAGGAAACGGCCTTGGGGTTCTCGAGCAGCTTAGCGTACCTGCTTACTTCGTCCTTTTCGAAAACGATGTTGAGTATGGGGGTAAGGAACGACGCGCTCTGCGCCCCCAGGTCGTGCACGGGCCGGGTGCTCTCCAGCGCGAAGGCCGCCAGGTCGCCCAGTTTGCGGGCCCTCACCTTGACGGCCAGCGCGTCGAGCAGCGCCTTCTCCTCCGCCGTAGGCTCCTGCGGCTCGGGTATCTTGAAGGCGTTGTCCCATATTCCCATGCTTTTTTATTCTAATAAAAATAAAAGAATAAGCCAAACGCCCCCTTGAAAGCCGGCCGGCCGCAAGGTATACTTGGTGGGGGAGGAGCTATAAAGTATGGACCCTAAACAACTGCTCTCGTGGAAGGCGGCGGCTCCGCTCGCGGCCGGCACCGTGGCGCTGAGCCTCGGCATATCCTATTATGTCGGCGGCCCGGGCAGGGACGCCGCGCCGGACAGCTCCCGGAACGATTTCAAGTTCGCCCGTACGGGGCCGCTGCAGGCCCCGGGCGCCCCGGACGTGAGGGCGGTGACGCCCGGCCAGGGCTCTTACCTCGATATGTTCCGCGAGGCCAACAAGAACTACGCGAAGGAGACGGCCCCCGCGGCCGCGCCGGCCGCCGCCAGGCAGGCGCCGCCCAAAAGCCTTTCCCGCAGGGAGAAGGACGACATACTGAAGAGCCTGCAGGAGGACCTGGCGGCCCAGGCCGCCGGCGATCCGTCCGCGGACGCGGGACGGTCCTCGGCCGGCGGCATGTACGCGGCCCGCGCCGGCGGCGGCGCGGAAAAAGATAATTCCTCCGCCGCCACCGCCGCCGGGGTCTCCAGGCTGCAGGCACAGCAGGGTTCCCAGGCCAGGCGCGGTTTCGGCAACGCGGCCTTCTCTTCGGGCTCCGGCGCCGCCATACGCCGCGGGGCCGACGCGCCATCCTTCCGCGCGCCGGGCCTTTCGCAGGGCGCCGGTTCCGCCACCACCGGCGGCGAAGGCGCGCTATCGCAGGCCGGTTCCGGCCGCTACGCCGGCGAATACGGTTCAAACGGCGGCGGACAGCATTCCTCCGGGGACCAGTCCTCCTCCGCCTCCGGCGACAATTCCGCCGGCATGGGCGCCGGCGCCGGGAAAGAGAAGCCCTATCCGCTGATGTACGCCTGGCCGAAGTCCTTCGACTTCGGCACGATGGACGCCTACGAGACGGCCTCGCGCCAGGTGATAGTGATGAACATGGGCACGGCCGACCTCAAGGTGGGGCAGATAGAGAATCTCGACGACGGGACGCCGTTCACCGCGCAGGACGACAAGTGCAGCAACAAGGTGCTGGCGCCGCGCAAGAGCTGCACCTTCAGCATACGCTTCGCCCCGACTGCGGCCAACAATTACCACACCGCGATGTACGTGCCGTCCAACTCCGACGACGGCTACGATTCTTACTCCTACCTGGAGCTCAAGGCCTCCTCGCGCTATTCCAGCCGGGGCTTCATGGGCCTGCGCGGCCTTTACCGCGGCTCAGGCGAGGGGCGCGTGAACGCGGCCGACTTCGGCATGGTGCCGGAGGGCTTCCCTTTCACGCAGGCCCTGCGCGTCACGAACACGTCGGGGGAGACCTGGGACGGCGTGGCGCTGGACCGCTCCGCGCTGCCTGCCTCCTTCACGGTGGCCTCGGACGGCTGCAGCGGCCGCGAGGTCCCGCCCGGTTCGCACTGCGACCTCACCCTGAAACTGGACCCTGCGGCCGCGGTCAACAGGAAGTTCTGCTCCGGGCCCTACGGCCAGTACGTGGCAAAGAACATGTACACCAACGCCACGGTGTACAGCCCCCGGCCGCAGTTCCCGCCGCTGACGCTCACCGGCCCGGTCGAGGCCTCGCCCGAAGGGCAGCTGAAGGTCACCGCGGCCTACCCCGACGACGACTACTACGCGAGGAAGCGCAGGCACCTGGTGCTGACGGTGCCCGTGAAAGCGAAGAGCTGCGCGCAGTTCCCGGTCTACGGGCTTACCAGCACGGGCAACTTCTATTATTTCAAGTGAGGCCCCCGGGGGGGAGCAAAAAGAGGCCGGGGCTATTTTGCCCCGGCCTTTTCTTTTCCCCGGAAGACGGCTTTTATCGTCGAACCCGGCTTCAGCCGGTGCGCCCGCGCGCACCCCGCCGGCAGTTCCAGCACGAAGCGGGCCGGCGCGCCGGCGCGGGCCACCTCGGACTCGGGCTGACCCTCGTAGGAGCGCGGAACGCGGTGGAAGACCTTCGCCACACGCAGGTCCGCGTCGAGGAAGACCATGTCCAGGTCTATCAGGGTGTTCTTCATCCAGAAGGACTTGAAGCCGCCGTCGGAGAAGGCGAACAGCATGCCGCGGTCCGGCGGCAGGGACGCGCGGAACATCAGGCCGCGGGCCTGCTGCTCCTGCGTCAGCGCCAGCTCGGCCGTCACCACGAAGCCGTCGGGCAGCGTCAGCGAGGCCAGCGCGGCGCCGCCGGGCACCTTCACGGCGGCTAGGCAGACGGCCGGCAGCAGCAGCGCGGCGGCCGGCAGCAGGCGGCGGAAGTTCATCGCGCGCCCCCGGGCGGCGCGGCCGGCGGCGTGGACAGTTCCACGGCCGGAGCGGCGGTGGAGGTATAGACGGAGAGGAACAGCGGCAGCCGCAGGTCGGCGGCCTCCTTCAGGCGTCCGCCGGCGGCGAACAGTTCCATCGCGTCGGCCTTGTGAGCGGCCGCCAGCGCGCGCAGGCCGCCAGGGCGCAGGCCCGGCTCCAGCTTGGAGAAAGGGATGGAGGTCCGCTCGGAGAGCAGCAGCACGGCGCAGAGTTCCTGGCGGTACAGGCCCTGCCTCAAGTATTTCATGATCTCTTTTTCAGGCGACGTCGAGCCGAACACCGCGTACAGCGTGGAACTGCTGACCTCGGCGCTGAGCGCCCAGGCGAAGGCGTCCTCGCCGAAGGTGTCGGAGCCCGGCTCCTCGTCCTTCATGAAGGAGTCGGGGCCCACCTCGGCGCCGAGAAATACCTGCGCCGCCGCGGGAACGCACGCGGCGGCGAGCAGGCAGCACAGCAACGCCAGGCTGCGCATCGGACGTCAGAGAGAGGTGGTGACCAGCGTCTCGGTGGAGAGCACGCCGGGGATGCCGCGTATCTCCTGCACGACGATGTTGGAGAGGGTGGGGAGATCGTCGGTCTCCATGTCCAGCACCAGGTCCCAGCGGCCGAAGACGGCAGACATGTGCACTACGCTCTTGAGCGCCTTCAGTTTCACCAGCGTCTGTTTCTCCTTGCCGGGCATCAGTTTAACGAGTACGAGTCCAGTTACCATATTATTTCCTTTGCGCGGCGTCCGCCGCGTCACCCCTATTATACAACCGCCTACCCCCGGTTTCAATAGCGCGTGCGGGTTAAGGAGAAATTATTTATAATTGGAGCATGAGGGCACTGATACAGCGAGTGAAGAGCGGGGCGGTAAAGACCGGCTCCGTGCACAACTCCATAGGGCGGGGCCTCGTCGTGCTGCTCGGCGTGGGCCGCGGCGACGCGGAGGCCGACGCCGACCTGCTGGCGGCCAAGACGGCCAACCTGCGCATCTTCTCCAATGATGAGGGGAAGTTCGATCTCTCCCTGCTCGACGTGAAAGGCGAAGCCCTGGTGGTCTCGCAGTTCACCCTCTACGGCGACGCGTCCAAAGGCCGCCGTCCCGACTTCGGCGAAGCCGCGCGTCCCGAAGAGGCACGCGGGCTCTATGAACGCTTCGCCGGCGCGCTGGGCGCCGCCGGGGTGCCGGTGAAGACAGGAGTGTTCGCCGCCGATATGGAGGTCACGATAGTCAACGACGGACCGGTGACGATCTGGCTGGACACCGCGGCCGGAGGGGGCGCCCTATGAACATGCGATACGTGAGGCTGGCCGCCGCGGGGCTCGCCGCCGCGCTGGCCTGCGCCTGCGCGAGCGGGCGCGCCTACAGGACCGACACCTGGGAGACCTGGACCAGCTGGAACGACTCCTACGGCGCCAGCGAGCTCAAGGACGACGGGGTCTACTACACCCTTTCCGCCAGGCAGGACGACACCCGGGACGAGCCGTCGGACGGCTACGCGCCTGGGCTCATACTTTCCAAGGAGATACCCGGCTCCAGGTGGCAGCTGGACCTGGAGGCCGACTTCAACATACCGCCGGGCAGGGCCAAGCGCTTCTCCTACGGCGTGTGGATAGGCGGCGACGGCGCCAGGCCCTCGGTGGGCAACCCCTCGGCCGTCTTCAAGCTGGTGGTGCAGCGGCAGAACGGCCCGCGCCCTTCCGACGATTCGCTGATAGTCTTCCCCGTGCCCGGCGGGCGCTTCGTCAGGCTGCCGGCGGGGCTGAAGGTGCTGCGTTTCCGCCGCGACGGGAGTTCCTTCTCCGTGCTCTATTCGATGAACAGGCGCAAGTTCGTGCAGGCCCTGTCGGCCGAGTCGCCGGAGGCGGCGACGGCCCCTTCGCAGAAATTCTTCATGTCCGGTTTCGCCGGCGGCGATCCCGAAGGCGCCTGGGCCAGGATGAAAAGCCTGAAACTCGACGGAGAGGAGATGCTCTACTGATGTCAGGAGAAAAACGCGATACCCTGCTGGTCATGAGCGTGGCGCTGGCCGTAACGCTGGCAGGCATCTTCGGAGGGGTACTTTTCCTGGGCATGGAGAAAGCCAGGCCCGGCGAAGGCTTCCATTACACTTTCGACCCGGCGCGGGCCAGGCTGAAGGCCTCTTCATATTTCGCCTACCTCGAAAAGGAAGGCTCGCCGGCCGCGGCCAGGGCCGCCGGCCTGGCCAGGAAGCTGCTGCCTTTCCTCGGCCCGGCGCCGCGCGCGGCGGAGGCCGGCCGCGGCACGGGCACGTCCTACCGCCGTCCGCCAGGCCCTCCTGCCCCGGCGTCCGGCTACGGAGAAAAAAAAGGCGGCGAGGACCATCCGGACTGGGACAGCGTGTACGACCCGCCTTTTGCGCCGGCCTCGCGCCGCCCCGGTTATTCGCCCGGTTACGGGGGCGGCTACGGCGTGTCCCGCACCGCTTCCTCGCCTCGCGGCCTGAACGATTCCTCCGAACCTCCCGACGTGAAAACCGCGGCGCGGCGCGAAGCGGGCCAACCGCCCAGGCCCGCTCCTGCGCCGGCGACGCAGGAAACGGCGCGGGCGGCAACAGCGCCGGGTGCCAGGCAAACCGCGGCCGGAGGGGAGAAACAATATGTGCCTGCAGGCTACGGCGACCGCGGCGCGGCGCGCGTCCCCGGCGTTAACTCCGGGAACGCCCGCCCTCAGGTCCCCGGCGGAGGCCCTCTATCCGGGGGCATGGAGGCGATGAGCGCCCGCTCCGCGAGATCATACACGGCGAAGGTCTCTGGCGGCGTAGGCGGCGGCCAGTCCGCCGGCATGTCCGTCCCTTCCTCCGGCAGCGTGCCGAAAGTTTCAGGCGTCTCGGCCACTTCGGCCAGGCCCTACTCGGCGGTGAGCGGAGTCATGACCTCGGTGGTGACCGACAAGCTAAACGGCCGGGAGAACCCGGCGGTGAACCAGGCCGAGGCGGCCAAGACCCCGCCCGCCACGCTTACCAAGCCCGGGGGCGTCACGACTTCCGCGACGACGGCGGCATCGACGTCAACTTCGGCTTCCGGCCCCCAGCCGGCCCAGCAGGCTTCATCGCCGCAGACCACTGCGCCCGGCGAGGACCCGGAGGACCCGGCCAGGCTCCCGGCAGCCCGCGTAAAGGAACTGCAGGGGGAGATAGAGACCTCGCTCAGGCAGATAGAGAACGCCTACGGCCCCATGGCCGACATGTACTACAAATCCTGCGACAACAGCGCGCTGTGCGCCGAGCACGGGCTGAAAGGCGGCTACGTCACGATGACCACGACCCTGGACGCCAGGATAGAACTCGGTCTGAAGTACGTGCAGAAGAAGTGGGAGCGCTACACGATAAGTTTCGATCCCGGCAGGGCCTTCGACGCGAAGGACGACGGGGAGGAGGGGCAATGAACGCCGACGCGATCATAGACCGCCTTGGGCTTAAGCCGCATCCCGAGGGCGGCTTCTACAGGGAATCGTACCGCTCCGCGGGGACCGCGGAATCCGGCCGCGGCCAGCGCGCGCATTCCACGGCCGTGTACTTCCTGCTGAGGCGCGGCGAAACCTCGCGCCTGCACCGGCTGAAGTCCGACGAGGTCTGGCATTTCTACGGCGGAGGGCCGCTGACCGTGGCGGAGATAGCGCCGGACGGGACGACGAGGGAAACCGTCCTGGGCCCGGACCTGGACGCCGGCCAGACGCCGCAGCACGTGGTGCCGGCCGGCAGCTGGTTCGGCGCCTTCCCGGCCGCAGGCACGGATTTCTCTTTCGTAGGCTGCACCGTGGCCCCTGGCTTCGATTTCAGCGATTTCGAGATGGCCGCACGCGACGAACTGACGCAGCGCTTCCCGCACGCCGCCGCATTGATAAGGAAACTGACGGACTAAAGGAAAAAATGAAAAAACACTGGCACAGGAAGGAAAGGCGCGGGGCCGCGGGAGGCCACGAGGCCATAGTGGAGGGAGTGATACAGCACCACGGCAATTTCGCCTTCCTGCTCTCGGAGAAGGAGGGCGGCTCCGACGTGTTCCTGCGCGGCCGCGGCCTGGACCTGGCCATGGACGGGGACCGCGTGCAGGCCAAGGTGCGCCCTGAGCGCACCGGCAGGCTCGCCGGCGAGATCATACGCGTCGTCAAGCGCGCCCACACCACCATGGTAGGCGTGCTCAGGCAGGCAGGCGCCGCCTGGACGCTGGCCCCCGAGAAGGGCAGCGCGCCGCCGGCCCTGGTGAGCGGCTTCGCGCCCGGCCTGTCGCCTGAGGACGGCGCCTTCGCCGTGCTGGAGGTGCGCCGCTGGCCCGAGGGCGGCAAGCCCGCCTCGGGACTTGTCACCGAGATACTCGGCGACCCCGGCGACGTCAGCGCGCGCATAGATTCCATACTCCGCGCCCGCGGCATAAACGAGGTCTTCCCCAAGGAGGTCAGCGCGGAGGCCGACGCGTACGGCCAGCGGCTGGACCCCGCGCAGTGGAAAGGCCGCGAGCAGCTCTTCGACCTGCCGGTATTCACGATAGACGGCGCCGACGCCAAGGACTTCGACGACGCGGTGTCCCTCGAGGAACTCCCCGGCGGGGCGCTGAGGCTCGGCGTGCACATCGCCGACGTGTCGCACTACGTGCGCCCCGGCACCGCGCTGGACCGCGAGGCCTACGCGCGCGCCACCAGCGTCTACCTGCCGGACCGCGTGGTACCCATGCTGCCCCATTCCCTCTCCGACAACCTCTGCAGCCTGGTGCCGCGCCAGGAGAGGCTGACGGTGTCCGTGTTCATGGACCTGGACCGGCAGGGCAAGGTGCTCAGGCGCCGCCTCGCCGGGACCGTGATACGCTCCTGCCGCCGCTTCACCTACGAGGAGGTGCAGGCGCTGCTCGACGGGGCGAAGGTCCCCGACGTGCCGAAGGCCGCCGCCGAGGCGGTGAAGCGCATGGGCCGCCTTACCGACGTGCTCTACGAGCGCCGCGTGCGCCGCGGCGCGCTGGACTTCAACCTGCCGGAATACAAGATCAACGCTGACCCGCACGGCCGCCCGCTCGGCGTGAGCCTGCGCCCGCGCCTCAAGAGCCACCGCCTCATAGAGGAGTTCATGCTGCTCGCCAACGAGGCCGTGGCCACCGAGCTCTTCAACGCGCGGCTGCCCTTCCTGCACCGCCGCCACGACTCGCCGGACCCGCTGAAGCTCAAGGCGCTGGCCGAGGCGCTGGGCGACCTCGGTCTTTCCGCCGGGCACATACAGGGGTCCAACGTCTCGAAGGGCCTGCAGGACGTGCTGCGCCAGGCCGCCGGCCACCCGCTGGAACAGCTGGTGAACTCGCTGATGGTGCGCAGCATGCGGCAGGCCGTCTACTCGCCGGTGTCGCAGGGGCACTTCGGCATAGCCGCCCGCTTCTACTCGCATTTCACCTCGCCGATACGGCGCTACCCGGACCTGCTGACGCACCGCGCGGCGAAGGCGCTGATAGAGGGCAGGAAGTTCTCCTACGGCGTGCCGCTGGACAAGGCCGGCGAGCACTGCTCCGAGCGCGAGCGCGCCGCGGCCGAGGCCGAGCACAAGTCGGTGGACGTCATGCGCGCCGAACTGATGAAGGAGATGACCGGCTCGGTGATGGAAGGCACGGTGACCAGCGTTATAGACAGCGGCGCCTTCGTGGCGCTGGGCGAGACCGGCGCCGAGGGACTGCTGCGGGTCAACGGGCTGAAGCCGGGTTCGCGGGTGAAGGTGATGATAGCCGCGGTGAACACCGCCGAGGGCAAGATAGACCTGTCGCTCGAGGCCGGCGGCGGCAACGCCGGGGCCGGGCGCTGGAAGGTCACGCCGCGCGCGGGGAAAGGCCCGGGGCCCGCTCCGCGCCGGACTAAAGGCCGCGGCAGGGGCCGGGGCCGCCGCTAGAAGGCATGAAAAAAACCGGAGGAAGGCCTCCGGTTTTTTCACGTCCGGGCGCCGGACTATTTCTTCAGCAGGCCGCGCATTTTCTGCACGTCGGCCTGGTAGGCCGGCGACTTCAGCAGCGCCTCGTGGAACATCACGGCGGCGGCTTTGCCGGCGGCTATGTCGGTGGGGAAATGCACGCCGCCTATCACGCGGTCCAGCGCCACCCCGTCGGCCAGCGAGACGTAGTAGGCCTTGCGCGCCGGCTCGATGTCGCCCATAACCTCGGCGAAGACGCGGGAATAGGCCGAGTGGCCGCTGGGATAGGAATAGCCCCAGCTCTTCTTTATGCAGGGCTGCGCCTGGTCCGGGTAGGCCTTGTAGGGGCGGGGCCGCTTGTAGCGGTCCTTCATCGGGCTGACCACGCCGGCCAGGTCCGCCGAGACGCGGTCGAAGAATTCCTTCGCCTCCGCGGGCAGCGGCTGCCCGAAAGGGCTGTCGGATTCGAGGTAGTACTCGTAGCCGGCCTCGGAGGTCACGTTGGCGTGCTCGCATTCGGCCGCGGTGCGCTTGTTCTGCCAGGCCAGTATCTCGGCCAGGTCGCGGGCCTGGGCCTCGGAATCGGCCGCGGGCGGAGGGGAGAAAGGGGCGTCCAGCACGGAGGAGGGCTGCACGTAGTAGACCGCGGTGGAGGCCAGGCCGGCGGACTTCAGCGCCATCCTGGCGGCCGGCGAGGAGCAGCCGGCCAGCAGCGCCGCGGCAGCCGCGGCCAGAAGGAATTTCTTGTTGAGTTTCATGGATAGATTCTAGCAAACATCGCGGCGCGTAAATAACCATTGTAAACGCGCGTTAAAATATCGATAATACTTCTATGATGCCGGCCATCAACGAGAAGCGCATGGTACAGCTGTTCTGCGACCTCGCGAAAATAACCTCGCTTTCGGGCAAGGAAGGCGCCATAGCCAGGCGCCTCTCCACGCTGCTCAAGTTCATGGGGGCCGAGGTCACCATAGACGACGCCGGCCGCAAGATATCCGGCGAGACCGGCAACCTGATAGCCCGCTTCCCGGGCACCGTCCCCTGCGAACCCTTCCTGCTCTCCGCCCACATGGACACCGTCGGCCCGGCGCAGGACGTAAGGCCGGTCGTAGGGCGGGACCGCGTCACCTCCGACGGCACCACCGTGCTGGGCGCCGACTGCAAGGCCGGCATAGCCGTGATACTCGAGGTCCTGAAGGTCCTCGACGAGAACCGCCTGCCCCGCCCGCCGGTGGAGGTGGTGTTCACGATCAGCGAGGAAATGGCGCTGCTCGGCGCCAAGTACCTTGACTACGGCTCGCTGCGCTCGCGCTGCGGCCTCATCTTCGACAACGAACAGCCCATAGAGAACGTCATAACCAGCGCCCCCGCCGCCGACAAGATGGACATAAAGGTATACGGGGCCGCGGCCCATTCCGGCGTGGCCCCGGAGAAGGGCATCTCCGCCATAAAGGTGGTCTCCGACGCCGTCTCGCGGATGAAGCTGGGCCGCATAGACAGCATGACCACGGCCAACATCGGCACCATCTCCGGCGGCAGCGGCATAAACATAGTGCCGCCGCTGGTGGAACTGTCAGGCGAGGCGCGCAGCCACGACCCGGCCCGCCTGCGCCGCCAGACCCGCCACATGGAGGACTGCCTGAAGAAGGCCGTGCGCGGGGTGAAGGTGCGCGCCGGCGGCAGGCTGGTCACGCCGCGCTACGAATTCCTGGTGGAGCGCAAGTTCCCGAACCTGCGCATAGAGAAGAACAACCCAGTGCTGCCGCTGCTGGCCGGCGCGCTCAAGGCCGAGGGCCTGCGCATGAAGCCGTCGGCCTCGGGCGGGGGCACAGACGGCAACATCTTCTGCGGGCACGGCATAAAGGCGCCCGTGATCTCCACCGGCATGAGGGACGTGCACACCACGTCGGAATACCTGGACCTTAAGGATTTCTTCGCCTGCGCCCGCGTCACGCTGCGCGTGCTGCGGGACTGGTCCGGGACAGGGAGGGGCGGCAGCAACTGACCGCCTGGAACAATGGCACACGCTTTCGATCCCGCCGAAAGGCATAAACTGGACACCGCCGAAAGGCGCGCCGAGATGCCGCCGGAGACCACGCTGGTGAAGGCCGGCCTGAAGCCCGGCGACTCCGTGCTGGACATAGGCTGCGGCACAGGCTACTTCGCGCTGGCCGCGGCCAGGATGGTGGGGCACAAGGGCAGCGTCTGCGCTGTGGACATCTCCGGCGTGATGCTGGCCGAGCTGCGGTCCAGGACCGCCTCGTCGGGCATCTTCAACGTCGAGACCTCCCAGACCCCGCACGGCAAGCTCGTCATACCTGAGGGGAACTACACGCTGGCGCTGATGGTCAACGTGCTGCACGAGGTGGACGACAAGAAGGCCTTCCTGGCCTCGGTGGCGGCCGCGCTGAAGCCCGGCGTGAAACTGGCCGTCATAGAATGGAAGAAGGCCGACACGCCGCAGGGCCCGCCGCTGAAAGAACGGATCTCCGAGGACGAGATGCAGGTGCTGCTCAAGAAAGCCGGTTTCTCGGAACCGGTCTCGCAGGAACTCTCCCCGTCGTACACTCTCTACACCTGCACCCGGAATGAATAAGGCCAGGATAGAGAGCTACGCGCTGTCGGCGCTCTCCGGCCTGATGCTGGCCGGCGCCTTCGCGCCCTTCGGCCGCGCTTGGCTGGCCTGGGCCGCGCTGGCCCCGCTCCTGTACGCGGTCATCTCCAGCCACGGCCCCGCCGCGGCCGCCCGCCGCGGCGCCGCCGCCGGACTGGTCTTCTACTGCATATCCCTTTCCTGGATGCCCAACGTCGTGGGCTGGATGGCCCCGCTGTTCTGGTGCATCTTCGCGCTGTGGCCGGCGCTGTTCGCAGCGCTGTCTAAGGCGCTCTACACCCATATGGAAGGCCACGGCATAAACGAGCCGCGCGCCCTGCTGTGGACGCTGGCCGCCGGCCTGAACTGGGCCGGCCTCGAATATTTCCGCTCGGAGCTCTGGCCGCTGGAATGCCCCTGGCTCTGCCTCGGCTACAGCCAGGCGTACAGCCACGCGGTGTACCAGACGCTGAGCGTCTGGGGCGTGTACGGCCTCTCGGCGCTGATAGCCGCCTGCGGCGCGGCCATAGCGCTGCTGCCGCGCCGCCGCTTCCCGTGGCTGCCGGCCGCCGTCTGCGCCGCCGCGCTGGTGGTCTCCGTCTCCTGGGGACGCCGCCGCCTCGAGACCCAGCGCGCCGAGAACGGCCGGCCCGTGAAGGTGGCGCTGGTGCAGGCCGAGAACTCAGATATAGCCAAGCTCGCCCGCCTCAGCCTTACGCCCGAGGCCGCCGCCGCCGACCTGCTGGTCTGGCCCGAATACTCCGTATACCTGCCGTCCGCCGGCAGCGAACCATATATACGCCATATAGCCGCGGCGCTCAAGCGTTCTCGCTCCACGGCCGTGATAGGCGCCGTCGTGATGCCCGACAAGGCGCGCGGCGTGGAGCGGGCGAATTTCACGCTGATGCTCGACGGGGCAAAGAAGCCGATAGGCCGCTACGACAAGATGCACCCGGTGCAGTTCGTCGAGAGCGGCCTGCGCGGCAACCGCCGCCCGGCGCCGGTGGACACGCCGGCGGCCAGGCTGGCCCCGCAGATCTGCTACGACCTCGCCTTCGAGGACGGCTCGCGCCTGATGGCGCGCCAGGGCGGGGAACTCCTCGTTACCCCGACGCTGGACCCGGCGGAGTGGGGCGAACTGCAGCACCGCCAGCATTCCGACATGACCTCCGCCCGCGCGGTGGAGACCGGCCTCTGGGCGGTGCGCGCCGCCTCGTCGGGCTGGTCGCAGGTGGTGGACCGCTTCGGCTTCACCCGCGCGGAACTGGCCCCCGGCCGCGAGGGCGCGCTGTGCGCCACGGCCTGGGCCGCCCCCGGCGGCACGTTCTACACCCGGTACGGCTGGCTGTTCGCGCCGCTGGCTTTCCTGTTCCTGCTCGCCTCGTCGCTGTTCGCCTTCCGCGAGCGGCTGGCCAATTTGCTAAAATCATTCAGATGAAAAGAGCCCAACGCATACTCTGCGTCGACGACGAGGACTTCAACCTCGACCTGCTGGAGACGCTGCTGACGCCCAGGGGATACGAGACCGTCACCGCGCTCAACGGCCGCGAGGCGCTCGACATCCTGTCGCGCAAGGCCGTGGACCTGGTGCTCCTCGACGTGAACATGCCGGTGATGAACGGCATAGAGCTCTGCTCCCGCATCAAGGCGGACCCGCAGCTGCGGCACATCCCGGTCATCATGATCACCTCGCTGGACTCGCAGGGCAACCGCATGAAGGGCATGGAGGCCGGGGCCGAGGAGTTCCTGTCGAAGCCCTACGACCAGGCCGAGCTGCTGCTGAGGATAGGCAACCTGCTGCGCACCGCCGAGTACGAGGACGCTTTCGAATACCTGATACTGGCGCTGGCCCGCGCGGCCGAGGCCAACGACATAGACACCGGCAACCACATCCTGCGCGTGGCCGAGTACGCCGCCCTCGTCGCCCGAGAGCTCGGGCAGAGCGAGAAGTTCATAGAGAGCATACACAGCCAGGCCACGCTTCACGACGTGGGCAAGGTGCACGTGTCGAGCCACATCCTGAAGAAACCCGCCCGCCTGACCGACGAGGAGATGGAGGAGATGAAGCTCCACACCACGTTCGGCGCGGTCATCATCGGCGACCACCCGCACCTGGAGATGGGCCGGCGCATAGCGCTGTGCCACCACGAGCGCTGGGACGGCACCGGCTACCCGAAGGGCCTGAAGGGGGAGGAGATCCC
>CALMZU010000319.1 GCA_937870775.1 uncultured Elusimicrobia bacterium
ACATCAGCCGCCAGATACAGAGCGGCGACACGCTGATAGTGGACGGCGAGCAGGGGATGGTCATCATCTCCCCGTCGCAGGAGATCATAGAGAAGTACAAGGTCAGGAAGGAGGAACTCCAGAAACAGGAGCATTTCTTCCACCGCCTCAGGGGCCTGCCGGCCACCACGCGCGACGGCCACAAGATAAACCTGATGTGCAACCTGGACTCGGCCGAGGACGCCCCCGAGCTCGGCGCCGTGAAGGCCGAGGGCGTGGGCCTGTACCGCACCGAGTTCCTCTACATGAACCGCGACTCGGTGCCCAGCGAGGAGGAGCAGCTGAAGGCCTATTCCTCCGTCGTGAAGGCCGCGCCCGGCATCCCGCTGACGATACGCACCGCGGATATCGGCGGCGACCGCGCCACCGAACTGGGCATCAAGGGCTTGAAGGACGAGCGCAACCCGTTCATGGGCTTCCGCGGCATACGCCTTTTCATAAAGTACCCCGAGCTGCTCAAGGCGCAGCTGCGCGCCATCTACCGGTCCAACACCGAGGGCAACATCAAGATCATGATCCCGATGCTCTCGTCGGTGGACGAACTGCTGACGGTCAAGAAGATAGCGCAGGCGGTCAAGGAGGAGCTCGCCGAGGAAGGTTTCCAGGTAAAGAAGGACCCGGAGTTCGGGATCATGATCGAGATCCCCGCCGCGGCCCTGATACTGGATTCCATCCTGAGCGAGATAGACTTCGTCTCGATAGGCACCAACGACCTGGTGCAGTATACCCTCGCGGTGGACCGCATCAACCAGTACGTCTCGGAACTCTACGAGCCTTTCCACCCGGCGGTGCTGAGGCTGATAAACCTCGTCGTGCAGACCGCCCACAAGAAGGGCAAGCCGGTGAGCGTCTGCGGCGAGATGGCCTCCGACCCGTACGCGATACCGCTGCTGGTGGGCCTGGGCGTGGACATACTCTCCGTGCCGGCCAAGATGTACCTGCGCTCCAAGTACGCCGTGCGCTCGATGAACTTCGAGAAGTTCACCGGCATAGCGCAGCGCGCGCTCAGCATGGCCACCGCCGACGAGATACGCCGGCTGGTGGAGGAAGAGGTAAAGGTGAGGACGTTCTAGTCATCATGAGAATACGCAACTTCTGCATCATAGCCCATATCGACCACGGTAAATCCACGCTGGCCGACCGCTTCATCCAGATCACCAACACCGTGCCGGACAGGCAGATGAAGGAACAGTTCCTCGACGGGATGGAGCTCGAGCGCGAGCGCGGCATAACGATAAAGGCGAAGGCCGTGCGCATGAAGTACAAGTGCGAGGCCGACGGCGAGGAGTACATACTCAACCTCATCGACACCCCCGGACACGTGGACTTCTCCTACGAGGTTTCCCGCGCGATGGCCGCCTGCGAGGGCGCCATACTGCTCGTCGACGCCTCGCAGGGCGTGGAGGCGCAGACGCTGGCGCACGCGCACCTGGCGCAGTCGCTCGGTCTCAAGATCATCCCGGTCATCAACAAGATAGACCTCGAGCACGCCAACCCCGACGCCACCGAGGAACAGATCTGGGAAGTGCTGAGGAACCCCGTAGAGGCCTCGCGCATCAGCGCGAAGGACGGCCGCGGCGCGCGCGAGGTGCTGGAACGCGTGATAAAGGAGATCCCCGCGCCGGCCGGCTCGGAGGAGCGGCCGCTGAAGGCCCTGGTCTTCGATTCCTTCTACGACGTCTACAAGGGCGTCATCATCTACACCCGCGTGGTCGACGGCGAGCTGAAACCCGGCCGCCACATAACGCTCCACTCGAGCGGCCAGTCCTACAAGGTGGAAGAGGTGGGATATCTGAAGCCCAAGCTCGAGAAGTCCGACTGTATCAGGGCCGGCGAGGTCGGCTACATAGTGGCCGGCATCCGCGACATACACGAGATCAAGATGGGCGACACGATACAGGAGAAGGGCGCGGTCATAGACGCGCCGCTGCCCGGCTACAAGGACGTGAACCCCGTCGTGTTCGCCGGCTTCTACCCGGTCAACACCACCGACTACACCGGCCTCAAGACCGCGCTCGAGAAGATAAACCTGACCGACTCGTCGTTCAGCTTCCAGGGCGAGACCTCGAAGGCGCTCGGCTTCGGCTTCCGCCTCGGCTTCATGGGCCTCCTGCACCTCGACATCATCCGCGAGCGCATAGAACGCGAGTTCGACATCCCGCTGATCGCCACCAACCCCAACGTCATCTACCAGGTACAGGCCAAGGACAAGCAGGGCTTCAAGGGCAAATACGTCGAGGTGATGAACCCGGCCGACTTCCCCTACTACGGCGACATCATAGACATCAAGGAGCCGTACGTCCACGCCAACATCATAGCGCCGCAGGCCTACATGGAGGGCATCATGAACCTCCTGAAGGAGAAACGCGGCGAGCACCTGAAGATCGAGTACATCTCCACGACGCGCGTGATCGTGGAGTACCTGCTGCCGCTCTCGGAGATCATCATAGACTTCTACGACAAGCTGAAGTCGATCTCGAAGGGCTACGCGTCCTTCGACTACGAGCCGTACGAGTACCGCAGCTCGGACATGGTGAAGATAGAGATGCTGCTGCACGGCGAGACCGTGGACGCGCTCTCCTTCATCACTCACAAGACCAAGTCGATGACGCACTCGCGCCAGCTCTGCGAGAAGCTCAAGGAGCTCATCCCGAAGCACATGTTCGAGATAGCGGTGCAGGCGCAGGTGAACGGGAAGATCATAGCGCGCGAGACGATAGGCGCGCAGCGCAAGGACGTGCTGGCCAAGTGCTACGGCGGCGACATCACGCGCAAGCGCAAGCTCCTCGAGAAGCAGAAGGAAGGCAAGCGCAAGATGAAGCTGATGGGCTCCGTGGAGATCCCTCAGGAGGCCTTCATGTCGCTCCTTAAGATCAGCCAGGACAAGTAGTCCGTACCGAGGTATACAACATGGAAGAGAAGCTTTTCTGGATAGGCATACTGATGGGGGCGCACCTGTTCCTGTCGCACCACTTCAGGGACAAGGGCCGCTTCAAGACCGATTCCGGCTTCGCGCGCGCCTGGCACGCGGTGTTCGCGGCGCTGGTCTCCTTCACGGCGGCCGTGCTGCTGTCGGTCAGCCTGGACAACCGCCGCGGCGACGTGGTGACGACGATGCTGTTCAGCGGCCGCCAGCTGGCCTACGGCGTGCTCGCCGCCGCGGCCGGCGCCTGCTGGGTGTATTTCAGGGGCCGCGTGAAGAAGCCCGAGATCAAGGACGGGGTGCACCCGTTCATCAAGGAGGACATGGAGTGGTCCGAGACCATCTTCTCCGCCGTGCTGCTGGCCAGCGTGGTGATGTACCTGTTCGTGCAGGCCTTCAAGATCCCGTCCGGCTCCATGGAGCGCACGTTCCTCGTGGGCGACCACCTGTTCGTCAACAAGTTCGTCTACGGCTTCCGCATCCCTTATACTAAGACCAAGCTGCTGAAGTTCCGCCAGGTGAAGCGCGGCGACATCGTGGTGTTCCAGTTCCCGTCCAACGACCCGCGCGAGTTCCAGTGCGGCGGCAGCCAGTACGGCAAGGACTTCATCAAGCGCGTGGTCGGCATGCCCGGCGACACCGTGGAGGTGAAGGACGGCAAGCTGTTCGTCAACGGGGCCGCCGCCGGCGACGAACCCTACACGCAGTACCTCGACAACGTGCGCTACCCGAAGGCCTCCGGCAAGATAGCGGCCGGCGACTACCAGGTCTTCTGGGAGAACCGCATGCTCGGCAAGATGTTCTCCGAGTACATACGCGACAATTTCGGCCCGGTGATAGTGCCGCAGGGCAGCTACCTGGTGATGGGCGACAACCGCGACCGCTCCTGCGACTCCCGCTACTGGGGCCCTGTGCCCGAGGCCAATATAAAAGGAAAGGCCTGGTTCACCTACTGGCCGCCTTCGCGCGTGGGGTTCCCGAAGTAATGAAGATCACCGAGCGGCTGAAGACCGGCCGGCAGGTCTTCTCCTTCGAGTTCTATCCGCCCAAGACGGCGGAGGACACGGCCAAGCTGTTCGCCACCGCGGTGGAACTGATGAAACTGTCGCCGGATTTCGTCTCGGTGACGAACTCCTCAAGCGGCGTAGCCCCGTACCGCACCGTCGCGCTGTGCGGCGTGCTGAAGGCGCAGTTCGGCCTGGACGTGGTGGCGCACCTGACCTGCCTGGCCCATTCCCGCAAAGAGATAACGGAGATCTGCGACGGGCTGAGGAAGATGGGGATCACCAACGTGCTCGCGCTGCGCGGCGATCCTCACAACGTGGCGGCCGACGTGCGGCGGCGCGACTACAGCTACGCCGCGCAGCTGGTCGCGGACCTTAAGAAGGACGGCGGCTTCGCCGTAGGCGGGGCCTGCTACCCTGAGAAGCACCCCGAGTCCGCCAGCATGGAGGCCGACATCGCCCGGCTCAGGGAGAAGGTGGACGCCGGCGCCGAGTACCTGATAACGCAGCTCTTCTTCGACAACGACATCTATTTCCGCTTCGTCGAGAAGGCCGCCGCCGCGGGCATACGCGTGCCTGTGCTGCCCGGCCTGATGCCGCTGACCGGCTACAGGCAGATGCAGAACTTCACGCAGATGATGAAGGTGCGCGTCCCCGACGCGCTGCGCCGCGGCGTCGAGAAATGGGACGGCGACAAGGACGGGCTTTTCAAGTTCAGCGTGGACTACGCCTCGGCCCAGGCCGAGGGCCTGCTGAAGGGCGGCGCCCCGGGGCTGCATATTTATACGCTCAACCGCAGCAGGGCCGCGATGGCCATACTGCGCAACGTCAAAGGGCAGGCCTAGCCGCCGTGCTATAATTGGGGGTACGATGGAGAACATAAAGACCGACGAGGCGGGGGCCCTCGCCAGCCTGCAGAAAAAGGATACCGCGATCGCCGCGCTGTCCGCGCAGGCCGCGGCGGTGCCGGGACGCATAAAGGCCCTGGAGGCCGCGCTGATGTCGCGCAAGGCGGCGCTGCTGGCCGGGCGCGAGGCGCTGGCGACGCTGCAGCTCAGGAAGAAGGACGCCGAACTTAAGATCGCCGAGGCCGACGAGGCCGTGCGCAAGCACCAGCGCGAGCTGAACATGGTGAAGGACAACGACGCCTTCAAGGCGCTGCTCAGCGAGATAGAGGGCGACAAGGCCGCCAAGGACGGGCTGGAGACCGAGGTGCTGGGGCTGCTCGACGAAATGGACAAGGCCGCCGCGCGCGAGAAGGAGCTGGCCGCGGAGTTCGCCGCCGAGGAGGCGAAGGAGAAGGCCGAGGCCGCCGCCGTCGCCGAAGAGGGCCGCGCGCTGGCCGCGAAGCTCGACGAGGCCCGGGCCGCCCGCGAGAAGGCCGCGGCCGCCATAAGCCCGGCGCTGATGGAGACCTACGAGGCGCTGCGCGCCAGCCGCGCCGGCGTGGCCGTGGCCGCGGTCAGCGAGGCCGGCGGCAGGATGTCCTGCGGCGGCTGCCACATGGCGCTGACCCCGCAGAAGGCGCTGGACGTGACCAAGCCCGGGACCCTCGTGGTATGCCCGGACTGCCGGCGGCTGATGTACCACGAGAAGACGCTTTTCGGTAAGTAACGGATCTTTCAGACCGCGGACGGAGGGCCGCTCTTCCCGCGAGGGAGGGGAGGAACTTCCGAACTTCAAGGGCAGGGTGCCGGTTCAAACCGCGCAGCATAACATGTGCGCGGCATAGGCCGGGAGACGGAGGCCATATCCTCCGCCGCCGGACAGCGCCACAGAGAACATACCGCCCGCAAGGGTAAGGGTGAAAAGGTGCGGTAAGAGCGCACCGCGCGCCGGGCGACCGGCGCGGCAGGGCAAGCCCCTCCTGAAGCAAGGCCAAAATTGCGCGATGGACCGCCCGTCCGCCCCTCGTGGGCAGCGCAGAGTGGGCCGCAACAGATAAATGGTCCTCCAAGCCCCGCAAGGGGCCGGACAGAATTCGGGGTACAGTCCGCGGTCTGAAAATTTTCACGCAAGGTGAACTATGGACTCACTGGGACAGAAGATACCGGAGATCAGGTACTCGGCCGAAGCGGCGGAGATACCGTGGGACAACGCGGTGGTGTGGACCACGATGCCGCGCATCGGCCCGCGGGTCTACGAGTGGATAGAGGCCAAGGACATCCGCTACGTTTCCTGGACCAACGGCATAGTGAACATCATGCCTGAGAACAACTCCATTCTGAGCGACAAGTGCCAGTGCATAGTCCTCCCTTCCGGCTTCACCTGGATAGGCAAGAACGTAAAAGTCTCCT
>CALMZU010000320.1 GCA_937870775.1 uncultured Elusimicrobia bacterium
TGCGGGGTAGAGCAGCCTGGTAGCTCGCAAGGCCCATAACCTTGAGGTCGTTGGTTCAAATCCAACCCCCGCAACCAAAAGCCCTTGAACATGTTTCAAGGGCTTTTGCTTTTGCTGCGGTCATTGATTCCCGCTTCAAATAACTATAAAATAGCCGCATGACGGAAACATGGCGCTTTAACGACGAATGGGCGGTGAAGGCCGTTGCGGCCGTGCCGGGCCTGGACCAGGACGCGGTGGCCCGCTGCAGGGCGGAGAAGAAACCCTCGCTGCTGGGGGCGCTGATGGATTCCGGCGCCCTCACGCCGGCGCAGATAGGCAAGGCCGTCGAGGCCGTGTTCCGCACGCGCTACTGCCCGCTGTCGGTCGAGAAGGTTGAGCGCTTCGCCCTTTCGCTGGTGCCGGAGCGCGTCTGCCGCAAGTACGGCCTGCTGCCTCTGAAACTTTCCGACAACGACATAGAGATCGCGGTCTCCAACCCGCTGGACACGGACGCGCAGGGCGACATCGAAGCGATGACCGGCCGCCGCGCCATCCTTTCCTATTCCACCGCGAAAGAGGTGGAGGCCGTGGTTGAGCAGCTCTTCAGCGCCGACAAGGTGATATACGACCTGCTGAACAAGGTCGAGGCCCCCGATGAGATACAGGTAATGGGCTCCGCGGAGACGGCGGCGGACGCCAGCGACAAGGTCTCGGCCCCGGTGATCATACTGGTGAACTCTATAATCTCCCAGGCCTACCGCAAGCGCTCGTCCGACATACACATAGAGCACGAGGAGCACGGCAGCCAGGTGCGCATACGCATAGACGGCATACTGAAGAACGTGATGTCCCTGCCGCGCCATATCGCGGCGGGACCGCTGGTCTCGCGCATAAAGATCATGGCGGACCTGGACGTTTCCAACCACCTCCGCCCGCAGGACGGCCGCACCAAGATCCTTATCGCCGGCTCCGAGGTGGGCCTGCGCGTTTCCACCCTGCCCACCGCCTACGGCGAGAAGGTGGTGATGCGCATACTGGACCAGCGCGCCGCCGAGGTGCCCTTCGAGAAGCTGGGCTTCGCGCCCGAGGTTTCGAAGGTGCTGGAGGATTGCCTCGAGGCCCCGCAGGGCATACTGCTGGTCACCGGCCCGACCGGCTCCGGCAAGACCACCACGCTTTACTCGGTGCTCAACAAGACGCGCAGCGAAGGCACCAACATAGTCACCGTCGAGGACCCCATAGAGTACAAGCTCTCCGGCATCAACCAGGTGCAGGTGAACGAGAAGCAGGGACTCACCTTCTCCGCCGTGCTCCGTTCCGTGCTGCGGCAGGACCCGGACATCATCATGGTGGGCGAGATACGCGACCGCGAGACCGCCGATATCGCCTTCCAGGCCGCTATGACGGGCCACATGGTGTTCTCGACGCTGCACACCAACGACGCGGTCTCCACGATCTCGCGCCTGATGGATATGGGCGTGGACAGGTTCAAGGTGGCGCCCGGCCTGCTGGCCATAACAGCGCAGCGCCTGGTGCGGCGGATCTGCCCGGCTTGCGCCGAGCGCGTGCCCGACGCCGGGGTGGACCCCGCCCTGCTGGAGGCCATGGGCGCCTACGGCTTCCCCAAGGCCGTTTTCCGCGGCCGCGGCTGCAAGAACTGCGACGGCGGCGGCTACGCCGGGCGCACCTCAATAGTGGAGATACTGAACGTTACCGCCAAGGTCAAGGAACTGATAAATTCCGGCGCAGGCGACGCGGAGATCGTGCGCGCGGCGCTGGAGCAGAAGGCGCTGCGCACGATGACGCACGACGCGCTGTGGCATTTGTCGCAGGGCCATTCCGACCTGGCCGAGCTGGCCCCTTACATCACGCTCGAGAAGCGCGCCTCGCGCGACCAGGCCCCTGCGCCGGCCGCGGCTGAGGCGGCTCCGGCCGCGCAGCCCGCTCCGGCGGCGCAGCCGGCCGGCCGCAAGCCGGTCGTCATGGTGGCCGAGGACGACGCCATCATGCGCATGCTGGTGCGCAAGTTCCTGGAAGGCGCCGGCTACGCCGTGCGCGAGGCCGTCGACGGGGAGGAGGCCCTTACCTCCATGGCCGCCGAGGCGCCGGACCTGCTGGTCTCCGACATCAATATGCCGCGCATGAACGGCCTGGAACTGGTGAAGGCGGTGCGCGTTTCCCTCGGCATAACGGACATGCCTATCATCATGCTGACCACCGAGAGCGACGACAAGAGCCAGGAGCTGGCCTTCAGCCTCGGCGCGGACGACTACATCATAAAACCTTTCAAGGCCAATATCGTGATGGCCCGCGTGAACGCCGCGCTGCGCAGGCGCGGGTTCATAAAGTAATATGGCCGCGTCTACCGCTTTCATGCCGGCTGAAATGGCCGACCCCGCCGAGGTGGAGCGCCAGGCCGCCCTGCTGTCCGGCGACGGGCTGCTGGCCGGCCTCCTGGACGGCATGCTCAACTTTGCCGTCGTGCTGAACCGCAGCCGTCAGGCCGTTTTCGCGAACAAGCCGGCGCGGGAATTCCTTTCCTTCCACGGCATGGAGTCTCTGCGCGGCCTCCGTATGGGGGGAGTATTCGGCTGTTCCCATGCCGGGGATGGCGCCTGCCGTTGCGGCACCACCGAGGCGTGCAAATACTGCGGTTCAGCGCAGGCCCAGGCCGAGGCGCTCGAGGGCCGGCCCGCGGTAAGGGAATGCCGCATACTTTCCGGGCATACAGGCGAGGACCTGGATATACGCGTTTCCGCCCGGCCGTTCCGTTATTCCGGCGAGGATTTCCTGCTGCTGGTCTTCGAGGATATAAGCGCCGAGAAGCGCAGACAGGTGCTGGAGCGCCTGTTCTTCCATGACATACTCAACACCGCCGGCGGTGTACAGGGCCTGGTGGAACTGATGGCCGAGAGCGAGCCCGCACAGGCGCACACCTACGTGCCGGCGGCCGTTAACGCCGCCGACCGCATGATAGACCAGATACTTTCGCAGAAGGACCTGGCCGCGGCCGAGCGCGGCGACCTGCATCCCAAGCTTTCCGACGTGGACTGCGCGGCGCTGCTCGCCGAGATCGCCGGGCTTTTCCGCGCCCACGACGTGGCCCGCGGCAAGACCATAGAGGTTAAACCGGGCTGCGCGGGAGTATCCATACGCACCGACCGCACCCTGCTGCAGCGGGTCATAGCCAATCTGTTGAAGAACGCGCTGGAGGCCGAGCGCCCCGGCTCCGTCATAACCCTGGCCTGCGAGCGGCTGTCCGCCGGGGCGGCCTTCACCGTTCATAACCCCGGGACCATGCCCGAGGATTCCCGCCTGCAGGTATTCCAGCGCTCCTTTTCCACGAAGGGAGAGGGGCGCGGTCTGGGCACTTACAGCATAAGGCTTTTCACGGAGAAATACCTCGGGGGCAAGGTGTCGTTCTCAACGGGCGCCGCCGGTACCGAGTTCCGCGCCGAGTACCCGGCCGAGCTCTGACGGGAAAAGGCTCTCAGTTTTTTGTAATATATGGCTATAGTAGTCAGGAGGAAAAAGGACAAATGAAAAAGATACTTCTCGCTGTTTTCGCCTGTTCGCTGCCCGGCGCGCTGATGGCCGCCGACGTTCAGCCCGCCGCGCAGGCCCCCGCCGCCGGCCTGACCGACGACCAGAAGACGCTCTATTTCCTCGGCAAGGCCGTGAGCTCCAAGATAAAGCAGTTCGAGTTCTCCGCCGACGAGTCCAAGGCCATAGTGCAGGGTTTCTCGGAGTCCCTCGCCGGCAAGGACGCCGCCTACACTCCCGAGGAGGAGAAGGCCCTGGCGATGAAGCTCAACGAGTACCTCGGCAAGAAGCAGGAGGCCGTGGTGGCCAGGCAGAAGGAGGCCGCCAAGCCCTTCCTGGAGAAAATGGCCAAAGAGAAGGGCGCCAAGAAGCTGCCCTCCGGCGTGGTCTACATCCCCGTGAAGGAAGGCAAGGGCGCCAGCCCCAAGGCCACCGACATGGTGAAGGTGCACTACCACGGCACCTTCCCCGACGGCAAGGTGTTCGATTCTTCCGTGGAGCGCAAGACCCCGGCCGAGTTCCCGCTTAACGGCGTGATACCTTGCTGGACCGAGGGCGTGCAGAAGATGAAGGTCGGCGGCAAGGCCAAGCTGGTCTGCCCCTCCGACACCGCCTACGGCGACCAGGGCGCGCCCGGCGCGATCCCCGGCGGCGCCACGCTGGTCTTCGAGGTGGAGCTGCTCGACATCGTGAAGGACGCCGAGGCCGCCAAGCCCGCGCCCAAGCCGGCGAGGAAAGAGGTGAAGGCCGAGCCCAAAGGCGCCGTGAAGGAAGCCGCTCCCGCCGAGGCCAAGGGTGAAGCCAAGCCCGAGACCAAGACCGAAGCCGCCAAGAAGTAAAGTCGGCCTGACCGTAAAAAAAGCCCCGGAAGACCGGGGCTTTTTTTATTATACGCCGGAGGGCGCTACTTGCCTTCGGCCGGTTTTGCGGGCTTTATCAGCACCGAGAGCATCATCGACAGCGCCAGTATCCCCAGCACCACGCCGAGCGAGAGTATGGCCGGTATGTGGACGAAGTTGGAGAGCAGCATCTTGCAGCCGACGTAGAAGAGTATCACCGAGATGCCGGTCTTCAGGTAGCGGAACAGGTCCAGGAGCGAGGCCAGCAGGAAATACAGCGAGCGCAGGCCGACCACGGCGAAGACGTTGGAGGTGTAGACGATGAAGGCCTCCTTCGAGATCGCGAGCACTGCGGGAATGGAGTCCACCGCGAAGATCAGGTCCGAGGTCTCTATGACCAGCAGCGTGGCGAAGAGGGGGGTGGCGTAGAGGACTTCCTTGCGGACGAAGAAGTTGCCGGAATGGTCCGCATGGTCTATCGGCATTACCTTCGCCAGCAGTTTGAGGACAGGGTTCTTGCCGGGGTCCACTTCCTCGTCCTTCTGGAAGTACATCTTGAAGGCCGTATATATAAGGATGGCGCCGAAAACGTAGATGATCCAGCTGAAGGCCTTTATCAGTTCTACGCCCGTGAAGATCAGTATCAGGCGCATGATGACCGCGCCGATGATGCCCCAGGTGAGGATCTTGGGCTGGTACTTCTTCGGCACGCCGAAGTACGAGAAGATCATCACGAAGACGAACATGTTGTCCATCGAGAGCGAGTACTCGATGACGTAGCCGGTGAAGAACTCTATCATCCGCTCGTAGCCCAGCATGTAGCCGGTAAGGAAACCGAACATCGTGGCTACCAGCACCCAGAAGCCGCAGAGCATTATGGCTTCCTTGCGGCTTATCTCGTGCGCGCGGCCCGCGGAGAGCTTTATGTCGGCCACGAACAGCGTGACGGCGGTGACGGCGAATACTGTCCACATGATCTCAAGAGGTGTCATACCATCATTATATAAAACGCGGGGGCGGCTGAATAATCTTCTTGAAACCGCTCCGGATATAATTTAGAATCTTTAAACTAGATCAATACGGAGGTTACATATGAGCGAAACGTTCGATATAGTGCTGCTCCTGGCCCTGCCGGCCTCGGGTAAATCCGAAGTCCGCCGCTACCTGGCCAACGTGCCCGGCGCGGAGCTGAAGAAGGATTTCCATATAGGCGACACCCTGCAGCTGGACGACTTCCCGTACGTCCACATGATGCGCCGCACCGACGACGAGCTGGCGAAGCTAGGCAAGGAACGCATCTTCTTCAAGAGCGGCGACAAGCCGTTCATCAACCCCAAGGACTGGGGTACGCTGATACACCTCCTCAACGAGGATTATCACGACCTGATGAAGAAGAACGTCGTTAACGCCGCCTCGGCCGCCGAGCTGCTGATGAAGCGCATCGACGCCGCCGGCGTGAAGGCCAAGATCGAGCCCCGCCTCGCCAAGGTGGACGCCAACGTGATGGCGAAGATACTGCCGCTGCTCGAGAAAGAGGCCCGCGCGATGCTCGACGAGAAGCACGCCGCCTACCCGGCCAGCTTCGAGGGCAAGACCATAGTCGTCGAGGCCGCCCGCGGCGGTCCGGACGGCTCGTCCATGCCGCTCAAGGCGCCGTTCGGCTACGAGTACTCCCTCGGCGAGTTCGACCCCGAGATACTCAAGAAGGCCGTGATCCTCTACGTCTGGGTGACCCCGGAGGAGAGCCGCCGCAAGAACAACGCCCGCGCCAACCCCAACGACCCGGGTTCCATCCTGCACCACGGCGTGCCGATGGACGTCATGCTGAACGATTACGGCTGCGACGACATGGAATGGCTCGAGAAGCATTCCGACGTCCCCGGCACGATAACCGTGAAGAACGCCGGCGTGCAGTACCGCCTGCCGATAGGCCGCTTCGACAACCGCGTGGACAAGACCAGCTTCCTGCGCGCGCCGAAGCCCGAATGGCCGGCCGCCCAGGTGCAGGCCGTGCGCGACGGCATAAAGTCCGCCACGGACAAACTGTACTCGATGCTGACCTCCGCCAGGAAATAAGCGCCGGTACGCAAAAAAACGGCCGCGGGCTCAAAACCCGCGGCCGTTCTTTTTTGCGCCCCCGTTCAGGCGTTCCAGGCGTCTTCCTTCGCCGGGGCCAGCCTGCTGTTGTGGCGGCCGTAGAGGAAATAGACCACGCCGCCTATGGCCATCCAGGCCAGCAGCCTGGCCCAGGTGGCCCAGGGCAGCACGGCCATCTGCGCCAGGCACACCACGGCCCCCAGCGCCGGCACCAGCGGCACCAGCGGCGTGCGGAAGGGACGCTTCAATTCCGGATGGGTGCGCCTGAGCACTATGATGCTGACGCAGACTATCACGAAGGCGAGCAGCGTCCCTATGGAGACCATCTCTCCGAGCGCGCCGATGGGGAACAGGCCTCCCAGGAGCGCAGCTATGGCGCCGGTGACGATGGTGGTTATGTGCGGGGTGCGGAAGCGCGGGTGCACCTTCGAGAAGAAGGTGGGCAGCAGACCGTCCATCGACATGGCGTAGAAGATGCGCGGCTGGCCGAGCAGCAATACCAGCATCACCGAGCTGAGCCCGGCTATCGCGCCTATCTTTATGAATTTCCTGAGCCAGAACAGGGCGGGGCCGGCCGCGTCGACGCCGACCGCTATCGGGTCCGGCACGAGGAGACGGTCGTACTTCACTATGCCGGTCAGCACCAGCGCCACGAGTATGTAAAGGACGGTGCAGATCACCAGCGAGGACAGTATGCCTATTGGCATGTCCCGCTGCGGGTTCTTCGCTTCCTGCGCCGCGGTGCTGACCGCGTCGAAGCCGATGTAGGCGAAGAAGATCACGCCGGCGCCGCGCGCCACGCCGCTCCAGCCGAAGCTGCCGAAGGCGCCGGTGTTGGGCGGCACGAAAGGATGCCAGTTGGCGGAGTTGACGTAAGCCGCGCCGAAGGCGATGAAGAGGATGACGACCGCTATCTTGGCCACCACCGCCGCGTCGTTGACGGCGGCGGACTCGCTGATGCCTATGACGAGCAGGCCGGTGACGACGGCGATGATCAGCACCGCCGGCAGGTTTATTATGGCGCCGGTGGAGGCCCAGCCCGAGGCGTGGTCGAAGGAGAACGGCGCGTTGCAGAGCGCCGCGGGGAGGTTCACGCCGAAGTCCCTGAAGAAGCTGGTGACGTAGCCGCTCCACCCGACGGAGACGGTGGCCGCGCCGAAGAGGTACTCGAGTATCAGGTCCCAGCCTATCACCCAGGCCAGCAGCTCGCCTATCGTCGCGTAGGAGTAGGTATAGGCCGAGCCGGCTATCGGTATCATCGACGCGAACTCGGCGTAGCAGAGCCCCGCGAAGGCGCAGCCGACGGCCGATATAATAAAGGAAAGGACTATGCCGGGCCCGGCGTACTGCGCCGCCGCCTGCCCGGTGAGCACGAAGATGCCGGCGCCTATGATGCCGCCGACGCCGAGCATCGTGAGGTTCATCGCGCCGAGCGCGCGCTTGAGCGAGTGTTCTTTTTCCTCGGCCTGTGCGAGAAGGGCGGAGAGTGATTTCTTCCTGAAGAGAGCTTTCATAGTCCTCCTAAACCCGCGAATCGCGAAATACTACAAATTCCCGCCGCAGGTTTCAACAGGGAACCATTTGTTATAATTGTCGTATGCACGACGGAGAGGAAGGCGGCGAAATAGCGGGCATATGCCGGGACGTCAGGCGTTTCCTGGACGGCCTGGCCTTCGACCTGCCCGGCCTGTTCAGGCCGCCGCCGCGCCCCGCGGCCGCGCGCGCCGGGAGGGGGAACGCCGCCGCCCGCCGGGCCGCGGGGGACCTGATAAAGTCCCGCGCCGCCCACTGGGCGCCGCTGCTCGGCGTGGAGTACCGCCGGGTGTTCATAAAGGAGCAGCGCAGCCGGTGGGGCAGCTGCTCGTCGGCGCGCAACCTCAATTTCAACTGGCGCCTGGCCGCGGCGCCGGCGGAGGTGCTGGACTACGTGGTGATACACGAGCTCTGCCATCTCCGCGAGATGAACCATTCGCCGCGCTTCTGGGACCTGGTGCGCGCCGCCTGCCCGGAATACCGCTCGCGCCGCAGGTGGCTGCGCGACAATACCGCCGCGCTGCGCACGGCGCTGCCGGCGGGATTTTGAAAATTCCTTTTAATTTACTATTATATATATCCGTTGGATACGCCGAGGTAGCTCAACGGTAGAGCACTCGCTTCGTAAGCGATAGGTTGTGGGTTCAAGTCCCATCCTCGGCTGAAGATTTCGCGGTTTTGGGTTCCGGGCGGCGGTCGGGGGGCCTGGCGCAGGCGCCCAGGATACGCCCCCTACCCAAAATGGCCCAAAAATACAACCTCCCTTCCCAAGACGAGAACATAAGCTTCGCCCCCGGCGTGGCGCTGGCCCGCAAGGTGCTGTGGTGGTGGATACCGCTCCTGTACCTGCTGATCTCCGCCGCCTTCTACCTGCGCACCTACGACTCCGCGCAGGTCAAGATAACGCTGCTGCAGATGGGCGGCATAAGCGCCCTCGGCATGTGGGTGTGCCTGCTGCTGCTCGAGGGCCGCAAGGCTTTCCGCCGCGAGGACTTCACCTTCCTCGCTCCTTTCTTCGCGTACCTGCTGTACGTGATAGTCTCCTTCCTGCACGCCCCGTACCGGGGGGCCTGCGTGGACGATTTCGTCCGCTACACCCTCTACATGTCGGTCACGCTGATAGTGGTGCGGGAGTTCACCACCGAGGCCATAGACCGCCTGACCAAGGTGCTGCTGGTCACCGCCTATATAGTGATACTCTACGGCTTCGTGCAGTTCATCGACACGCGCTTCTTCCCGAGGGAGCAGGGCGCCGGCATAGACCCGTTCATCTGGCGCTGGGCTTTCGGCCCGCGCGTGTTCTCGACGTACGGCAACCCCAACTTCTTCGGCAACTTCCTGGTGCTGATATTGCCCATCATCGTAACGCAGTGGCTCAAGAAGAAGTCCGTGCTGCTGCTCCCCCTGATCTTCCTCGACCTGCTGTGCCTGTACGCCACGCAGACCAAGGGCGCCTTCATAGGCTTCGGTATCTCGGCGTTCCTGTTCACGGTGTTCTACGCCTACTTCTTCCTGCGCGACCGCATGAAGATGAGCAAGCCGGCCTTCTTCGGCCTGGCTTCGCTGTTCCCCATAGCGGCCATCGTGGTCATATACATGCTGGGCAACACCAACTCGTACAGTTTCCGCATAAACACCTGGCTGTCCACGTGGGAGATGGTCGAGAGCCACCCGCTCGTCGGCGTTGGCGTCGGCAGTTTCAAGGTGATCTACCCGGCCTACCGGCGCCCGGAGATCTTCCACATAGAGGGCAAGCACAACACCGAGACCGACCACGCCGAGGAGGAGCACCTCGAGCAGTGGATGGACAACGGCCTTATCGGCATGGGCCTCTACGTCTGGATGATAGTCTTCGTCACGGTGATAGGCCTGCGCGGCCTCGCCTCGCTGACGGAGAACCTCAAGGGCAACCGGCCGCCGCCGGTGGCCTACGACCTGCTGGGCTACCTTACCGCGCTGCTCGGCATGCTCGCCCATAATTTCACCGACGTCAGCATGCGCTTCGTCTCGTCGGGCATCTACCTCGGGCTGCTGCCGGGCGTCATCATAAACCTCGCCCGCGGCCGCGCGCTCTGGGAACTGCATTACAAGGACGACGGGCAGGCCTCGCCCGAGAACGCCGGTCCCTCTCCGGCCATGGCCTGGCTTCTTTGGATAGGCCGCGCCGCCGCCGTGCTGGCGCTGGTCTATACCGCCTACCTGGTACTCTCGCAGTTCTCCGAACTCCAGAACCCGCTGCGCAGCTTCGTCACCGGCGGCGAGATACTGCAGTGGTACATAGCCTGGGCCGTGATGCTGGCCTGCGTCGGCGGCGCCGTCTGGGCCTTCGCCTCCGTGGTCCTGAAGGGCATGTCCCCGCTGGTCCCGGCGGCGGTGCTCGTCATGCTGCTGCCGCTGTACTATTTCTGGGGCTGGTTCAAGGGCGACGTCTACCACAACATGGCCATCTTCTTCTCCAAGCAGGGCAAGTGGGAGGAGGCGATAAGCTACTACAAGAAGGTCAACACGCTCAACAAGTACTTCATCATGCCCTACTATTTCACGGGCAACGTGTTCACCGACCGGTTCAACATGGACAAGGCCTACCACCAGGAGTGGGGGGACGTCAACGGCGAGGCCCGCACCGATTTCGACCGCGCGATGGCCTCCTACGCCCAGGTCCGTTCCATCGCCCCGAACTACGTGCAGATGCACCACCAGGTGGGCACGCTGTACATGAAGATGGCCGACTACATGTCGCGCCAGGGGAAGACCGCCGAGGCTCAGCAGTACCTCGACAGGGCGCTGGCCGCGTTCAACATGTACGAGAACCTGGACCCGGTGTACCCGCTGAACTATTACCGCAAGGCGCAGATCTACGTGATGCGCCAGGACTTCAAGTCGGCGGAGCGCGAGTACGAGCATAACCTCTACGCCTGGAAATGCCACCGGCCGGGGCACCTGCACGACAGCCCCGAGGCCTATACCAACCTGGCCAACGTCCAGTTCGCGCTGGCCAAGTACCGCGAGGCCGGCGAGAACTATCTCAACGCGCTCAAGATGGACCCCAACTTCGAGCAGGCCCGGCGCAACCTTGCCATAACGCGGGCCCGCGCGCCCGGCATACCGGCCGAGCCCGCCCGGCGCTAGGTGGAAAAGATGCCGGACCAGGACAACCTTTCCGTCCCGCGCTACCCGCTGGCCGCCTGCCTGGCGGCCGCGTTCTTCGTGTCGCCGCTCCTGTTCTTCACGGGCCTCACGCGCAACCCGTACTACCTGCAGATAACCCTGCTGAACGTAGCGGTGATCGGCGCGGCGGCGCTGCTGGTCCGCGCCTCGGCCAGGGCCGGGACCTCCCCGCTGCCCTCGACCGCGTTGTCCCGCCCGCTGGGCGCGCTGGCGCTGATATACCTGGTGTCCTTCCTGGTCTCCTACGCCGGGCACGCGGCCTTCTTCAGGCCGGCGATGCTTTCCGAGGGCGCCAAGGCCGGGCTTTTCTTCCTCGTAAATTGCCTGGCAGTTTTCTACCTTTCCCTGTCCGTGCCCTGGTCGCGCGGCGGCGACGAGGTGCCCGCAGGCAAATGGCTGGCCTTCGTGCTGTGCTGGGGCGGGCTGTGGCTGCTGTTCCCGTGGCTGCGCATGCCGGCCGCCGGCGACGGCCTGTTCGACAGGCTTTTCGACCCTTACGGAGCGCTGGTCTGGACCGCCGGCTTTACCGCCGCGGTGCTGCTGATACGCCGGGTCCGTCAGGAGGACGTGCTGCACCTGGCCCTTTCCGCCGGCGCCATCGCCTCGCTCTACGGCATCCTGGAGTACTTCCACCTGGAACTGGTCTGGGCGAAGCTGGTCAACCCGTACGGCAACCGCTCGGTCTCCACTTTCGGCAATCCCAACTTCATCTCGTCCTACCTCGTGGTATTCCTGCCGCTGGCCGCCGCGCTGCTGATGAAGGCTGACACCCGCGTGAAGCGCTGGTACTACGGCCTGGTGTTCCTCTCCTACGAGGGAATGCTGATGTGCAGCCTTACGCGCTCGTCGTGGATAGGCGCCGCGGCAGCCTTCGCCGTGCTGTTCTCCTTTCCCGCCTGCCGCGAGCGGTTCCGGGCCAACAGGAAGTTCCTCGTCCCGTTCTTCGCGGCCGCGCTGCTGCTGCTCGTGTTCTGGCCCGCCGACGACCTGAAACCCTTCAGCTCGGGCCTCGCCGAACGCGTCGGGGAGGCCGTCACCAACGTGCACTCTCCCTCGGCGGTGAACCTGGGCGGCGACCAGGGCGGCAAGGTGTACGGCTCGCTGCACCAGCGCCTGCTGATCTGGACCAGCGCCTGGCAGATGGGCCTCGAGAACCCGCTGACCGGCAACGGCTGGGGCCAGTTCGAACTGTTCTACCCTTTCTTCCAGGGCCGGCTGATGGCCAATTACCCGGCGGTGCGTCCGCTGCGCACGCACGCCAACAACGCGCACAACGAAGTGCTGGAGCAGTGGTCGCAGGCCGGCCTCGTCGGGCTGGGGGCCTACCTGTGGTTCGTGTTCACGCTTTTCTACGGCCTGTGGCGGATACGCCGCACGGCCTCCTCCGGCGCCGTCTACGCGGCGGCCCCGCTGGCGGCGGGCCTGGCCGGCATGCTCGTCGACAACCTGCTTAACGTCTCGGTGCATTTCGCGGTGCCGGCGCTGGCTTTCTGGTGGACTGCCGGCGCGCTGACGCTGCGCACGTCCGGCGCGGCCGGCCCGGCCCCGCTGCGCAGGCCCGGCGCCTGGCGCGCGGCGTCGAGGGCGCTGATAGCCTGCTGCGCCGGGCAGGTCTGGTTCTG
>CALMZU010000321.1 GCA_937870775.1 uncultured Elusimicrobia bacterium
AGCTGGCCGGCATGCGCGGTCTTATGGCCAAGCCCCAGAAGAAGCTGACCGGCGGCGTGGGCGAAATTATCGAAAACCCCATTCTGTCCAACTTCCGCGAAGGCCTCACGGTGCTGGAGTACTTCATCTCCACGCACGGCGGTCGTAAGGGTCTTTCCGACACGGCTCTGAAAACGGCCGACGCCGGTTACCTGACCCGCCGCCTCGTGGACGTTGCCCACAACGTGGTGATAACGCAGGACGACTGCGGCACCATCAACGGCGTGGAGATAAAGGCCCTCGTCAGCGGCGAAGAGGTCATCGAGCCCATTTCCGACCGTCTCACCGGCCGCGTCGTCCTCGAGGACGTCAAGCTGACCGACGCCGAGGGCAAGACCAAGGTGCTGGTGAAGAACGGCGAGATGGTTACCCCCGAGCAGGCCAAGGCCATAGAGAAGGCCGGCATAGAGAGCGTGTTCTGCCGCTCCGTGCTGACCTGCGAGGCCGAGACCGGCATCTGCGCCAAGTGCTACGGCCAGAACCTGGCCACCGGCTACCAGGTGGAGCCCGGCGAGGCCGTGGGCATCATCGCCGCGCAGTCCATCGGCGAACCCGGCACGCAGCTTACGCTCCGCACGTTCCACGTCGGCGGCACCGCGTCCCGCGTTCTTGAGAACGCCGAGGCGCGCGCCAAGGCGAAGGGCAAGACCGAGTTCCGCAACGTCCGCACCGTCAAGAACCGCGACGGCCACGAGATCTGCGTGAGCCGCGGCGCCAGCATCATCGTGAAGTACGACGACGCCAAGAAGTTCCCGGCGGACGAGATAAAGCTGAACTACGGCGCCCGCATCCACGTGGCCGACAAGGCCGAGGTCAGCGCGCCCTCCGACAAGACCCGCAACGACGGCACGCTGATAGCCGACTGGGACCCGCATACCGTACCGCTCATCACCGAGCACGACGGTAAGGCCCGCTACCTCGACATCAAGGAAGGCGTCACGCTGCACGAGGAGCGCAACAAGGTCACCGGCATCATCGAGCGCAAGATCATCGAGCACCGCGGCACGAAGCGCAACCCGCGCATCGTCGTCGAGGTGGACGGCCGCATAGTCGGCAGCCACACGCTCCCCACCGACACGATCATCATCGTGGACCAGGGCGAGGACGTGAAGGCCGGCGACATCGTGGCCAAGATACACCGCGACACGTCGAAGACCAAGGACATCACCGGCGGTCTGCCGCGCGTCGCCGAGCTGTTCGAGGTGCGCAGGCCCAAGAGCGCCGCCATCATCACCAAGGTGGAAGGCCTTGTGAGCCTGGGCACCAACGCGAAGGGCCTGGTGGAGGTCTCCGTGAAGAACGAGGAGACCGGCCAGGTGGAAGCCTACCCGATACCGTACGGCAAGCACCTCGTGGTTTACGAGGGCGACCGCGTGGCGGTGGGCGAGGCGCTGACCGACGGCGCCGTGGACATGCACGACCTGCTCGCCGTGAAGGGCGTGAAGGAAGTGCAGAACTACATCGTCGACGCCATACAGGAAGTGTACCGTCTGCAGGGCGTCAACATCAACGACAAGTACATAGAGATCATCGTGCGCCAGATGCTCTCCAACGTGAAGATAACCGAACCGGGCGGCACCTCGCTCCTCAAGGGCGAGATCGTCCACAAGTCGGCCTTCAAGGCGGAGAACAACCAGGCGGCCGCCACCGGTCACGAACCGGCGCAGGGCGAACCCGTACTGCTGGGCATATCCAAAGCGTCCCTGGCTTCCGAGTCGTTCATCTCGGCCGCCAGCTTCCAGGAGACCACCCGCGTCCTCACCGATGCGGCTACCACCAACAAGGTGGATTATTTGAAAGGCCTCAAGGAAAATGTTATAATAGGACATTTGGTGCCCGCCGGCAGCGGTTTTGCGACGCGCAGGCTCTCCGAGGAACAGGAAGAGAAGAACAAATAGGAGTCAGTTTTTATGGCTACAATCAACCAGCTCATCAGACACGGCCGCCACAGCGGCAGGCAGTTCAGCAAGGCCCCGGCCTTGATGTCCTGCCCGCAGCGCCGCGGCGTCTGCACCCGCGTGTACACCACCACGCCCAAGAAGCCTAACTCGGCCCTCCGCAAGGTCGCCCGCGTGAAGCTGACCTCCAAACAGGAAGTCACCGCCTACATACCCGGCGTCGGACACAACCTGCAGGAGCACTCCATAGTGATGGTCCGCGGCGGCCGCGTGAAGGACCTTCCCGGTGTGCGCTACCACATAATCCGCGGCGCCCTTGACGCCGGCGGCGTGGAAGGCCGCATGCAGAGCCGCTCGCTCTACGGCGCCAAGCGCCCGAAGGGCCCGAAGGCCGCGCCGAAGAAGTAAACTTTAGAACTAATCACAAAGGACAGGAAACAAAACTATGCCGAGAAAAGGTTTAAGGCCGCGTGAGAGAAGGGGCGCCCCCGCTCCGGACTTCAAGTACAGTTCCGTGCTGGTAGCCCGCCTGGTCAACAGGATGAACTTCCAGGGCAAGAAGGTCGTCGGCGAGCGCATCGTCTACGACGCCCTCGACATCATAGCCGAGAAGACCAAGGAAGACGCGCTGAACGTGTTCACGAAAGCCATCGAGAACGTTCGCCCGCTCCTCGAGGTGAAGGCCCGCCGCGTCGGCGGCGCCAACTACCAGGTGCCGATAGAAGTGCGCCCGGCCCGCTCCGCCACCCTGGCGATGCGCTGGATACTCGGCGCGGCCCGCGACCGCAAAGGCCGCCCGATGGCCGAGCAGCTGGCCGAAGAGATACTTCTCGCCTACAAGAAAGAAGGCGCCGCCTTCAAGAAGCGCGAAGACACTCACCGCATGGCCGAGGCCAACAGGGCCTTCGCCCACTACCGCTGGTAAAACGCACAACGTTTTAGCCCAGTATCGCCAGGCAGCCGGTAAAACGGCCGCCTGGCAACCAAATTAACAGTAGCAAGGAAATCATGGCTGAACTCGACCTACACAAAGTCCGCAACACCGGTATCATCGCCCACATCGACGCGGGTAAGACCACCACCACCGAGCGCATCCTTTATTACACCGGCAAGAGCCACAAGATCGGCGAGGTGCACGAAGGCAACACCACCACCGACTGGATGCCCCAGGAGCGCGAGCGCGGTATAACCATCACCGCCGCCGCCATCTCCACCCAGTGGCAGGGCTACACCATCAACGTCATCGACACCCCCGGACACGTGGACTTCACCGCCGAGGTCGAGCGCTCCCTGCGCGTGCTCGACGGCGCCGTGACCGTGTTCGACGGCGTGCAGGGCGTGGAGCCCCAGTCCGAGACCGTGTGGCGCCAGGCCGACCGCTACCATGTGCCCCGCGTGGCCTACGTCAACAAGATGGACCGCATCGGCGCCGACTTCTACATGTCCGCCAACTCCATCGTCGAGAAGCTGGGCGCCAACGCCGCCCCCATACAGATCCCGATAGGCGTCACCGAGACCTTCAAGGGCCTCGTGGACCTGCTTAAGATGAAGGCCCTCATCTGGACCGGCGACCACCTGGGCGCCGAGTTCAGCGAAGTGGAGATCCCCGAGGACCTCAAAGAGACCGCCCAGAAATATCATGACAACATGATAGAGAAGCTGGCCGACGTGGACGACAAGATCGCCGAGAAGTTCCTCAACGGCGAGACCAACTTCACCATCGAAGAGCTGAAGGCCGCCATCCGCCGCGCCACCATCGCCAACAAGTTCTTCCCGGTGCTGTGCGGTTCGTCCTACAAGAACAAGGGCGTGCAGCCCATGCTCGACGCCGTCGTCGACTTCCTGCCCGGCCCGCTCGACATTCCCGCCATAAAGGGCACCGACGAGCACGGCGAAGAGGTGGAGCGCAAGGCCGACGTGAAAGAGCCTTTCTGCGCGCTGCTCTTCAAGATCCAGCCCGACCCGTTCGTGGGTAAGCTGACCTTCTTCCGCGTGTACTCCGGCAGCCTCAAGCCCGGCGACACCGTGTACTTCGCCCGCAAGAAGACCCAGGAGCGCATCGGCCGTATCCTCCGCATGCACGCCGACAAGCGCCAGGAGATCAAGGAGATCTCGGCCGGCGACATCGCCGCCACCGTGGCCATAAAGAGCGCCACCGTGGGCGAGACCATCTGCGACCCCGCCAACCCCATAGTGCTGGAAGGCATGAACTTCCCCGAGCCGGTCATCCAGATCTCCATCGAACCCAAGTCCAAAGAGGACGAGGAAAAGATGGGCATCGCGATGGGCCGCCTCGCCGAAGAGGACCAGACCTTCCGCATTAAGACCGACGAAGAGACCGGCCAGACCATCATCTCCGGCATGGGCGAACTCCACCTCGACATCATCGTGGACCGCCTGCGCCGCGAGTTCAACGTGCAGGCCAACGTCGGCCGCCCGCAGGTCGCTTTCCGCGAGTCCATCAAGAAGAAGGTGGAGCAGGAAGGCAAGTTCATACGCCAGTCCGGCGGCCACGGCCAGTACGGCCACGTGTGGATCACCGTCGAACCCCAGGAGATGAACAAGGGCTTCGAGTTCGTCGACAACATAAAGGGCGGCCGCATCCCCAAGGAATTCATCCCCGCCGTGGAAAAGGGCATACGCGAGTCCCTCGACAGCGGCGTGATGGCGGGCTTCCCCGTCGTCGACGTGAAAGTGACGCTGTTCGACGGCTCCTTCCACGAAGTGGACTCCTCCGAAATGGCGTTCAAGATAGCCGGCGCCATGGCCTTCAAGGACGCGTGCCGCAAGGCCAACCCGTACCTGATGGAACCCATCATGAAAGTGGTGGTCACCACCCCCGAGGCCAACATGGGCGACGTCATAGGCGACCTGTCGAGCCGCCGCGCCAAGATCAACGAGATGGCCAACGCCGGCAACGCGCGCGCCGTGAAGGGCACCGTGCCGCTCTCCGAGATGTTCGGCTACGCCACCGCCGTGCGCTCTATCTCCCAGGGCCGCGCTTCGTTCACGATGGAGCCTTCCCACTACGAGGAAGTTCCGCCGAACATAGCCAAGGCCGTCGTCGAGAAGCGCACCGCTGAGGCCGAAGCGAAGGCCTAATAAGGATCTGCCCGCCGGCGGCAAACCGGCGGGCCCGAAGCAAGCAAAACTAACAAGGAGCAGAAAATGGCAAAAGCAAAGTTCGACCGCAGCAAGCCCCACGTGAACGTCGGTACCATCGGTCACGTGGACCACGGCAAATCCACCCTTACCACCGCGCTTGTGAAAGTGCAGTCCGAGAAGGGCCTTGCCAACCTTAAATCTTACGCCGAGATCACGAAGGGCGGCACGGTGCGCGACGATTCCAAGACCGTCACCATCGCCGTCTCCCACGTCGAGTACTCGACCGAGAAGCGCCACTACGCGCACATCGACTGCCCCGGCCACGCCGACTACGTGAAGAACATGATCACCGGCGCCGCGCAGATGGACGGCGCTATCCTCGTGGTCTCCGCCGCCGACGGCCCGATGCCCCAGACGAAAGAGCACGTGCTGCTCGCCCGCC
>CALMZU010000322.1 GCA_937870775.1 uncultured Elusimicrobia bacterium
TACGCCGACTACGTGGCCGGGCGAGAGGAGAACCTGATGCTGCCGCCGCCCCCCGGCGGGAGCCGCAGCCACGGCGCGGTGACGGCCGCGGTGGTCTTCGCCCTGCTCATTCTCGCCGCCATGATCTTCCGCGACAGGCTGGGCATCACCGGCCTGCTGGCGCGCTAGTATGTGGCGCAGTTTCGCCATAGCCTTCCTGTCCTTCCCGTTCACGGGGCTGGCCTTCTTTATCGGCTGGGCGGCCGCCGACCTGCGTACCGGCCTGCTGGCCGGGGCCGTAGCGTTCACCCTGTTCTTTACGGCCGCCGTGGTAAACCTGTTCTTCGTTAAAACCTACTCCTACCTTGACGCCGCGCTGCCGGCGGTCTTCGCCGCCCTGTGGTCGCTGGCGTTGGCGCCTTTCAGCCTGGGGCTGAGCGTCTTCTCCGCGCCGGCCTTCATCGGCGCCGGCCTGCTGCTGGGCGCCTGCCTGGCCATAGCCAAGCGCTACGCCACCGGCTGGCGCTGGCTGCTGCTGCCCGCCGCGGTCTTCTTCTACGAAATGCTGCCGGTGAACATCCCGGGCTTCATCGACGACACCTTCGCGCTGGGGGCGGCGACCAGTGTCCTCCTGGCCCAGTTCTGGCGCGCCGCCCTGCCCGCGCTGGCCAGAGAATTGCTGAGGCAAGCGCGGCGCCCCTCCGGAAAGGCCTGAGCCGCAAGCCGGGGCCGTGTTAACGGCGGGAAATTTTGAGCGCGGCGCGAAAAAGTGTAGTATTGTCTATCCCGATTTTTTCAATTTGATTTTCACGGAGTCTGACATGCCCCACAACAAGAAGCGGCCCTATAAGATTTCGCTCATTTCCACGCACGGCACCGGCAAGACCACGCTCTGCTACGAGGTGGCCGCCGAGCTGAAGAAGCGCGGCCTGAAGGTGAAAGTGTTCTCCGAGATCGCCGCCTCCGCCTTCGAGCAGGGCATACCGATAAACGAAAGCACCACGCTGCCCGCGCAGATGTACATCATGATGCAGCATATCACCGAGGAACTGCGCGGCGCGCTGCGCAACTACCAGGTGGTGGTCTGCGACCGCAGCGTGTTCGACAACCTGGTGTACCTCGAGCGCCGCTGCGGCGAGAACAAGATGCTCCGCGAGTTCCTCAAGGCCTACGCCGAGACCTTCCCCTACGACGTCATTTACAAGCTGCCCATGGTCGGCGAGCTGATGGAAGACGGCATCCGCGACGCCAAGAGCCACGAGTTCCAGCAGGACATCTTCGACCGCCTCAACGCGCTGCTGGGCGAATTCAATATCGACCACCGCACCCTGCCGCCGCCCACCACCGAGCTGCGCAAGGAATGGGCCGACCTGATAGTCAACGAGACGCTGGAAGCGCTCGGCTACCCCGTTCCGGCCCACCAGAAAGAGAAAGCCGCCGTCTAAGGCCCGTAAAACGGCCCTTTTGCCGCCGCCCGCATAGGCCCAGAGGCCCTTTTGCGGCGGCGGTTTTACTTATAGAATTTAGTAATGCCGAATCTCTGCCGCCGTTTCCTGTTATCCCTTTCCCTGGCCTCGCTGCTGCCCCTCCTTGGGCAGGCCGGCGCTTTAGCCGAACTCTATAACGGCGCCGCCGCCGCGCCGCCGCTCCCGGCTGCTCCGCAGGTTGCGGACCTGCGCGCCGCTTCGGCCGGTCACTATTTATCCTTGGACGGCCTCGACCTGCGCGCGGTGCAGGCCGCGCCCGCGGACGGTT
>CALMZU010000323.1 GCA_937870775.1 uncultured Elusimicrobia bacterium
TAAGCAGGTAGCAGTGCGTCTCTTCCCAATGCCGGTACTCGCTGATAATATGCGTATCGGCGTCCGCGCTCTCCACCGTGAACCATGGTTTCATAAAATATATTCTATCACTCCCCGGCCTTGTGTGAACTGGTCCCAAATCGCAACCAGTTCCCTCCCGCCGATCCCATAGGGAGCCACAGGTTTAGACGCGGTAGAAGCGCACGCGGACCGGCTTGAAGCCCAGGTCCAGGAAGAAACGCTGCGAGCGCTGGTTGAAAATGTGCACGTGGGACATAAGCACCGTGCCGGAATTTTCCTTAAGCCATTTAAGCAGCCCGGCCTTGGCCGCCGCGCGCTGCGGGCCGCGCAGCTCCCGGTCCAGCCACACCCAGGTAATGAACCGCGCATATTGCGAGACCAGCGGGATCCAGCGCTTTAACCCGGCTATCATCCCAACCGGCTTGCCGCCCTTAATCGCCACCCCGCCCTTAACGCGGTTAACCAGCACCGTGCGGCGAAAAAGCGCGCTGGCCTTCAACTGATCGGCGGTGATATATTTCTTGCCGGCGCCTTTATGAAAAACGTCCTGCGTGGAAGCGTACAGCTCGCAAAGCTGGCGCCTGCTGGTTATGGTGCGCACGGCAACGCCGGTTTTCCTATCCGGCATAAGCGGCAACGGCATATTGTCGCGTCCCTGCTTAAAGATAATGCCGCCGCCGTAATTCTTATAGCGTCCTTCCAGTTTCAGCGGCTCGTCCATACGCATAAGGCCGCGGCGCGGCTCCAGGTCCAGGAACTTCACGCCCGCCGGCCATTTGCATTTGCCTATAAACCCCGGCGCCAGCGCTGCGTCGCCGCAGTTATAGCGCACCCTGTCCGTATACGCGGCCTTCTTCATAATATTTTGCCCTCAACCCATCTTGGCCCAGAAGTCTTCGGGCAGGTGGGCGGGGTCCTTGTCTATGCGCGTGTCGTGAAAGAGGAAGTCGCAGTACGGACGGCCCTGAATAAGCGTGCCGGCGCGCGTAAGCGTGAAAGCCGGGTTCTCCACCTTGGTAGCCTCGAAGTCGTAGTGGCAGGCCACGGCATAAGCGTAATCCGGGTCGTTGACCTCGCGCAGCACCTCGCACCATTTGCACTTGGTTATCTTCTTGGCCACGCGGCCGCCGGGCAGCAGGCGCTCGGAATAGTTGAAAGCCTCGGCGAAAGCGCCTTTCAGTTTCTGGTTGGCGAAAAGGTGATCCGCCACCTGCTGCGGATGGTCGCTGGTGCCCTCGGCGCGGGTCTGCACGTCCACCAGTTTTTGGTGGAACTCTATAGCCTGCGGTTTGGGCATAACAGCCTCAAGCGACTTGGCCAGGAAATAGCTCTTGTGCAGGTAAGCCCGCAGCAGATCCTTAACGTTCACAGTGAACGCTTCCCCGGCGGGCAAAGCCTCAAGCAGCATAAGATGGAAGTTCTTAAGCACCGCCGCCCGCGCCAGCGGCAGGTCGCCGCCCAGCGCCTGCAGGTTGTCAGGCGACAGAACTATCCTGGGACCTTCCGCCGCAAGCCGCTGCGGCACGGCGTAGAAGGAAAGCAGCCTGTCGCGGAAAGCGCCCTGCCAGGGAACCCCGGCCTGCTGCATGCGGTGCAGCCACAGATCCAGCCGCCCGACGTTAAAGAACTGCGAGGTTTTAACCTCCATCATCGAGTCGTCCCGGTAAAGCTCACCGCTAAACGTTTTGTTTTCCATTATTGTTGAGAAGACTTCCCCTGCGCCTGCGCGTCCAGCTCGGCGCGCATGGCGGGGTGCATGAAGCGGCGCGGGTCGCTGGGCTTCTTGGGCTTGGGCGGCGGAGGCGGCGCTGCAGGTTCCGGCTCCGGGGCCGGCGCCGCTGGCTCAGGCCGCTTAACTAAAGCCGCCACGCCATGGCGCGCCAGCGCAAAAACGCCGGCCGCAAAAAAAGCCGCCGCCATTATTTTGAAAACTAAAGCGAACACGCTCCCCGGCACCACGCCCACGGTGAAGAACTCCGCCGTAAACCCAAGCACCAGGCACAAACCAGCCAGCAGCCAGCCGGCCCACCAAGGCAGCCTCCGCAGAAAATTTTCCTTACCGTCCATTAAGGTTACCCCCGCCGCAGTCCATGAATATATTTTATCAATCCGCGGCGGCAAACCCAACAGTTGCGGCATGGCCGCCTAATTACCGTCGATGGAAAACTCGTTCGCCGGGTCCCACCAATCTATCACGGTGCCGCCGCTGCGCGGGAAGTACGGGCTTACCAGCCAGTTCATCCCGGGGCTGCGCAGCACCATGAACTCACGTACCTTGAACGTTTTATCCTCATGTATATCAAGCATCACATCGTCCAGGGACGGGAGAGGCATAAAAGGGTACAGCCTTTTCAGGACTTCCCCCTTTTTCTCCTCCGGAATGACATACACGTCCACATACCCGCCATTGACCTTCAATGGGTAAGTCGGGAACGGTAGCGGACGCTCTTGCGGATAAACCAATGCTTTCATGTTACCCCCTAACCGATTTAAATATTGCGGATTCGCCACAATTAAACTTTCAATAAGGGGTCGATTTCGACCCCTTTGGCGCCAAGCGCGCATAATCTGCATTCAAGCCCTAATCACTTTCGAGATTTGAAAGGGCCACCGGTTGCTCTACGGTGGCTAGGAATTCCACAGCATTGCGGTTTCGCATCCAGGCGTAAACAAGCAACTCGTCGCCGAACTTCCTGGCCATGCCCCCCTTTTTCTGCGGATGGTTATTTATTTTAACTCCGCGCCTATCTTCTCTAATTGCGCCTTTAGCGTCTCTTTGGAAGGCAGGTACAACTGGTATTTTGACGCGAAGATATTGGCCTCCTTGGGCAGAGTCAGCTCGACCAGCGCGTCGTTCTTGCGGTGACAGAGCACAATGCCGATGGTCGGGAATTCGTCCTTTGTTTTTACATGACGGTCAAAATGATTGACGTACATCTGCATCTGGCCGAGATCTTTATGCGTCAGTTTGTCCCGTTTAAGGTCGATAAGCACATAGCAGCGCAAAAGCCGGTTGTAAAAAACAAGGTCGACATAGAAGTGATCATTGTCGAACGTGAAACGCTTCTGCCTGGCCTCAAAGAGAAACCCTTTGCCCAACTCAAGAAGAAAACGCTCGATCTTGTCTATGATCGCCGTTTCCAACTCACTTTCGCTATAGCTGTGCTTCTCTTCGAGGCCCAGAAATTCCAGCACCAGCGGGCTCTTGATGATATCCGCGGGCTTTTCAACTGTCTGCCCGTTCCGCGATAAGCGCAGGACTTCTTCCTTGTCCCTGCTGAGCGCCAGCCGCTCGTATAATGAACTTGATATCTGGCGCTCAAGATCGCGGCTTCCCCAACTCCCCTCTCTTGCCTCAATTTCATAGAAACGCCGCTCTTCCGGGTCGTCGATCGAAAGAAGCGCCATGTAATGCGACCACCCCAGGCTGAATCTCCTCAATAATTCGTCAGAAACTGTCCGCCAGTCCAGCGCGGGAAACATGACTCTGCGGGATCCAACAGGCACTGCCTGTTGAATCGGATACTCGCGGTAAAACTGCCGAAACTTGCGCAGATTCGTGGCAGAAGCCCCTTTAATGCAGAGCTTCGCCTCCAGGCGTTCTATCAAGCGGCTGCCATACCGAGCGCGGTCAGCACCGTTCTGCTCGTACTCGATGATATACCAGCCGATCAGCCAGTTCCGAACGACCATGGCAGTATCGACCGAACGAGTCGCCCGGCCTCGCAATTCTTCGTGAGTCCGCCGGCAAAGCCCTACCAGTGCACTAAAATTGAATTCTGCCGGATTTATTCCGTTCTTCATGGCTATGCCCCCACTTATGGAAATAGCATAGCAGGCGAACCCGACAACGGCGTGTCGGGTTTGAATATGGATATTTCGGAATTATTGATCAGCGAATCAGGCGCGACCTGACCTATGCGGCGACAGTTGTAGCGGGACCTGCCGCGAGCGGATGAAGGCCAGGAGCTGTTCCTTGAGTTCGGGGGTGGTAAGCAGGGACTGATTCAGAAGCTGCGAGCAGCTTTTGAAAATGCCGGGCGGCATTGAGCTGATGTATTTATACTTGCGCAGCTCCGGAATGCGGTGTTTGCGTACAAGCTCGTCGGCTTTAAGAGCGAAGGTGAAGAACTGCGTGCGGACCCTGGCCCTGGCTTCGGCGGAAAGTTCGTTGAATCTCAAGCCGCCGGGCGTGTCAAAGCTGCTGAGCATGGCTACGCCCAGGTATTCCGCCGCAAGTACGGCCGCACGCCGCCCCTTCCCCTCCGGGTCTTGCACACGGGCAATGAGAAAATCTATCCAGAAATCGTAACGGTCCGTTTCATCCGCCCAGAACGGCCATTTAAGCGTGTTCAGGAAGGCCAGCTTGTGCGCCAGGTCCGGTATTTGATCGTAGCCTCGCGCCTCTTCGGCGAAAACGGCGAAAGCCGGCCAGAGTTCCGTCTCACGGCAAGCGCGGTGAAAAAGCCTCTCCACCCGCTTCTGCGCGGCCTTTACCTCGGGCCGGGCGCCGGATTTGATAGTTTTAACAAGCGTTTTTAGCTCTTCCATGCGGCGCCTACTATTATAACTCTTAAGAACCGCCGGCATCGGTTACCAGGGACGGGAGAGGCATAAAAGGGTACAGCTTTTTCAGGACTTCCCCCTTTTTCTCCTCTGGAATGACATACACGTCCACATACCCGCCATTGACCTTTAATGGGTGAGTAGGGAACGGCAGCGGACGATCATGCGGATAAGCCAATGCCTTCATGTTACCTCCTAACCGATTTAAGTATGGTCTTCCTGGCCGGCCAGGAACCAACCCTATCGAATTCGACAGGGTTAAAAAGTTCACTCACCGTTAGTGGGCAGTCTCTTTGAAGAAAGCCGCAATTTCGTCTTTCCCCGGCAGAACAAGTTGGTATTTAGAGATGAACAGCTGGTTATCTATCCCGGCTCGCGCGTATTCCACAAGCGCGTGATTCTTTTTTGTGCAGAGCAATATGCCAATGGGCGGGTTGTCGCCTGCCGCGGCCTCGTTCTTCTTGTACCAGTTCACGTATGTGTTCAACTGACCAAGATGCTCGTGCTTGAAGCTGTCCGTCTTCAGCTCTATCAGCACATGGCATTTAAGTATCCTGTGGTAGAACACCAGGTCGACAAAGAAATGCTCCCCGCCGATAAGGATACGTTTCTGCCTGGCCTCGAAACAAAAACCGCGCCCAAGCTCCAGCAGGAAATCCTGCAACCTGGTCAGCAGCGCGTCTTCCATGTCAGATTCCATCATCGCCTCCCGTGACTTCAGGCCGGCGAATTCAAAAACGTACGGATTCCGGATGATCTCCTCGGCGGTAAGTTTCTCTGCTTTTGCCTGTGTAATGGCGGAAAGTTTGTCTTTGTTTTTTGAAAGCAGCGTGCGCTCGTAGTAATGGCTGGCTATCTGCCGCTGTAGTTCTCTGACGCCCCAACTCCCATGCAGACATTCGCCGATATAGAAGTTGCGTTTTGGTCCGGCATCCACTTCCGATAATTCCTGAAGATGGCTATATGAAAGTTCGCTTAGCAACCTTCCGGCATTAAAACTGGATTGTGGGGACAGTGTCCCCACTTTTGTCTTTTTCCACATAGCCGGAGGCAGAGCAGATCTTCGGGACACTGTCCTGAAAATCACGTCGGGGCCCAATTTTTGGTACAGCGTACCAAAAATCTCCGGGAAGGCCAGATAAACCCGGCAATAGCTGTAGAGCTGCGCTTGTGCGCAGTTGGGAACCCCCAAGCCGGTAAGTCTTTTAGCTATAGCAGCGAATAAGGCGGTCCCAATAATCTAACGCAACACTTTGATACCCTGAAGGGTACATCAAAGG
>CALMZU010000324.1 GCA_937870775.1 uncultured Elusimicrobia bacterium
GCCGAAACCGGTGAAATCGTGGCCGGCCAGCAGTATGCTCCTGCCGGAGGCCTTAAGTTCAGCGAGCCGCCCGGCCAGCAGCGCGCGGGCTTCCGCGTCCAGGAAGGCGTTGGGCTCGTCGAGGATCAAGGTCCCCCCGCCGGAGAAGTAGAGGCCGCAGGCCAGCAGGAAGCGCTGCTTCTGTCCGCTCGAGAGCGTGGCGGTGTCGCGAGGCAGCAGTTCCTCTATACCCATGCCGCTGGCGGCCTCGCGCGGGGAGGCCGAGAGTCCGCCGTACTTCAGGAAGAAGGAGAGCTCGGCTTCGACGGTATCGCGCAGCAGCTGGGAGTCCAGGTCCTGCAGCACGGCGGCCGGGGGCATCCCGTCCCGGCCGCCGGCGGCCACGCCGCCGCGCAGCTCGCCGCGCTGAAAGGAAGGGATTATCCCGGCGGCTATCTTCACCAAAGTGCTCTTGCCCGCGCCGTTGCCGCCGGTGACGGCGGCGCAGCGCCCAGGCAGCACGCGCAGGTCCGCGCCCCGCAGCAGCTCGGGGCCGCCGGGGTAGGAGAATGTGAGTCCTTCTATCTTAAGTCCGTGCTCCATCAAGTATCTTCAGTATGCAGGCCGCGGCCGCTTCGCCGCGGCCCGGTTTCAGCCGCACCACGCGGGCGCCGCGCAGGCCGGGCAGGCGCCTGACGTCGGAGAGTATGCCCTCGCGCACCACGACGACGGCGTCGCCGCCGCCGGAAATTACCCTGTCGGCCTCGGCGCGGAAGCCGCCGCCGGCCAGTTCCAGCACGCCGAACTCGTCGATAAATACGGGGCCGCGGCCCCGGCGGCTCAGCGCGGCCGCCGCGAAGGCGAAACCGCCGCGGGCCTCCGTTATCACGCCGGCCTCGACCTCCAGCAGTTTGCGGCGGCGGCCGGTGGCCAGGTCCAGCGCCGTGTACACCCGGCGCTCCCCGTCGAAACGCTTCAGCGTCAGCAGGCCGCGCGGCCTCCCGCCCGCCGAGCGCAGCGCCGCGGCCAGGCCGGAGAGCAGCGTGGTCTTGCCGGAATTTATGGCGCCGGTGAGTATGACGGTCATCAGTATTTTTCCACGCGGTATCCGGCCAGCCGGCCGCCGCGGTAGCTGAACTTGCCGGAGAAATGCCCGCGCCTCTTCAGCAGCGGCAGGAACACCCTGTCGCCGGGCCAGAGGTTCAGCTTGAGCAGGTCGGCGTCCTTTATCCAGGCCAGGTCCCCCTCGTCGGAGTCTGTCAGGCGCCCGGAGAAGGACGAGGCCGTGAAGACGAAGACGTACCAGTCCTCGCCCTTCGAGAAGAGCGGGAAGGTCAGCACGCCCTTCAGGCGCGGGGACCTTATGCGCAGGCCCGACTCCTCGCGCACCTCGCGTATGACGCATTCCTCGGGGGATTCCCCCGGTTCGAACTTGCCGCCGAGGCCGTTCCATTTGCCCTCGTGCACGTCGTCACGCTTCTTGACGCGGTGGAGCATCAGCGTGCGGCCGTTCTTCCTGATGTAGCACAGTGTAGCGAGCTTCATTAAGTCCTTCCTGTCAGGCGAGGTCCTCGAAAAGCCAGGTGCTGAGGTAGCGCTCGCCGGTGTCCGGCAGTATGACGACGATGGTGCGCCCGGCGTACTCCGGCCTGGCGGCCAGCGCGGCCGCGGCGCACATCGCCGCGCCCGACGAGATGCCGGCCATTATGCCTTCCTCGCGCATCAGGCGGCGGGCCATGGCGCCGGCCTCGGCGTCGGCCACGGGGATCACCTCGTCGACGAGGCCGCGGTCCAGCACCGACGGGACGAAATTGGCGCCTATGCCCTGTATGCGGTGCGGCCCGGCCTTGCCGCCGGCGAGCAGCGGCGACGAGGCCGGCTCGACGGCTACGACCTTCAGCGCGGGGTTGAGCTTCTTGAGCGCCCGGCCGGCGCCGGTCAGCGTGCCGCCGGTGCCCACCCCGGCCACCAGCGCGTCCACCTTGCCGCCGGCGTCCTCCCAGATCTCGGGGCCGGTCGTGCGTTCGTGCGCGGCCGGGTTGGCCGGGTTGTCGAACTGCCGCGGCATGAACGAGCCGGGCGTGGAGCGCAGCAGTTCCTCGGCCTTCGCCACCGCGCCCGCCATGCCGTCGGCGCCGGGCGTAAGCACCAGCTCCGCGCCGAAGGCCTTCAGGATGCGGCGGCGTTCCACGCTCATGGTCTCGGGCATGGTCAGCACCAGCCTGTAGCCGCGTATGGCGCAGAGCCAGGCCAGGCCTATGCCGGTATTGCCGCTGGTGGGCTCTATAACGAAAGAACCGGGTTTCAGCAGGCCGCGGCGCTCGGCGTCCTCTATCATGCCCAGCGCTGCGCGGTCCTTCACGCTCGACGAGGGATTGAAGAACTCCAGTTTCGCCAGCACCTCGGCCCCTCCGGGGGCGGCGCGGTTTATCCTTACCAGCGGCGTGCGGCCGACGAGGCCGCTCATGTCCTTGGCGGGTTTCATTTTTTTGCCTCCACTTCGGAACGCAGCCGGTCTATCTCGGCCTGCACGCGCTGCATCTCCTCGGCGCAGTGGTCCGGCAGCCTGTTGTGGGCCAGCTGCTCGCGCCCGGCCCCGCCGTGCGAGCTGTGGGCCGGCACGCCGAACACCGTGGTGTCCGGAGGCACTTCCTGTATCACTACCGAACCCGCGCCTATGCGCGAGCGGTCGCCGATCTTTATGGCGCCCAGGACGATGGCCCCGGCGCCTATCACCGCGCCGTCGCCTATGGTCGGGTGGCGCTTCTTGTGCTCGAGCGAGGTGCCGCCCAGCACCACGCCCTGGTACAGCAGCACGTCGTCGCCTATCTCGGCGGTCTCTCCTATCACGACGCCCATGCCGTGGTCTATGAAGAACCTCCGGCCTATGGCGGCGCCGGGGTGTATCTCCACGCCGGTCAGCAGGCGGGCGAAATGGGAGAGCAGCCGCGCCGGGAAAAGGAAGCCGCGCGTCCACAGCCAGTGCGCCGGGCGGTACAGCCACACGGCGTGCAGGCCGGGGTAGCACAGCAGCACCTCGGGCACGCTGCGCGCCGCGGGGTCCTTCTCGAATACGGTCCTGATGTCCTCTGCGATGTTCATTTAGTCCTCTGGTAGGTCCCGGTCAGCACGGCCTTGGCCAGCGTATGGCGGGAGAGCGAATCCTCTATCGTGAAGCCGTCGGGAACTATACCCGCGGCGTCCAGCGCGTAAAGGGTGAAAACGTAGCGGTGGCTGCCCGACGGCGGGCAGGGCCCGGTATAACCGGAAGTGCCGGCGTCGTTGGCGAGCTCCCTCGCCGGGGCCTTTGGCCTGGTCCCGGCCGCGAATCCCGCGGCCGACGGCGGGATGTCCAGCACGGCCCAGTGCAGGAAATGCCCCGACGGGGCGTCCGGGTCGCGCAGCACCAGCGCGAGGCTCCTGGCCTCCGGCGGCACGTTGCGCCAGGAAAGTTCCGGCGAGATGTTCACGCCGTCGCAGGTATAGCCCGGAGGTATCTGTCCGCCCGCCGGGAAAGAGACCGATGCCAGCGTGAAAGCTCCGCCCTCCCCCGTTACCGGGGCCTCGTGAGAAGCGCAGCCGGCCAGCAGGCCGGCGGACGCCAGTAAAAAGACCGAAAAAAGTTTCGCGGACATAATGTTCTCCCCCTTTAGAGCCCGTACTAACCCAAGACCAATTATATAAATTTATATACGCGCGCGCGGGCAGCAAAAAAGGCCGGGACTTCCCGGCCTTTTCCGCTGCAGGTCCGCGGCGTCAGCGCTGGTATACGCTGAACGCGCCGTTGTCGAAGTGGAAACTGTAGGCTTTCTCGAAACCGTCGTAGACGGTGCCGGTAGGCTTCACCTCGGCCGAGTCCAGTATCACGTACGAGGAGGCGTCGGCCACGGGGAAAGGGATGAGCAGTATCAGCATCTTCGCCGTGAACTTGGCGCCCTGGGGCCCCTGGGTTATCTCGTTGCCGTAGGCGAGTTTATAGACCTTGGAAAGTTTGACGTCCACGCCCTTGGCGGCCACGGCGTCGCCCAGCTGCTTCAGCGAGGCCTTCAAGGCCACGCCCTTGGGGCCCTTTATCTCCACCACGCTCTCCTCCGGCGTGGAGGCGTTGGCCAGCACCTTTACGACGTACTTCTCGCCGTCGACGGTGACGGTGCGCGATCCGCTCATGAAGATGCCCCAGTTCACTATGTCCATAGCGCGCACGAAGAAGCTCTGGCCCTTGTCCGACGTGAGCACCAGGAAGAACTTCTCCTTGTCCTTGCAGGAATTGCCGCCGTCGGGGCAGTTGGAGGCCTTGCTGCCGCTCACCGAGATGCGCGTGCCGGCGCCGGTGGTGAAACCGACGGAGGTGTGCAGGTAGGCGTTCTTTATGGTGTTCAGGTCCATGGAGAAGACCTGCGCGCCGCGCGGGGCGCGGGACGGCCGGAACGACGAGGGTTCGGGGCGGTCCGGGTAGCCGAAATAGCTGAACAGGTCCAGGTCGGGCGGCAGGGCCTTCGCCGCCGGCTCCGGCGCCGAGGGCTCGGCGGCGGCGGGCGCGGCCGAGCGGGAAACGTCTAGGCCGGAGGACTCCAGCGCCTTGCTGGAGGCGGCCGCGCACCACGCGGCCTGGCCGGCTATCAGGCAGGCTAATATAGTTCTGATCATCGTTTCTCCTTATCTCCCCTCTTTAAGGACACGGACATTTTATAGCACAAGACGAGTGCGGACGCAAGGGCCGTTCAGCGCGGCTGCGGGTTCAGGCCGACTATGGCGAAAAGCAGGTCCAGCGGGCCGGCGGCGCGCACCTGGCGCACCTCGCCCACCATCATGAACATGGGCAGCACGGCCAGGCAGCGCAGGACGGCAGAGAGCAGCAGCAGCGTGACGAACGGGCTGCCCCAAAGCGCGGGGAGGCGCTCGTAAAGCCAGGCGCCGGCCATGGCCCCGCCGAACTGGGCGATGCCGTTGGTGAAGGAGAAGAAGGCGTTGTAGCCGGCGCGCGCGTGGGCCGGTATGGTCTCGTAGATGAAGTTGTTCATGCCTATCAGGTAAGCGCCCCAGATGATCCCGGAATAGGCCTCCACCGCGGCGAGGTAGTAGAAGTTGCGGCTCAGCGCCCAGAGCAGCGGCACCGTCGGGATGAGCAGGAAGGCGGCCTTGAGTATCTTAACGCTGCCGTAGGCGTCGGCGGCCTGGCCCCAGCGGCGCATGAACAGGTAGGTCATCAGCTGACCTATGGTCATCAGCACCATGAACTGCGGGTAGCTGCTCTTGAGCTCCTTCAGAGAGTACACGCTGAAGTACGGCGCCACCAGGTAGGTGGACAGCAGCAGCACCAGCACCGAGAAGAACAGCGCCGGCACCCGGCCGCGCCGGAAGTCCAGCCCGGCGAGGAAATCAACGCGGCCGCTGCGCGGCATATGGAAGCGCGTGCGCGGCTCGTACATGCGGGTTATCCAGAAGAAGGAGACGGTGCGCAGCAGGCCGGCCGCGGCGAAAACCACGAAGAAGCCGAGCTGCCCGTTCCCCTCCAGCAGGCCCAGCAGCCGCGAGGCCAGGTAGCCGGCCGCGAAGAAGCTCACGCCTATCAGCTGGTAGCGGAAGCCGAAGAAATCCCCGCGCTTCGACGGGGGTATGTATTCCCCCATCAGCACCGACCACGGCGGGCTGGCCGCGTTGCCGGCCACCGTGTAGACCACTATCATGCAGAGGAAGAAGGCCAGGCCGTAACGGCCGGGAATGAACACCGAGGCGGCGGCGGCGTAAAGGGACAGCGCCTGCACCCCCACGGCCAGCAGCACGGCGCGTTTGCAGCTGCCCAGGGCGGAGACCAGCCGCTCCACCAGCATTTGGAAGGCCGAGGAAATAAGGAAAGGCAGCGACTTCAGCAGTCCGACCGCCGACGTGGAAGCGCCCAGGGCCATGGCCATGGGGACGGCATAGGTGTCGGCGAAGCCGCTCATCGCGGCCCAGGACGCCCCGTCGTACAGGGAGGCGCTTACGCTGCGCCGCACGCATTTCCTTTGCATTATGGTCTTCAAATTATATAAATTATGGCATTCCGCACTTACGGGGGACATATGGCAGAAACCGCATTGATAAAGACTCTCAACGGTCATTCCGACGGCGTGCTGTCGCTGGCTTTCTCGCCATGCGGCAAATTCCTGGTATCCGCGGGCGAGGACAACGCTATAAAACTCTGGTCCGTGCCGGACGGCATCGAGATAAAGGCCATACCGGCCCACCAGGGCGACATCAAGGCCGTGGCCTTCGACGCCGACGGCGACCTGTTCGCCTCCGGCTCCTTCGACAAGAGCGTGAAGATCTGGCGCACCGCGGACTGTTCGGCGGTAGCCGAGGCCCTGAAGCACGAAGGCCCGGTGAACTGCCTGGCCTTCTCGGCCGACGGCAAGGCGCTGTACTCCGGCTCCGACGACGCCACTATAAAGGTCTTCTCCTCCCCCGACTGCTCGCTGAAAGGCACGCTCACCCCGGGGATGGGCGACATAAAGGCCCTGGCCGTCTCGCCGAAAGGCGCGCTGGCCGCCGGCGGCGTGCAGCTGCAGTTCCTCTCCCCCGCAGGCGAACTCCTTAAGGCCAACGACGAATACCTCTACGGCGTGCGCTCGCTTGCCTTCTCGCCCGACGGCTCCCTGCTGGCCGTGGGCACCGGCATGGAGAAACGCCTGGAGATCTGGGACGCCGCGAAACTGGAACTGGCCGGCTCGGTGAAGGACTCGGACTGGATCAACTGCGTCACCTTCACTCCCGACGGGAAGAAGGTGGTGACCGGCGGCTCCGCCGTGAAGGTATGGGACGCCGCCACCGGGGCCTGCCTGAGGACCTTCGAGGGCCACGACGACGAGATCTATTGCGTCGACGTCTCCCCCGACGGCCGCTTCGCCGCCTCCGCCTCCAACGACAAGACCATCAAACTCTGGTCGCTCTGAACACTTAGGGACATAATATAAATACCGAATAGCCCGGGGAAACCCGGGCTATTCATATTATGTTCCCAAATACACCTCCCCGAATACCGAAGGAAACCCGGGAGGGGACGGACGGCTATTGCCGGCGCGCCACGTCGGGCAATATCCTATATAAGGAAACTCCGCAGGTTTCTTCCTCGCTTTAGCGCCCCCTAATTTCGTAAAATAGAGGGGTTGTATAAATCAACAGGAGGACTGATGGTCAACATAATAGCACTGGTACTGGTGGGGCTCATGGCTATGGCGAGCAGCGTCAATGCCGCGGGTTTCCGCCTCTCTGAACAGGACACCAAGGCCAACGGCATGGGCAACGCCTTTACCGCCGTGGCGGATAACGCTTCGGCCGTGTGGTACAACCCCGCGGCGATAGGCGATCTCGAGGGCAAAACGAACCTCTCGCTCGGCACCGTGATGGTGGACCCCGCCATGAAGCACAAGTACGCCGGCGGCTCCGACTCCATAAAGGACATAATACACGTTCCCCCGTATTTCTACGCGGCCCACAA
>CALMZU010000325.1 GCA_937870775.1 uncultured Elusimicrobia bacterium
GGCCGGGCACGCCGGAGAGGTCCGTCTCCCCCCGCTCCAGCGCCGCGAGCAGCGCCGGCACGGTGTAGTAGGCCTGCTCCACGCAGCCGAAATCTATCTCCGGGTGGCTGACGGATTCCTTCGGGTATACGCGCAGGTTGTAGCCGCCGACGAGCACCCGGCACTTTATGCCGGAGGCGTGCAGCTCGCCGCGCAGGTACCTGAGCCAGCCGAGCGTTTCCGGGAACATGTAGGTGCTCATCATCGCGCCTATCACGTCGGGGCGGAACTTCCTCAAGGCCTCGGCCACCTCGGGCATGGTGAGGCGCAGGGTGCGGGCGTCTATCAGTATCACCTCGTGGCCGGCCTTGCGGGCTATGGAGGCCACCCAGCTCATGGAGAGCGGCGGGAACAGGCCGAAATAGCGCTGCACCACGCGGAGGTTCTCCTCGTGGACTTTGTAAGTGAAAGGGTTGAAAACGAAAGCTATCCTCATTCAAAAAAGTTCCGGCGCCAGTTCCCTCATCGCGGCCAGCGCCATCTCCGGCGTTATTCCTGTCACGCACTCGTTGCCCGCGCGCACGCAGCGCAGTTCCTTGCCGCGAAGAGCGTCCACGCAGGGGCTGCACGGCAGCCCGAGGTAAAGAGCGCGGTGGCGCGGGCCCTGCGGCGCGTAACCCGCCGGGGTCTCCGGGCCGAAAACCGAAACGGTAGGGCAGCCCATGGCGGCTGCTATGTGCAGCGGCCCGCTGTCGTGGGTCAGGAACAGCGCGGCGCGGGAAAAAAGCCCGGCCAGGCCCTCGTAATCCAGTTCCCCGGTGAGGTTCACCAGCCCGGGGCGCCCCGGGATCTCTACCCGGCGCTGGCTTACCACCGCTACGCGGCAGCGGCCCGCGGCCAGCACGGCGTCCAGCACGGCCTCGTAATTGGCCCGCGGCCAGGTGCGCTCCGGCATTATGTCCTTGCGGTCGAAGTTCACCACAATGAACGGCGCCGGGGGCTCGAGGGGATGCGGCGAGGCCGCCCGCGCCAGCGGCACGCGGTCCTGCGGCCCGGCTTGCGCGCCGAGCGCGCCGAAGAAAGCCGCGTAGTTGGCCGTCATATGCGCCTTCAGGTCCAGCGGCACGGTCAGGTCGTGGAGGCCGCCGCGCCAGCAGCCGCGCATGGAGAAGCCGGCGGCGAAGGCCGGCCTCACGACGGCGGAAAGGGCGGCCGAGAAACGGCTGAGGAATTCCAGGTCCAGGAGCAGGTCGTAGCGGGCGGCGCGCAGGCCGGGCAGGGCCCTGGCCAGGTCCAGGAAGAAGACGAAAAGCCCGCGGCTTATGCGCAGGGCTATGACCTTGTCGGCGGCGCCGGTCATGGAACAGATCTGCGCGTTCACGTCCAGCGTAAGGAAATGCACCTCGGCGCGCGGGTAGCGGCGGCGCAGCGCCCTGTACCACGGCGCCCCCATGACTATCAGCCCGCCTTCCCAGAACTTAAGGACCAGTATCTTCGACGGGGCGTCCGGCGGCCGCCGGCCATGGGGCGCGAACGCCGAAAGAACGGCGCAGACCGCCGTGCCGGCGTACCTGTCCAGCCATCTGACGACAGCCGCCAGCCGTTTCATTTAGAGCGGAGCTTTTTGAGAGCGGCGCGGCCTTTCTGCGCCGCGGCTTTCACCTCGGGGTCCTGGTCGGAAAGATGCTTCACCAGTTCCTCGGCCGCCGCCGCGGTGCCCATGTTGCCGAGGGCCGCCGCCGCCGCGCGGCGGGGCCGGGCAGGGCCTTTCTTGTCGGCGAGCGCCGAGCCTATTATGGAGACGGCGGAGGTGCTGGGGCGGACGGAGAGTGAATTTATAAGTTCCAGGCGGACCGTCTCCGCCGGGTCCTTGGCCAGCGCCTTTAGCGCCTTGTCCGCGTCGGTACGGCCGGCCAGAGGCGCAATAGCCGCGGCGGCGGAAGCCCGGACCGCCTTGTTGGCGTCGGCCGAGGCGGCCGCGGCGCAATTATAGGCCCAGGTGGAGGCCGCCACGTCCAGCGCCTCGACGATCTTCACGCGGAGATACGCGTCCTTCTCGTCGGGAAAACGGGCCGCCAGCGCGGCGTACGCCGTGTCCCCGCGCTGTGCGCCGAGATACGAAATGGCGTCCAGCCTGTCCTTGGCCGAGGCGCTGTTAAGCGCGGCCTCGGCGGCGGGCTGGTCCTTTATCTCGGCCATACAGGGCAGGGCCGACAGCATCAGCAGCGAGAAAATTATGCGTTCCATATCATCTCCATGTACTATGCGTATTCTACCTGAAAAGCCCCGCGGCCGCCGCGTAAGCCGGGTCGTCGGCGAATGCGGTGGCGGAGGCGTTCTTCCACGCGGCGGCCGCGGCGGCCGGCGTTTCGAAGTTCTCGTCGGGTGCGGCGCCTTTCCCCTCCAGGTCGGCCCCGGAGGAGGTCTTCAGCGAGGCCACGGTGAAGCGGAGGCTGCGGCCGCGGGGCAGCTTGAACGAGCGCTGCAGGCGCACGCGGCCGGCGGTCCTCGTCCCCACCAGCCTGGCGCCGCGCAGCTCGCGCAGCGAGGAGGCGAACACCTCGGCGGCCATGGCCGTGCTCCCGTCGACCAGGACGGCGGGGCGCAGCGCGGCGTGGCGGCCGCGCAGTTTCGTGGAGTAGGTCTTGGCGTCGCCGCCGCGGGCTTCGATGAACATCAGCCGGCCGGGTTTCTCGGCCAGCACGGCCAGCACCTGGGCGGCGTCCTCGGGGCTGCCGCCCTTGTTGCCGCGCAGGTCGAACACGACGTTGCGCGCGCCGTAGGAGGCCATCACGTCCAGGCCTTTTATCACGTCGGCGGCGCAGTCGGGGAAGAACAGCGGCACGCGCACGAAGGCGGTGCGGGCGGCGGGGTCGTAGACGCCGAACAGCGACGGGAAGCGGAAGCGCGCCTTGCGGACCTTGGCTTCGAGGGGCGCGTCGCCCGAGGCCGAGCGGCGCGCGGCCTTCAGGTCGAACTCGCGGTTCTCCAGCGCGGCCAGGAATTCCGCGGTGCCGGCGGGAGCGCCGGCGGCGGAGATCAATATGTCCCCGTCCTTGAGACCGGCGGCGGCGGCGGGACCGTCCTTGAACACGCGCAGCGCGCGCCAGGAGGCGCCTGAGCGGCCTATCAGCATGCCGGCGGAAAGGGGCGCGTCTTCCGACGGGGCTTTGACCTCGCGCCGGTCCTTGAGGAGCTCGGCGTAGGGGTCCAGTTCCTTCAGGCCGGCGGCGCCCTTCTCCCTGAGCAGGGACAGGACTTTGGCCTGGTCGGCCGGGACGTAGGAATAGCGGCAGAAGATGTCGGCGGCCAGCTTCTCCGGCAGGCGGTAGGAGCAGGCGGCCAGGAACAGAAGCGCGGCGGCGGCCGCGGCGGTCTTTGTGTTGTTCACGTTCACCTCGCAAAAAGGGCCGGCAAAGAGCCGGCCCTATACTTTATATTATTTGGGGCTCAGACCCAAACGACGCCGTTGGTGTCGTAGAAGTCCGTCGAGTAGCCGCCCGAAAGATCGGTGGCCCCGGAACCGCTGTAGTAGTCGCTGCCGAGGCAGCAGCAGGGGGCGGCCTCGCTGCAGCCGCACTCCGCGCCGTAACTGCCGTACATGTCGGTATAGTCGAAACCGTCGAACTCGAAGAGCCAGGCGTTCTCGTCCTCGGAACTTATGTCGACCACGCTGCGGTCGTCCTCGTTTTCCTCATCGCCGGAGGTGGCGCTGCCTATGCCGGAGAACAACCCGTTCATCAGGCCTGAGGCCATGTTCTCGGCCATGCTCTTGTTCTTCTTGGATTCCTTGGTGGCGGCCTTGGAGGCCTCTATGTCCACGGCGAAGCCCTCCACCTTGGGCACATCTATGGACTTGGCGTCGCCGCCGCTGAGCTCCTGCTCGCGCAGGAAGGACGGGATGGAGCCGGGGTTGACCTTGTCCAGGCTGGTGCGCATCTTCTCCTCGTACTCTATCGCGGTCTCGTAATCCGGGGCCGCGTCGAAGGCCTTGGCGCTCCAGGCCTTGGCCGCGTCCTGCGAGGCCAGGCGCGAACCGTAGAAAGAGGCCTGGAAGGCGCCCTTAAGGGCGCTGAGCACCGAGCCTTTACCGGCTTTCTTGACCTCCGAAGGCGCGTTCTCGTTCTGGGCCGCGGCCAGGCCGACCTTGCTGCCGCTGCCTCCCTGGAAGGCCGAGGCCTGACCCGACGTGCGGGCCGAAGCCGCGCCGGCGCCCATGGAAGCCTTGGCCTTCAGTTTGGCGGCCATCTGGCCGTCCGC
>CALMZU010000326.1 GCA_937870775.1 uncultured Elusimicrobia bacterium
CCGTCGGCGGTGAACTGGTAGTCCTCGTCGCCGCGGGCCAGTATGCCCTCTATCCTGAAGGTCCTGGTATTGAACACCGGGCTGCCCGAATTGCCGTGGAAGGTGTCCAGGTCGGTGAAGAAATAGGGCTTGCCGGCCGGTATGCTGCGCACCTTGCCGGAATCGGCCACCTTGAGCGGCAGGCCGTCGGGGTAGCCTATCACGGCCAGCGGGGTGCCGGTCTTGAGGCCGCCCTCGCGGTTGATGGCCAGCGGCGTGCGGTTGGTCACCTTGCGGTCCAGCTGTATCAGCGCGTAATCGGTTATGCCGGTCTTCTTCCAGGTGATCACCTTCTTGCAGCCGTACACGTCGGCGGCCGGGAAGGCGGAAGGCGCCTTGCCGCCCTTCGTGGTGACCGAGAAGCCGAACACCACCTTGTCGGTCCGGCAGTCGAACTCGCCCTCGTAGTATTCCACCACGCAGTGCCCGGCCGTGAAGACCAGGTCGTCGCCCACCAGGGCGCCGGAGCAGTAGGCCGCGCGGTTCTGGTCGGTGAAGCGCTGGCCGTCGGCCATGCCGCGCGAGGTGCCCAGCGGGCGCGCGGTCTTGAGCGCGAACGAGCCGTCGGGGTTGGCCTTCAGCTCGGAGGCCAGGAAAAGGGCCGGAACGGAATTGGACATGGCCTGCAGCTTGGCCGAGGCGTCGGCCTGGTCCGTGCGGTTGTCGTCCCCGTAGACGGAGACGCGTATGAAGCCGGGGCCGCCGGCCATGAGGGCGCTGCCGCCGCAGAGCGCGGCGGCCAGAAGCGCGAAAAGGATGGTCCTCGTTCTCATAGCCTTGTACCTTACCTATATCTTAAGGGGTGAGTTGACAAAAGTCAATACCAAAAGTCCCAGGCCGCGTATGGGCCTTAAGGGGAAACAAAAACGCCGCCCGGTTTTAAAGCGGGCGGCGTCGGTAAGAAATAACCTGCTTATTTCTTGACGTTCTTGTTGATGATGGTGGCCAGGTCGAACATCGTGACCTGCTTTTTGCCGGCGAACAGCTTCAGCAGCTTCTCATCGGCGTTGATGTTGCGCTTGTTCTTCTTGTCCTGCAGGTTGTTCTTCTTTATGTAAGCCCACATCTTCTTGACGATCTCGGTGCGGGGCATCGGCTTGTTGCCGACGACGGCGGCGAGGGTCTCGTTGGGGGTTATGGGGGCCATGAACTTCGAGTTAGCTTTAGCAGCGGGCATTAGACTTCCTCCTATAGTGTCTACTTCTAAATTACCAGTACATATAACCTATTTTGCCCGCCGAGTGTCAATAGATTTAAAGGAAGGGCCCCATTTGGTAAAATCAATGTATATGAACAAAGAAGTCCGCACCAGATTCGCACCCAGCCCCACCGGTTACATGCACATAGGCAACCTGCGCACCGCGCTGTACGCCTACCTGCACGCCAGGAAGAACGGAGGCAAGTTCGTCCTGCGCATAGAGGACACCGACCAGGCCCGCCTCGTAGGCGACGCCGTGAAGGTCATCTACGAGAGCCTGAAGGTAACCGGGCTCGAGCACGACGAGGGCCCCGACCTGGGCGGCCCCGTCGGCCCCTACGTGCAGAGCCAGCGCCTGCCGCTCTACAGGCAGTACGCCGAGCAGCTCGTCAAGGAAGGCCACGCCTACCGCTGCTTCTGCGAGAAACAGGAGAAGCCCGAGGACGCCGCCGAAGAGGAGCACGAGGGCCCGATACTGGGCTACGACGGCCGCTGCGGCCGCCTCTCCGAGGCGGAGGTGCAGGCCAACCTGGCCAAGGGCATGCCCTACGTGATACGCCAGCGCATAGACAAGGAAGGTTCCACGTCGTTCAAGGACTTCATCTACGGCGACATCGTGGTGGAGAACAAGCAGCTCGACGACCAGATACTTTTAAAGCGCGACGGCTACCCGACGTACAATTTCGCCAACGTGGTGGACGACCACCTGATGGGCATCACGCACGTGATGCGCGGCTGCGAGTACATCTCGTCCACGCCCAAGTACATACTGCTCTACAAGGCCTTCGGCTGGGAAACCCCGGAGCACATACACCTGCCGCACATACTCGGCTCCGACGGCAAGAAGCTCTCGAAGCGCGAGGGCAGCGCCGCCCTCTCCGACCTGCTCGCCAAGGGCTACCTGCCCGAGGCGGTGCTGAACTACATAGCGCTCCTGGGCTGGAACCCCGGCACCGAGCAGGAGTTCTTCACCAAGGCCCAGCTGATAGAGACCTTCGACATCGCCCGCATAGGCAAGGCCCC
>CALMZU010000327.1 GCA_937870775.1 uncultured Elusimicrobia bacterium
GCCACGGTGTGGCCGAGCGCGTTTTGCGTTCCGACCCCATGCCAGGCCCCGCGCCCGGACTTTTAACTCCGAAAATAAAAAGAGCCTGGAGGCCAGGCTCTTTTTCGTAGGCGGGGAAGGACTTCAGAAGGTGTGCTTGTGGAGTTCCTTCGTGATGCCGGGGATTATGGTGGCTTTGCCGTCGCCTATGGCGTGCATCTTCAGGATCTCGCCGTACACCTTGTCGAAGGCTTCGACGACGGCCGGGTCGAAGGACTTGCCGCTCTCCTCGAGGATGTACTCGCGGGCCTTCTCGGTCTCCCACTTCGGCTTGTAGACGCGCGGCATGCACAGCGCGTCGAACACGTCCGCCACCGAGACGATGCGGGCGTAGATCGGAATCTGCTCGCCCTTGAGCCGCGCCGGGTAGCCGGTGCCGTCGAACTTCTCGTGGTGCGAACCCGCCACCTTGCAGGCGATCTGCAGCAGCGAACTCTCGGCGTTGCAGAGGATCTTCGCGCCGTAAAGGGTGTGCTTCTTCATCTCCTCGAATTCCTCGGGAGTGAGCTTGCCCGGCTTGAGCAGTATGGCGTCCGCGATGCCCACCTTGCCGATGTCGTGCAGGGGGCTGGCGTAGCGGATGTTCTCCACCTCGCGCTCCGGCAGGCCCAGGCCCTGCGCTATCAGCCCCGAGTACTCGGTGATGTGGCGCAGGTGTATGGCGGTGTCCTGCTGGTCGCGGTATTCGGCCGTGACGGCCAGGCGGTAGATGGTCTCGAGCTGGGACTTGGAAAGGCTCTCGTAGAGCTGGGCGTTCTCGATGGCCGAGGCGGCCAGCGAGCCTATCAGCTGCAGTATGCCCTCGTCGTCGGCGTCGAAAGGCAGGGAGGCCTTGTTGATGGCCTCGAAGACGCCTATGATGTGGCCGCCCACGTTCTTGAGCGGCACGGCCAGGATGTTGCGCGTGCGGTAGCCGGTCAGGCGGTCTATCTCGTGGGTAAAGCGCCCGTCGGTGTAGGCGTCGCGGATGTTTATGGTCTGGCCGGAGGAGGCCACGTTGCCCACCACGCCGCGGCCGAAGGGCACGCGGATCTCGGTCTTCTGCATGCCGAGGGCGACCTTGCTCCACAGCTCGTTGGTCTGCCTGTCCATGATGAAGACGCTGCAGCGGTCGCAGCCCAGGATGGTCTTCACCTGCTCGGCTATTATCTCGAGCAGTTTTTGAAGATTGGTCTCCTTGGAGACGACGCCGCCGAAGTTGACGAGCAGGCGCAGGCGGTTCTCCAGTTCTTCGGCCCTGGTCATAATCAGTATTCTAGCAATTAAAAGGCCTCCGGGCCCTTTATTTTTTCCTCGTTAGTTCGTCCACGAAAACGCTGTAATGCACGGCCCGCGCGGACGGGTAGGCCGTCTTCAGGCCTGCGTTTATCTGCGAGAGGCAGGAGGTGCCGCCCACTATCACGGTATCGGCCTGCACCGAGGCGATGTTCCGGAGCTTGCGGTCCAGCACCTTCGCCGACAGTTCCGGCTCGGTGAAGGCGTAGGCTCCGGCGCCGCCGCAGCACCAGTCGCTCTCGGGCAGCTCGCGGTAGGCCTTGCCGGCCAGTTTGCGCAGCACCTCGCGCGGCTCCTGGCGTATGCCCTGCCCGTGGCAGGCGCGGCAGGAGTCGTGGTAGGTCACCTTGCCGGCCTTCTTCAGGGCCTCGGGGTCGGAAACGCCGGCCTTCTCGGGCGGCAGGAATTCCAGTATGTCGCAGACCGCGTCGGCGAAGGCCTTAGCGCGTGTGCGCCACTCCGCGTCGGCGGTGAACAGCTGTTCGTAGCTCTTCATGAAGGCGGCGCAGGAGGAGCAGTCCGCTATGACCTTGAAATCCCCGTGCGCGGCGCGGAGCTCCTCGAAGCGGACGATGTTCTTCCTGGCGAACTCGCGCGCCTCCTCGAGGCGGCCGTAGTTGTTTGCCATCAGGCCGCAGCAGGCGTTGTCCACGAAGACGCCGGGGCCGAAGCGCGCCTTCAGCACGCGCACGGTGGCCTCGGATACCTCGGTGTAGATCAGGTTCGGCCCGCAGGGGACGAAGTAGGCCCAGTTCACCGGCTTGCCGTGGACGGCCCGCAGTTCCTCGTCGGCGCGCAGGGTCTCGGCCGCGAAGCGCAGCGGCACCTTGTCCACCGCGCCCTCGGCGTCGGCCAGGCCCGGCATACCGAGGAAATCGTACAGGCCCATCTTCGCGGCCAGGCGCGGCAGGCCCGTCTTCTTCACCAGGTAGGCCAGCTTCAGCCAGAAGCCGAATATCGCCGGGGCGTTCAGCAGGGTGTTTATGGCGGCGCGGGCGAAGAAATTGTCGCCGTAGCCGTTGAGAGCGCGGCGGCCCTCCAGCACTATGTCGGGGGTGGGGACCTTGGCGTAGCAGGAACTGGTGCAGGCGCCGCAGAGCATGCAGGTGTTCAGCGCCTCGCGGGCGGCCTCGGGGTCCTTCGCGCGGCCCTCCACCAGCAGCCGCACGAACTGGTTGCGCCCGCGCGACGAAAGGGTCTCGCGGCCGGTCAGCATGTAGGTCGGGCACACGTTCTCGCAGTAGCCGCAGCGGTTGCACTGCGAGGCGGCGTCGTAGAGACGGCGCTCGCCGAGGTCGGTCAGCAGCGTATCCAGGTGTCGGCCGGCCTGCTCGTGGGGGTAGAGCTCGTTGACGTCGTTGGGGAAGCCGCGGCGCGGCAACGCCGCCTCCGCCTCCCCTGCCGCGGGTATGTCGACGATGATATCGTGTTCCTGTTCCTGCTCTTGTCCGTTCATTTTACAGCCTCTTGCCCGGGCGCGGCTGCCGCCGTGCCGGCGTATATCCATGGGTTGAGAAGATTGCGCGGGTCCAGCTGTTCCTTAAGGTTCCGCTGCAGCGGGCCGGGGGTGAAATCGCCCGGTTCAGCCTTGGCGTAAGCCGCAGCCTGGCCCTGGCCGGCGGCCAGCGCGAAGGTGGCCGCTATGATGACGCCGTAGGCGCCCTGCGAACCGCACATCAGCCTAACCGCGTCGTAGCCCGCCACGTTCTTGACCGTCTTGCCGCCAAGTTCGACAAGCGTGCCTTCGGCGGTAACTATCTCCAGGCCGAGCAGGAGGTCGCGCAGGTCGGGCCAGGCCTTGGAGGCTATCAGGCCGCCAACGCTGCCCTCCAGCTCCGGGAGGTCAAGGCGCAGACCTTCAGCCGCCAGCTGCCGCCTGAAATCCGTCATGCGCACGCCGGCCTCCACCCTCGCGGTAAGGTTGCGCGCGTCTATGACGGCCGCGGCGTTGAGGGCACGCAGGTCCAGCGGCTGCGCGCCGCCGAGGTCCGCCCTCTTCAGACGGGTGCCGAGGCCGGTCACCGCGGTGGCGATGTTGCGGCCGGAGCGCACGCGCAGCTCGTCTATGATGCCGCGCGCGGCGGGGCTCTGCGAGGCGCGGGCGGAAAGCCCGGAGGCCGGCAGCGTCCTGCCTTCGCCGCAGGCGTCGTCGCCGCCTATCGGCAGTATCTTGTCGGGGTTGCAGAGTTCAGCCGGGTCGAAGGCGCGCTTTATCGCGCGGAAGAACTCCAGTTCCTCCGGGCCGTAAAGCCAGCTCATCGCCACGCGCTTCTCCACGCCTATGCCGTGCTCGCCGGAGATCGTGCCGCCCAGCTTTATGTAGGCCTTCATCATCTCGTAGCCGGCCTTCTTCACTCGGCGCACTTCCTGCAGGTCGCGCCGGTCGAAGATGATGTGCATGTGCATGTTGCCGTCGCCGGCGTGGAAGATCATCGCCGAGGTAAGCTTGTACTTGGCCGCTATCTCGCGGGTCTCGCGCAGCGCCGCGGTCAGGAGCGGGCGCGGCACCACGCCGTCCTCCACCAGCAGGTCGGGGGCCAGGCGGGCCATCGCCGGGTTGACGCCGCGGCGGGCCTGCCAGAGCATCTCGCGCTCGGCCGGGTCGCCGGACATCCTGAAATTCTGGCAGCCCTCCGCCGCGCAGATCTTGTGGCAGGTGTCGAGGTCCTTCGTGATGCGCACCGGGTCGTCGCCGTCCAGCTCCAGCAGCAGCACGGCCTCCACCGACGGGGGGAAAGGGTTCTCGCGCCCAGCCATCACGGTGTCCAGCGAGACCTTGTCCATCGCCTCGAGGGCGCGCGGCAGTATGCCGCAGCCTATGATGCGCGTCACGGCGTTCATCGCCTCGTCCATGGACTTGAAAGCCGCGGTGGCGGTCTTTATATGGGCCGGGAGCGGCAGTATCTTCAGCCACGCCGCGGTCACGATGCCCAGCGTACCCTCGGACCCTACGAGCAGGCTCATCACGTCGGGGCCGGCGTCGCGGTACGAGACCGTGTGCGTCTCGCCGTCGGGCGAGACGAACTCCAGCTTCTCCACGTTGTCCACGGTGACGCCGTACTTCAGGCACAGCGGGCCGCCGGCGTTCTCGCCTATGTTGCCGCCTATCGTCGAGACCTTCTGGCTGCCGGGGTCCGGCGCGTAGAAGAAGCCGAAAGGCGCCAGCGCGTTCTGCAGTTCCAGGTTGACCACGCCGGGTTCCACCAGCGCCAGGCGGGCGCCGGTGTCTATCTGGCGTATCTTCTTCAGCCGGGACATGTTCAGCACCGCGCCGCCGTGCAGCGGTATGGTGCCGCCGGAGAGGTTGGTGCCCGCGAGGCGCGGCAGGAAAGGTATCCCGCTCTTCGCCAGCAGCTTCACCACCGGGGCCACCTGGTCCGCGGCGGAGAAGGTTATCACCACTTCGGGCCGGGCGCGCGCCATGCCGGCGTCGTAGGAGTACATCAGTATCTCCGCCTCGCCCGTGCGCACGCCGTCCGGCCCCACTATGGCCTCGAGCTCCGGCCTTATCTCGCTGATCCTGTCTTTCTTGAACATAGTTGTGCAGTCCTGCCCGCCGCCGCGGGCGCGCCGGCCTTACTTCGCCGGCTTGAGCTTGGCGGTGAAATGCGGCAGTATCGCCGGGGCTTCCACCACGTCGAGCCCCTTTATCTGCTTCGCGCGCTTCGCGAGCCAGCCGAACACCTCTATCACGTAGTCGATGTGGCTCTGCGTGTAGACGCGGCGCGGTATCGCCAGGCGCACCAGCTCCATCGGCGCGGCCTGGAACACGCCCTTCGCGTCGCGGCGCCCGAACATCAGCGTGCCTATCTCCACGCCGCGTATGCCGCCCTCGAGGTACAGCGCGCAGGCCAGCGACTGGGCCGGGAAATTCTGCGGCTTTATGTGCGGCAGGAACTTCTTGGCGTTCACGTACACGCCGTGGCCGCCGGGGGGATTGATTATCGGCACGCCGTGCCTGAGCAGGCCCTCGCCGAGGTAGGCGGTGGAGCGGATGCGGTACTGCAGGTAGTTCTCGTCGAGGACCTCGCGCAGGCCGATGGCTATGGCCTCGAGGTCGCGGCCGGCCAGGCCGCCGTAGGTGTTGAAGCCCTCGGTCAGGATCAGCATCTGCCTGGCCTTGGCGCTCCACTCCTTGTTGTTCATCGCGAGGAAGCCGCCGATGTTCACCAGCGCGTCCTTCTTGGAGCTCATCCAGGCGCCGTCGGCCAGTTCGAACATCTGCTCGGCGATCTCGCGCACCGGGCACTGCGCGTAGCCCTTCTCGCGCAGCTTTATGAAATAGGCGTTCTCGGCGAAGCGGGCGCAGTCGAGGAACATCGGGATGCCGTACTTGTCGCACAGCGCGCGCACGGCCTTCAGGTTCTCCATCGAGACCGGCTGGCCGCCGAGGGAGTTGTTGGTCACGGTCATCACGCACAGCGGGATGTTCTTCGCGCCCTTCTCCTTTATGAACTTCTCCATCGCGGCGACGTCGGCGTTGCCCTTGAACGGGGCCGGCTTGTCGAAGTTCAGGGCTTCCTTCACCGGGAAGTCCATGGCCTCGGCGCCGGTGAACTCGACGTTGGCGCGCGTGGTGTCGAAATGGGAGTTGGAGATGATGCACTTGCCCTTGCCGGCCACCACGCCGAACAGTATCTTCTCGGCGGCGCGGCCCTGGTGCACCGGTATGACCTCCTCGAAACCGGTGAGGTCCTTTATCTCGCGCTCGAAATTGTAGTAGCTGCGGGCGCCGGCGTAGGACTCGTCGCCGTTCATCACGCCGCCCCACTGCGCCGCGCTCATCGCGCCGGTGCCGCTGTCCGTCAGCAGGTCCACCAGCACCTTCTCCGCCTTGATGTTGAACAGGTTGTAATGCGCCTGCTCAAGCGCCTTGGCGCGCTCCTCGCGGGTGGTGATGCCGAGCGGCTCGACGGTCTTTATCTTGAACGGCTCGATGATGGTGTTCCATTTCCATTCCATGACGGTTCTCCTTGTTCCACGTTTTCGCCGCGGCCTAGGCCAGCAGCGTAAGCAGTACGAAATAGACGGCCATCAGCGCGGCGCCGGGAAGCACCGCCGCGCGGGCCCATTCCCTGGACTTTATGCCCAGCTTGGCCGAGCTGACTATGTTGGGGATATTGCCGGGTATCAGCATGCCGCCGGACACCAGCAGGCCCATGAGTATGAAGGTTATCTGGCGGTCGGTCATCACCGGGGCTATCTCGGCGGCGGCCAGCGTGGCGTTGTCGAGTATCGCGGACACCGAGTTGGCCCAGAACAGCGCCCACGTGGGCATCTTCGCCACGAAGCGCTCGGCGAGCGGGGTCAGGCCCGCGCCCAGGAAGATCAGCGCCATCACGAAAAGGTACACCTTGCCGGCGCGCACCAGTATGGTCCTGTTGGTCTCGGGGGCGTCCGCACGCAGGCCGGGGGCGCCGGTGTCGGCCGCTTTCGCGCCGCGCGCCGCGAGGGCCGCGCAGGCCAGCACTCCGGGCACTATCCAAAGGCCGGCCAGGCGCAGCAGGTAGAAGAAATCCGCCTCGTGCGGCGGGGCCTTCAGCTTGGCCACCACTATGGTGGAAAGGGGCTCGCCCAGCGGGGTCAGCGCCGCGCCCAGGCCTATGGCGTAGCAGGCGAAGACGGTCAGCCGCACCTCGTAAGCCCGCTCCAGTTTGAGCAGCGTCACTATCTCGGCCAGCACCACCGCCGAGACTATCGCCGTGAAAAGGCTGGAGCCGAGGCCCAGCAGGACGACGATCAGGAAAATGGAAAGGCCGAGGCCGAGCCGGCGGGTGAGCGCTTCAAGCCAGCCGCGCAGGCGGCCGCGCACGGTCCTGAACAGCAGGCCGACCACGGCGACGGCGGCGGTTATCGCCACCGGCTCGCGCAGGGCTTCTTTCACCAGGTCCAGCGTCCAGAGACCCGAGATGCTGACCGCTATGATGCCCATCGCGAAAAGGAAGGCCTCGAGGTCGTTCTCGACGCGCTTGACGGAGAAGGGCAGGACCAGCGTCATGCCCATCACCGCGGCGAGACCGGCTATGATCAGGTATTCGGACATATAAAGCGGGCAGACCCTGCGGCGGGCGTGGCGCGCCCTCACGGGGAATGCTACAATAGTATTCTAATATTTATCGGAGGGCATGCGGAAGCGTTATGTACAAATTCAAGCGTCCGGTGGGGCTTTTCCTGTGCGGCGGCGGCGCGCTGGGCTCGTGGCAGTCCGGCGTGCTGGCCGGCCTGGTGAAGCAGGGCCTCCATTTCGACGCGGTGGCCGGCTTCAGCGTCGGCTCGCTCAACGGCGCGGCCTACTGCTACAACAAGACCGGCGACCTGCGCAACATCTGGAGCGGTCTCAAGCCCTCGACGATACTGGAACTGCGCCCCCGCTACTACAACATCCCGCTGGAACTTTATCAGCACGACGGCGGCAACCCGCTTACGAAGTTCAACTTCTTCCTGCAGAACCACGTCGCCAAGATGACGCTGTTCTCCAACAAGCCGGTCTACGACTTCCTGAACGGCTGGCTGGTGCGCAGCGGCCCGCAGTTCCCGCGCAACATCAAGTTCTACGTCATCAGCCACGCCGTGGAGATGAAGCTCCCGTACATAGTCCGCTTCGACGGCTCGACGCAGAGCCACAACCTCTCTTTCGCCGACGCGCTGATGGCCAGCTGCTCGATACCGATGGTCTTCCCGCCGGTGCAGGTGGAGGAGCACGGCCGCACCTACCACCTGGTGGACGGCGGCGTCATAGGCATAGCCACGATAAACCTCAATTTCTTCGAGGGCTGCCGCACGATCATCATGGTGGGCAACACCCGCGACGAGGACCTGGACTTCCCGGCGCGCGGGCCCTTCGGCTACTTCGAGCGCAAGACCAGGAAGATGCTGGCGATACACACGCAGAAGATCTACGAGTCGCGCGTTTTCGTCAAGTCCGAGCCCGACGTGCACCTGATCAAGCCGCCGATGGACCTGGGCCTGAACCTGCTGGAGTTCGACGGTCCCAAGTGCGCGAAGGCCTACGACATAGGCGAGGCCGAGTCCGCCAATTTCCTCAAACGCCTGGAGGAGCAGGCCCGCTGAACGCATGCCGGAACTCAACGCCCTGACCTTCTGCGCGCTGACGGCCTTCGGGGTCCTCATCGGGCTGCTCGGGTCCGCGCTCGGCGTTGGCGGCGGCATATTCATGGTCCCTTTCCTGGTGCTGGCGCTGAAGGTGCCGGTGCACCAGGCCGTGGCCGCCTCGCTGGCGGCCATAGTGGCCACCTCCAGCGCGGTGGCCTCGGTCAACGTCGAGCGCGGCCTCGCCAATATACGGCTCGGCATAGCTTTGGAGGTCACTACGGCGCTGGGCTCCATAGCCGGCGCGCTGATAGCCAACCGCCTCAGCGCCGGCGCCGTGCAGACCATGTTCGCGCTGATGCTCTTCCCTGTCTCGGTCTCCATGTTCATAAAAGGCCGCCGCGCCCTCCGGCGCCCGCCGGCCGCGCCGGCCGCCGCGCCGGTTAAAGCCTCGGCCTTCGACTCCGGCTTCTTCGACCCGGCGCTCGGAGAACACACCCCTTACGCCGTGCGCAACATGGCGCCGGCCTCCTTCCTGTCCTTCTTCGCCGGTTCGCTCTCGGGCCTGCTCGGCATAGGCGGCGGCATAGTGCAGGTGCCGGTGATGAACCTGATGTGCGGCGTGCCCATGAAGGCCGCCGCCGCCACCAGCAATTTCCTGATAGGCGTATCGGCCGCGGCCAGCGCCTACGTGTATTACCGCAAGGGCCTGGTGCCCGTCGAGC
>CALMZU010000328.1 GCA_937870775.1 uncultured Elusimicrobia bacterium
AACGGCTGCGCGACGCGGAATCCCTGCTGGACAGCCCCATATTCGGCCGTTACGTCGAGACGCTGTACCGTTCGCCTTCGGACGCCGAAAACTCCAGTCTGGTGAAGGCCAGGCTGCTTTCCTTTATTAAGCACAACAACTACCTTGCCGCCTCCATGGTATACCCCGACGGCAGAGTGGCGCTTACGGCCGGCGCCGCGCCAACGCCGCGCTCCGCCGCCGCCGAGATCATAAAGGCCGTCAAGCGTTCCGGGCGGGCTTCGCTCGGGGACCTGCACCAGAACGCCGGAAGGCCGGCGCTGTCGGCAGGCGCCCCCGCGCTGGTACGAGGCGGGCGTCCGGCATTGATCCTTCTCCTGGAGGCCGACCCGGAAGCCTACCTTTACCCGCTGCTCAAGAAATGGCCTACCAACAGCCCCACCGCCGAGACGCTGCTCGTAAGGCGCGAGGGGAACGCGGTATTGTTCCTTAACGAACTCAGGCACAAACGGGACACGGCCATGCGGCTCAAACTGCCGGCGGATTCGCCCTTGCTCCCGGCGGCCATGGGCGTGCGCGGCACTCAAGGAGCTATACAGGGCCGCGATTACCGCGGAGAGAAGGTGCTGGCCGTCATAAGGCAGGTCCCCGGCACCGGCTGGGTGCTGATCACCAAGATGGACTGGCATGAAGTGCTGGCAGGCACGGCTACCGACGCCGCGCTGGTGCTGCTGCTGATGTCGGCGCTGGCCGCCGCCGGGGCGGCGGGCGTGTTCATCATATTCAGGCTGCAGACCGAAGCTTACGCGCGGGCCTACGGCGAACTGGACAAGTATACGGCAAAGCTGAGGCTGAACTACCAGCATTTGAGCGACCAGGCAAACGACGCCATCTTCCTTACGGACGCGGCTACGCTGCGCATAGTGGAAGCCAACCGCAAGAGCGCGGAGATCTACGGCTGCCCGAAGGAGAAGCTGGCGGGGATGTCGCTGGAGGAACTGGTGCCGCCTGACACGCTGCGTGACCAGATGCAGCGGCTGGAATACGCCAAGACCCACCCTGGAGCGATAACGGAGGGTCTTCACATGCGCGCCGGCGGGGAATCCTTCCCGGCGGAGATCAGTTCGGCCTTCGTATCTATAGACGGCAAGGAACATATCTATTCCATAGTACGCGACATCTCCGCGCGCAAGAAGGCCGAGCACGCGCTGCGCGAGAGCGAGGAGCATTACCGGCTGCTGTTCGAGGCCGAGTCCGACGCCATACTGGTGCTGGACAGCGCCACCGGCGAGATACTGCAGGCCAATGGCGCGGCGGAGCGCATGTACGGTTACTCCCGCTCCGAACTCATCGGGATGTCCAACACGCAGACCTCCGCCGAGCCGGAGGTCACAGGGAAATTCACGACCGGGAAACCAGCCGGCCCCGACGACGTGATATACGTCCCGCACCGCCTCCACAAGCGCAAGGACGGCACGGTATTCCCGGTGGAAATAACGGGACGTTCCTTCGCCAGCGGCGGGCGCCTTTTAAGGATAGTGGCCATAAGGGACATCACCGAGCGTGAAAAGGCCGAGGAGGCCCGCCGCGAGAACGAACGCCGCATAGCCACGCT
>CALMZU010000329.1 GCA_937870775.1 uncultured Elusimicrobia bacterium
GGCATCATAGGCGCCTTCGAGCTCAACCGCGCCGCACGCGCGGGGGCCGGAGCGGCGGACAGGCGCCTGCTGGACGCCGATATTGCGGCATCTTTCGTGCGCGTGGCCGGAGCGGCCGGCATCAGCTTCGGCGCGCTGGTGGCCATGTTCTCGCTGGCGGAGATGGGGGGCTTCTCGGTGTTCAACCTCACCGACGGCCTGCTTATAATACTGTTCGCCTTCCATACCTTCAAAAGGAAGGTATGGGCCCTGGCCGCGCAGCTGGCCCTCAACTTAACCAGCATGGCCGTGGCCTACGCCGCCACTGGCTCGCCGTCGGAAGTGTTCGGCTTCTTCCCTATTTTTCTATTCGAGCTTTACGCGCTGGGACTGGCCGGCGCTATAGCCCTTAAAGATAAGGACGGGCGCGCTCCTCTCCCCTACACTGGACGCGCGCCCGCCCCCAAGCGTTAGAAGTTCCGGACGGGTGGGATGACCCCAACCAACCTCGCCCCACCCGTCCCCGTTTTGCGGTGAAACTTTGCCGGGAGGGCGGCTTCAAGTCCTCAGAAGCCGCCCTCCCCCGGCGAAGCCAGGTATGGAAGGCAGTTATGATGAAGAGTTTATTATTGATGCTCCTGACGGCGGGACTCCCGGCCGCGGCGGCGGACAGCCGAAGCGGCTGCATAGAAAAGTCCTCTGTGACGGTGGAGGCGGATGTATGCCGGCAGTTGCTGTGCGCAGAGAAGGCGCCCAACGGGACCTGCACGCGCTGGTACTGTGCCCAGACGCAGAGAACAAAATACAACGACGCGGCCGCGACCGGCTGCACCAGGTTCGTCGATTGCGGCAAGGACGCGGTCTTCTACCCGGGTGAACCTTCTGACCCCGACTCCGACTCCACCGAGACCTGCGATTGGTACCCATGCGTGGAGACGGACCCGGACACAGGTTCCTGCGACAACTACCGGTGCGTCTCGAAGCGAATACTTACTACGGAAAAGATAACCTACCCGAACGCGCGCTGCGTAAGGAAAAGCGCGAACTCGCCCGGCCCGGGCCGGCGCAACAGGATACAGGAATTACAGGTACTCAATGACACAAATCCGACAAAAACCTTTATAAATTAATTAAAATGTGAACTAGGGGAGAACAACAACATGATCAAGACCACCGGACGCCTCGCGTTCATGGCTTTT
>CALMZU010000330.1 GCA_937870775.1 uncultured Elusimicrobia bacterium
AAACGGGGGCGCCTTGGTTTATTAATAACCCGCCCCTGCCATATTCTTTCCAAGTTCGAAGGCTTTTTGGCAATCCAGGGGGAACACTTCTTTGCGCCGCTGCGCTTTAGCCGCAGGGTCGAACAGGCCAGCCTCGTATTTGGAATAATCCTTAAACTGCAAAGTTGTCATAGCTGCACATCATGCACCGCAAGGCACATGTACAGGTGTGGCCAAACCTTGAAAAAGATGAAACCTGAATCCTAGCCCTCGCGGGCACGCGCACCTTACGGTGACAGTTCGGATATCAGGTTTCATAAATAGTATAGCAGATAGACCCCATATTTTCCACAGGCATTTTTCTTAAGATTACTCACAACACGCATACCAGCGGATCTGCTGGCCGCAGAGCAGCCAATAGAGACCATTTTGTTGATGTCACCAAAATGGCCATATATCAGTTATCAGGGAATCCTTGACAACTGTACAGAGCATAGAGAGTCCATCGCAAATAGAAAGTCCGATAATTCCGAATTTTCCCATCCCATTTGCTCAATATTTTAAGGGGGGCTCCATGAAAGAAAAATCACTAGTACGAAGTTGGATACGCGACACCGTCCGCAACGGGGTTCGGTACTACTCGGTAGTGGACGCGATAGCGGGAACCGTCGATACAAAGAACCCGCGTGACTATTGGTATCACATCAAAAACAGACCGATGGACGAGCATGACTTTAAGTTGTCGACACTTTGTCGACAACTGCGTTTAAAGGCCAAAGACGGGAAATATTACCTCACCGACTGCGCCGACAAAGCCGGGATGAGGATGATTCTCAGCCACCTTCCGAACAAAGATGCGATCCCGATGCTCCGACGGAATAGATATAATATCGAAGCGATAGCAAAGACACTGACCGGAGAAAGTGAGCACAGATGCGAGAACCTCATAGGGAGTTGTCGACACGCGGCGGCGGCGGATCATCCGATTCCACGTCGGGAAAGCCCTGCCGCTGCCAGGGCCAGGAAAAGGGCCCAGGACGAAAAGTCTGCATTATCACCTTCGGCTGCCAGATGAACGAGGCGGACTCGGAGGACATCGCGGCGGCTTTCGCGCGGCGCGGGTTCGCCGTCACCGACGAGCTCAAGAAGGCGGACGCCGTGGTGGTGAACACCTGCACCGTGCGGCAGCGGGCCGAGGACAAGGCCATCTCGCAGGTGGGCCGGCTGCGCGTGTGGAAAGAGAAACACCCCGGCGGGAAGATCTTCGTGGTGGGCTGCGCGGCGCAGAAGCTGGGCGCCAAGTACCTTAAGCAGCGCTTTCCTTTCGTGGACGAGGTGGTGGGGGCCAAGGCCATAGCCGATTTCGAGGACGCGCTGGCGGACCAGTTCGGCCCGGCCGAAACGTCGGAGGCGGCGCACAAGAACCTTTTCCGTTCGCCGCAGACGGCCTACGTCACAATAATGCGCGGCTGCTCGCACCGCTGCTCCTACTGCATAGTGCCGGCGGTGCGCGGGCCGGCCACTTTCCTGCCGGCGGGGGAAATAGTAAAGGACGCGGCCGCGCGCGTTAAGAGCGGTGCCAGGGAGATAGTGCTGCTGGGCCAGACGGTGAACGCCTGGAAGCACGGCAATACCGGTTTCGCCGGCCTCCTTAAGAAAGTGCTGGCCGTGCCGGGCGTGGAACGGCTGCGCTTCATGAGCCCGCACCCGCTGTACTTCAAGGAAGATTTCGCCGGGCTGCTGGCCGCGGAGCCGCGGCTGGCGCGCCATTTGCATCTGCCGGCGCAGAGCGGCTCGGACCGTATACTTAAGGAAATGCGCCGCGGCTACACGCGCGGCCAGTACCTGAAGCTGCTGGAGAAGCTGCGCGCCGCCGCGCCGGGCCTGGCGGTGAGCACGGATTTCATCGTTGGATATCCGGGCGAGACCGAGGCCGACTTCAGGGACACGCTGGCGCTGGTGGGGGAAGCGCGCTTTTCGATGGCCTACTGCTTCAAGTATTCGCCGCGCACCGACAGGCCCGAAATGGCCTCCGACCTCCCCGATGCCGTCATGGAAGAAAGGCTGTCGCGGCTGCTGGCCGAGGTCAAGCGCGTTTCGCGGCTTGTTTTGGACGAAAGAATTGGTAAAATAGAGGAAGTCCTTTTTGAAACGGCCGATTACGGCCGTACCTCCGGGAACTTCTCGCTGAGGGTAAAGACGGGCGGGGCGCCGGGCAGCCTGCTGAAAGTGAAAGTTACCGGCGCCGACAGGAATACTTTAAACGGAAAGGTGATCGCCGAATGACCACGAAAAAGAGCAAAGTCCTCAAAGAGCGCCGCCAGCACGTCCGCCTGCCCATACTCCACGGCATACTGGAGCCCGTCGAACTCGAATTCTACGCCAAGACCGCCGACGGCAAGGGCGCGCCCCAGCCGGCCATACTCGCGGACCTGTCCGCGGGCGGCATGCGCCTGATAACCTTCATGGAGCCCCCGCATACCAAGGAGCTCAACATACTGCTCAAGCTCAGCGGCGTGAAGGCCATCCCCGTGACCGGCCGCATCTCCTGGGTGAAGGACAAGGGCGGCGTGTTCATGAACGGCATAGCTTTCACCGCCATCAGCGCCGACGACAAGAAGCGCATAAACGAGATGGCCGAGGATTATTCGGACTGCGACACCCGCCATGCGCTGAAGCTGCCCGAGGTGTGCGTGGAGACCTGCCGCGCCAGCGGCCTGTGCAACAAGCCGCAGAAGGACGAGCCCCTCTTCAAGAAGAAGTAAGGGCTTAAGGCGACCAGCAAGCAAAAAGGCTACGCCTTTAAGCCATGCTGGTCGCCTCTTTTAATGCCGATACAACCGCTAAAACCTATTACCCTGATGGGGGCCAACGCCTCCGGCAAGACCGAGATAGCGCTTGAACTGGCGCGCCGCCTCGGCGGCGAGATAATCTCGGCCGATTCCAAACAGACCTACAAACTGATGGAGGCCGGCACCGCGAAACCGCGCGGCGCCTGGACCGACACGCCCGACGGGCGCTTCTACCTGGTGGAGGGCGTGCCCTACCACATGGTGGACGAGCTGGACCCGCGCGCCACCTACGACGTAGGCACCTTCGTGAAACAGGCCAAGGCGCTGATGCCGCAGATCTGGAACCGCGGCAAGGTGCCCATAATGGCCGGCGGCACCGGCATGTACGTGCAGGCCTTCTGGAACGGCCTCGACGAGCTGCCCCCGGCGGACCCTTCGCTGCGCGAAAAGCTGGCGGCCATAACCGCGGCCGGCGGCAAGGAAGCGCTTTACGCCGAGCTGGTGGCGCTGGACCCCGCGGCCGCGATGAAGATCCCGCCCGGCAACATTCAGCGCGTGATGCGCGCCATAGAGATAACCAGGCTGGCCGGCCGCCCGGTGTCGCAGATCTGGAGCGGCAAGTTCTTCGACGCGCTGCCGGCGCACGAGGGGAAATTCATATTCCTGAAGTGGGCCAAGGAACTGCTGACGGAGCGCGTAAAGCGGCGCACGGCCACGCGTTTCGACGAGTGGGCGCAAGAGACCCGCGCGCTGCTGGCCGCCGGCTACGCCGAGGACTGCCCGGGCCTTAAGACGCTGGGCTACCCGCAGATGCTCGACTACCTGGCCGGCCGCATAAACAAGGCCGATACCATAAGGCTTATCACCGCGGCCTCCATGGCCTACGCCAAACGCCAGAACACCTGGTTCGGCCGCTACCGCAACGCCGTGCGCGTGGACCTGCTTAAGTTCGAGGACTACGACCCGGCCGCCATAGCGGAGAGGATCATCAATTCATGAAGACCATACTGGTGGGCGCCGAGCTTAAGCACCGCCGCCACGGCACGGTCTCCGACGAAACTTCGCTCGACGAGCTCTGGCGCCTGGCGGAGACCGCCAACCTGGAGCCGGTGCTGAAGCTGCGCGTGAAGCTGCACGAGTGGAACCCGGCCACGCTGATAGGCTCCGGCAAGCTGCAGGAACTCAAAGGCCTGATAGCGGAGCACGGCGCGGGCGCCGTGATCTTCGACGAGGAATTGAGCCCGGCGCAGGCCCGCAACCTGGAGCGCGAGCTGCGCGTCACCATAGCCGACCGCGCGCGGCTCATCATAGAGATCTTCGCCCTCCGCGCCCGCACCCGCGAGGGCAAGCTGCAGGCGCAGCTGGCGCGTTTTTCCTACGCCCTGGGCCGCATAGCCGGCAAGGGCGGCAGCATGGACCAGCAGCGCGGCATGATAGGCGGCCGCGGCTCCGGCGAGAAGAAGATAGAGTACGAGCGCCGCGCGCTGCGCGTGAAGATAACCGAGCTGCAGGAGGAGATAGACTCCATACGCCGCGAGCGCGACACGCAGAGGAGCCGCCGCGACTCGGTGCCCATGCCGCAGATCTCGATAGTGGGCTACACCAACGCCGGCAAGAGCACGCTGCTGAACCGCCTTACCGGCGACCGCCACGCCATCTACGCCGACGACAAGCTCTTCGCCACGCTGGACCCGTCGACCAAACGCGTGCGCCTGCCCGAGGGCGGCACCGTGCTCTTCACCGACACCGTGGGCTTCATACAGAAGCTGCCGCACGACCTTATCGCCGCTTTCCGCGCCACGCTCGAAGAGATCAAATACAGCGACCTGATACTGCACGTGCACGACCTGTCGTCGCCCGACGCCAAGCTGCAGCACGAGGCCGTGAAGGCCACCTTAGACGAACTGGGCGTGCACGACATACCGGTGATAAACGTCTTCAACAAGGCCGACGCGGTAAAGGACCCCAGCTTCTCCGCCTGGGCGCCTGAGCGGCTGCGGCCGGTGTTCATCTCCGCGCTGTCCGGCGAGGGCGTGGACAAGCTCCTGGCCTCATGCGCCCGCGCCCTCTCCAAGCGCTGGTGCGACTACGAACTTACGGTGCCGCAGGGCGGGGGGCTGATAAAGGAGATCTACGACTCCTGCCTGGTAAAGAACGCCTCCTACGGCCCCGAGGGCGCCACCATAAAGTTCCGCGCCACCCCCGAGAACTACGCCCGCCTGAAGAAGCGCCTCAACGCCGCCGCTGATTAGGGGACGTATTTTACTATTTGACTATTGTGGATAAATAATCAAATAGTCAAAAGCGTCCCCTTCAATGTTTTTTATATAATCTTTTTTAATGACACACACTAAAATAGGCCTGCTTTTCATCGCCAGTTATATCCTCGGGGCCATACCCAGCGGCTATATCATAGGCCGGCTCAAGGGCATAGACATACGCAAGCACGGCTCCGGCAACCCCGGCACCGCCAACGTCTACCGCACGCTCGGCAAGGTGCCCGGCATAATGACCTTCACCGTGGACTTCCTGAAGGGCTTCGTCCCGGCCATGGTGGCCATGCACTATTTCTACATCGAAGGCTCGATGGACTTCAGCAAGGGCCACTGGTGGATACCCGTAATGGCCGGCGCGCTGGCCATCATCGGCCATATCTGGACGGTGTTCCTGAACTTCCACGGCGGCAAGGGCGTGGCCACGTCGGCCGGCGTCTTCATGGCGCTGCTGCCCATACCCACCGTGGGCGCGTTCATCACCTTCGGCCTCATAGTGTGGCGCACCAGCCACATCTCCACCGGCTCCATGATGGCCTCCATAGCGCTGCCGGCGCTGTGCATCATCTTCGCCACGCCCAACCAGAAGCCGTTCACGCTGCTGGCGCTGGCCGTCTGCGCGCTGATCTTCTACACGCATATCCCCAACATAAAGCGCATACTCAAGGGCGAGGAACTCTCGTTCCAGCACAAGGACGGCGGCGAAAATGGAAAAAAGAACTGAAGCCGCCGTCATAGGTTCCGGCATGTGGGGCGCCGCCCTGGCCGACGTCATGGCCAGGAAAGGCCACCGCGTGCTGGCCTGGGAGTTCAACCCGGCGGTAGCGCGCAGCCTCAACGAGAAGCGCTCGCATCCCGCGCTGCCCGAGTTCAGGCTGCACGCCGGCGTAAAGGTGTTCACCGAGCTGGACAAGGTGATAGTGAAGCCCGACCTGATACTGATGGCCGTGGCGTCCACGCACGTGCGCGCCGTGTCGCGCCAGATCAACCTGCTTTTGAAGGACAAGCCCGTGCCGCCGATAGTGGCGGTGTCCAAGGGCATAGAGGAATCCAGCCTCAAGACCGTCTGCGAGGTGATGGAGGAAGAGATCCCGCGCGCGAAACATAAGACGATGATACTCACCGGCCCGAGCTTCGCGGTGGAGGTGGCCGCCGGCGCCCCGACCAAGGTGGTGCTGGCCGGCAACGACGCGCAGCTGCTGGAGGCCACGGCGCGCCTCGTCGAGGGGAACCCGCTCAAGCTCGAGCTCTCCGACGACAGGCTGGGCGCCGAGCTGGGCGGCTCGCTGAAGAACGTCTACGCGATAGGCAGCGGCATCATAGACGGCCTCTCCAAGGCCGCCAAGAACAGCGAGGCGGCCTTCCTGATAGAGAGCGCCTCCGAGCTGCGCCACATCATAAAGGCCTTGGGCGGCCGCAACCGCACCGCGTGGGGCCTGAGCGGCATGGGCGACCTGCTGCTCACCGCCACGTCGGCCAAGTCCCGCAACTTCACGTTCGGCCGCGAGATAGGCAAGGGCGTGAAGCCCGACGAGGCGATGAAGAAGATCAAGACCGTCGTCGAAGGCTTCGAGGCGCTGAAGAACGCCCGCGCGCTGTGCGCCAAGCACGGCATAGAGACGCCGGTGATAGACGCGATCTGGAAGATACTATACCAGGGCCACGACCCGGCCTCCATACTTGAAGCAGCGGGCTTCAGGCGCAAGGCCGGCTCCGGGAGATTATGACAAAAGAGAAACCCGCCGCGGGCGACGTGGAAGTGAAGATCTACTCCATCGCCACCAGCCTTACCGAATCCATCATCTTCCTCGACGAGACCGGGGGCAGCCGCATACTGCCCATCTGGATAGGCCCGATGGAGGCGCAGGCCATAGCCATACGCCTGTCCGGCTACCCGTCGCCGCGCCCGATGACGCACGACCTGCTCTTCTCGCTGATAAAAACGCTGGGCCTCACGGTGAAGAAGGTGGTCATCACCGACATCGTGGAGAACACCTATTACTCGCACCTGCACCTGGCCGAGCCCAACGGCTCCAACCCGCGCCTGGTGGACTCGCGCCCGTCGGACGCGGTGGCCATGGCGGTGCGCTTCGGCTGCCCGATCTACATAAACGAGCGCGTCTTCGAGAAGACCCAGGTATTGTCCAAGCCGATCACCGAGGACGAGGTGACCAAGTTCAAGGACGACCTGAAGAACATGAAGCCGAACGATATCATAGGCCAGCTGAACGCCGGCGGTCCCGGCGCCGGTGAGGGCGAAGAGGACGAAGAAGAGAAGGACGAGGGGGACGAGGATGAACAGGCTTGACCTTATAAGGGAGCTGACCAAGCATCTGACGACGGAGAAGGACGCCAAGATGGCGGTCTGCAAGACGTTCGAGATCATGGGCGAGGCGCTGCGCGAGAACCGCAAGGTGGTCATTTCCAACTTCGGGACGTTCAAGGTGAAGGAGCGCAACCCGCGCCAGATGCGCAATCCCAAGACCAACCAGAAGGTGATGGTGGGGCCGCGCAAGAGCATACGCTTCAAGCCGTCGAAGAAGCTGACGATAGGCATGTAATGGCGGAACGCACCTACCTGACGATAGCGGAGATAGCCCGGCGCACGCAGCTGCCGGAGTACACCATACGCTACTGGGAACAGAAGTTCCGCTTCATCAGGCCGCTCAGGCTTTCCAGCGGGCACAGGCGCTACACGCACGCGGACATAGACACGCTGCTGGAAGTGAAGGACCTGGTGTTCGTGAAGGGCTACTCGCTCGACGGGGCGCGCAAGGCCATGGCGGCGAAGAAGCGCATGAAGAAGACCCCGGCCAAGGCGGCCACCGCCGCGGCCAAGGGCAGCCTGCTCGACGAGATAAGGAAGGACCTGCGCGAGCTGATAAAAGAACTGTGACTTCTGGCGCGCGCTCATTTTTGCTATAATAAATTACGTTCGACCCGCATCACCGGGGCGTGGCTCAATGGTAGAGCGTTCGCTTGGGGTGCGAAAGGTTCCGGGTTCAATTCCCGGCGCCCCGATGAGGCGGGCCGAACAGGACCGGCGAAAGCCGGTTTTTTCATTTACGGGGGCAGG
>CALMZU010000331.1 GCA_937870775.1 uncultured Elusimicrobia bacterium
TGAGACTCCTTAAATGCTTTTTCTACCCAAGCTCCTATCTCTCGCCCGTAGGGCGGGTTCATCCAGGCGGACCCCTCTCCTACAACCCTCCACCATTCCATTTTTAATCCGTCCTCATGCTTAGTCCAATACATAGGGCACTTATAATTTGTATGGCTGGCGCAAACATCTACTTCAAAATTAAATTCTTTGTCCAGTTTATCAAAGAGGTCTTGAGGAGTAGCCCACTGGTCCGTATGGCTGCTGAATAGCCCTTTATTTTTCATGTCCATATTTGTGTCCTCCTAAAATTGCGCCCCGGATCACTTCACACCGCCGGGGCTCGGCGTACTACATGGTCCTACACCGAAACTAGTCGAACAGCGGGTCCTTCGCCGCAGCGGCGGCCGGCGCGGTGCCGGGGGCCGCTACGCCCGCGGGCCTCGCGCCCATCTCGGCCGGGGAGCCGTCGGGCATGGGTATCTGGTCGAAGTCATTTTCGGCCTTGGTACCGCCGGAGAACGGCTCACCGTCGCGGACCTTCTGCACGTTGCGGAGGCCGAACGAGATGCCCTGGTTGCCCTTGTTGTTGTAGTAGAACGCCGTGATGGTGGCGCGGGCGTAGCACCCGGAGTAGAAGTCCGAGGGCACGAGGATCGGCTGGCACATGTGGTCCACGATGCCGGGCTTCATCACGCTCGATGCGGAGCAGAACGTGATGCCGGGGCCATAGCCGGCGTAGTCCTTCTCCGCCCCGTCGCGGAACGGAAGCCTCAGCAGCGAGGCGCCGGTCGTAGGATGCTTCGGCCACTTCGACGTGTCCGGGCCGAACTTCTCTATCACGGCGTCGCGGACGAGTTGCTTCAGCGGCGTAAGGTCCGCGGCGTCGAGGTCGGTGCAGGTAGCGAACTGCGGCTTCGACTTGTCCTTGAACAGCATGACCAGGCTGAACTTCGCTTTGGAGCTCGGGTCTTTTTCGTCGGCCTTGCGGGCCTCGAAAACACTGGCGAAAGACACGCGGAAGACAGGGGTCACTATCTGATGGTACTTCTGTTTGTTGGTGTTCATGTTACTATTCTCCTTATCACTTTTCGTTTTTTATTTCCTCGTCGTTTCGACGTGGAGATCGTTACAGTAAGCCCCCGAGTTCGGAGTCGAGGGAAACCGCCTGGAAGTCGGCGGCGGCTGAAGGGATTACGGCTGGACGTGGGTCGTATTCCGGGGCGACGGTGAGAGCTCCTTCGGGTTTAACCGTAAGTTCGTTCACGGCGTCTTTACCTACTTTCTTCTCGAACCAGGTTATGCCCTGAAGTTTCTTCTGCCAGATGGCGTCTCCCACTATGGGCTCGAAGCGGGCGGCCACTTCGGCCTCGTCGCGCCATACACGGTTCGTCTTTTTGCGGACTAGCTTATGGCCGGGAACGGCTACGCCGGATTCGAGGGCCGCGCGGGCACGCTCTTTAGCGGCCGTGAACCACTCGGATATTATATCCTCATAGGCCAAGGCGCGGGCCAGGGCCTCCAAGGACAGAACATCTACTGAGGGCAGAAGCCTTACAGCCTCGGCCGCCGGAGTAGCGTCAGCAGCCGGTATAACCGAGAAGTCCGCGCCGGCCGCGGCCTGTATGTCCTTATACTTCTCAGGGCACTCAGCCATAGCGGGGCAGTATTTACACCACTCGCCCGAGGACACGGGGGCCTCAGCGCCCAGGCGGGTTTCGGCCACCTTGGCTTTAAGGTCCGCAGCGAACGCCTTTAATTCCTTGGTGTTCGTGGTCCAGCGGCGAACCGGCCCGTCGGCGTGGCGTGCGCGGGGCTGGACGATGATAAGTTCTACCTCGTCGAATACCCATCCGGCCGCGCCATCCATCATGCCTATGGCATAGTACATCATCTGCTTGTTGCGCTCGGGGTTCACAAGCCGCTGGCCGAACTTGAAGTCAACGATTATCAGCTTGTCACCCTTGCGCCACAGCGCGAAGTCGCAAGTACCGTAGGCGTCGTCGTCCACGGAAACCAGATGGATGGGTTCCTCGCACTTCCAGGTTATCGGGGCGGGCTTTTCGTTGGCTTTGATCTCCGCGAAAAGACCGGCGAGAGTGTCGAAGTACAGTATCGCGCCCTCCACCATTTCGTCGGTTATGGGAACCTCGAAATCCCCGGACTTTACGACTTCGCCTACGCGGTCGTAAAGGGCTTCCTTCTTTATCTTCCCCCGTATGAGGTCCTCGCCCAGACCATGCGTAACGGTACCTTCCGCCGCATAGACTGAGCCCTTGTTGGGCTTTCCAACTGACCGGGGGATGGACCCCGGGCAGTTGTACCAGCGCTCACAGGAGGACGCCCCTATAGGGGAGTGCTTTCCTTCGGCGGGGGGCATTAGGCTTTCCCCCCGTTGACTATTATGGCCTGCACCTGGGCTATGAAGTCCAGGCGGTTCTCGTGGGCCAGCTCTGACAGGCGGTTCACCTTGTAGCGGTTCGCCAGAAGCTCGGTAAGGCGCGCCTCGCCGTTCGGGGTGTCGGCCTTAAAGACCTGGACGCACTTCACTGCTATCTTCTTCATCTCCAGCGTGGACTGCTCAGGCGTAAGGGCCGGAGCGGCAGCGGGGACCGCGGCGGCCGGGGCCGGGGGGAGCCCGAGTTCCGCTAAGGGAGCGGCCTGCGCGGCCGGCGCGGCAGGAGCGGGG
>CALMZU010000332.1 GCA_937870775.1 uncultured Elusimicrobia bacterium
CTTCGCCATAATTTCCGCAAAATCATAGCCTTTCCCGGAGACAAGGGAAAAATCCAGGTCCTCGGAAAACCGGCGCAAGTCATACAGCACGCGCAAGGCGGTGCCCCCCACAAAAGCCACGTTAGCAAAGGCATCCTGATCCGCCAGATCCTTAAGCGCCATGATCTGCAGGAACTCGCGGGTACGGTTTATCTTTTCCACGTCGGACATCGCCGGGGAGAACTGCTGCCGTATAACCTCTATCATAACCCAAGCTCCTCTTTTACAAATTCGCGAAACGTGCGCACAACGGCGTTCAATTTACTATTTCCAAAGAACGCGGCATACACCGTAAGTTTTTCAAGGTTAAAGCCATCCAGATTCTGAAAGCGGTAGGACCGCGAGAAGATCTCCTTATCCCCGGCCTTAAAACGCGGCAGGTTAAGGTAAATAAAGTCGGCCAGCGCTTTTTCCGGCTCGGCGATAAAGTAAACCAGTCCGGCCCTGTCTTTTTCGGCACGGAACCCGCGGAAGGCCGCCCGCTTAATATGCTGGTAAGAGAACTTCCCGAACTCATTCTGAAAGTTTGCCGGATTCCTGGTGGTTACGGAAGTTACATCAACAACCATTTCGGGAATAAAACCGTAAAGTCCCAGCGCGTATTCAAGACTGATGTAGGACGGGGCGTAGATCTGGCCGGCCAGGAACAATTCGCTGGGCTCAATCTTGCGCTCCGTTCTGCCAAGCGTATAAAGCCCGCGCCGCAATTGCACCACCAGACCCTTTTGCTGCCAGTGCATAAGTTGGTTATACATGGTCTGCCTATTACCCAACTTAACAACATCCTTGCCAGCCAAAATGGGCAGGGTTTGCGATGAAGCTTTAAATTCCTGGAATTTCATATATACCAATAATTACCAAAATATTAGTAATTACCGATATAGTGTACCACAAGCCAGGCTTTTCCGCAAGACCCCCTAAAAAATATCCGGCAACAAGACAACCCGCCGCCCTTTCCGCTATAATATCTTCAGGCGTTAGGGAGGGCCATGCACCTCCGCGCCCCATTATGACGCTTCAAAGCCAACTCACCATCCCTAAACTTAAGAACCGCTTCGGCACGCTTTGCATCTTCGGCCTGGACTTCGCCGCCCTATTCGTTCTGTTCCACGCCGCCGTGCTGCTGCGCCGCTACGTGCTGCCGCTCTTCATGCACAACCTGCCGCAGTACCATTACCGCTTCGGCGACTACTGGTGGATATTCGCCGTATGGCTGCTGATAATGATCTACGAAGAAGGCTACAGCCGCCGCTTCGCCGTGTGGGACGAGATAAAGTTCGTCTGCAAGTCGGCCTTCTTCGCCACCGTGGCCATACTTACAATGCTGTTCCTTATGAAGCGCGGCCAGCAGTATTCCCGCGCGCTCATAATAACCATGTTCGCCATGTCGGTAATGTTCTTCCCAGTTATACGCCTTAAGGCCAAGGCCTTCCTTTACAAGTACGGCCTGCTGCGCCGCAAGATACTTATAGTAGGCTCCGGCGACGCCGCGGCCCTGGCCTACAAGGCCATAACCGGCGAGCCCAACCTGGGCTACGAGATAGCCGGCTTTGTGGACGACACCCGCCGCATAAAGGAAGTGTGCGGCTGCCGCATACACCACGGCGTGGAAAGCATAGAGCGCTACATAAGCTCCGCCGCCATTAACGACGTGGTAATAGCCAAGCCCGAGCTGGACAAAGAATCCCTCTCGCAGCTCATAAGCACCATACAGCACAAAGCAGAGAGTACTCTTTTTATTCCCGACATAAACGGCATCGCAGTCGCCGGCACCGAGGTGCGCAACTTCTTTAAAGCGCAGACCATGGTGATAGAGATAAACA
>CALMZU010000333.1 GCA_937870775.1 uncultured Elusimicrobia bacterium
GCTCGCTCGTCAACGACCCCAAGATCATCTTCGCCGACGAGCCCACCGGCAACCTGGCCTCCGACCAGTCGAACGAGATCATGGGCATATTCCGCAAGCTCAACAAGGAGCGCGGGATAACCGTGGTGCTGGTGACGCACGAGCCCGACATCGCCGAGTGGGCCGACCGCGTGATAAAGATAAAGGACGGCCTGATAGTGGAGGACGTCACGAAGAAACAGGCCGACCTCGACAAGCGCGAGCAGGCCGGCGTGCACATCCCGAAGACGATGTTCCTGACGTGGCGCGAGGTGGCGGAGAACATGGCCTCCTCGGTGACCTCGATACTCTCCAACAAGACCCGCTCGCTCCTGACGATGCTCGGCATCATCATAGGCGTCGGCGCGCTGATAGCCATGCTGGCGCTCGGCACCGGCGCGCAGCGCTCGATACAGAAACAGATGGCCTCGATGGGCACCAACCTGCTCGCCGTGATGCCCGGCCGCGGCACCAGCCGCTCCGGCGCTTCGATGGCGATGGGCTCGGTGACCCGCCTGACGCTGGACGACCAGAAGGCCGTGGCCCAGGTCGCCAACATCACCAAGACCGAGGCCGAGGTCTCCGGCACCGTGCAGATAGTGTACGGCGCCAAGAACCACCGCACGTCGGTGAGCGGCGTGCAGCCGGTTTACGCCTCCATGAGGAACGCGCAGCCGTATTACGGGCGCTTCTTCTCCGACGACGAGAACCTGCGCCTCGCCAAGGTGGTGCTCCTGGGCCAGACCGTGGTCACCGACCTGTTCGGCAACGAGAACCCCGTCGGGAAGACCGTGAAGATAGACCGCAAGAACTTCACGGTGATAGGCGTGCTGCCGATGAAGGGCGCTTCCGGCCCGCGCGACCAGGACGACACCGCCCTCGTGCCGCTCAATACCGGCATGCGGATACTGTTCGGCAAGAAGTACGTGGACGTGATCTGGGCCGAGGTGGCGGATTACAACCTGATGGACGGCGTGCAGGACAAGCTCAAGGCGCTGTTCCGCGAACGGCACAACGTCCCCGACTACAAGGACGACGACGTGCAGCTCAGGAACATGGCCGAGATGCAGACGATGATGAGCGGGACCATAAAGACGTTCAGCACGCTGCTGGGCATCATAGCCGGCATCTCGCTGGTCGTAGGCGGCATAGGCATCATGAACATCATGCTGGTCAGCGTCAGCGAGCGCACCCGCGAGATAGGCCTCAGGAAGGCCATCGGAGCGACGAAGCGCGCCGTGCTGCTGCAGTTCCTGGTGGAGGCCGTGATAGTCTCGGTGGCCGGCGGCATCATAGGCATACTGGCCGGCATAAGCGTGTCGGTGCTGCTGGCCAAGGTGTCGGGCTGGGCGGTATACGTGGCCCCGTACTCGGTGGCCCTGGCCTTCGGCTTCTCGGCCACGGTAGGCATCGTGTTCGGCTTCTGGCCGGCCAAGAAGGCCTCGGAGCTGTCGCCCATAGAGGCGCTGCGCTACGAATAAGGCGGCCGCATAATTTAGTATATTATACGGACCCGCCGGCGACGGCGGCCTATAACAGTACCGGAGGCCCACATGTTAAGCGTTCTCGTTAAATGCCCGCACTGCGGCAAGTCACTGATGAATTCGTCCAAGAAGCTCGACAAGGTTTCCTCGATCGAGGTCAAGCTGAACTACGCCGGCAAGCACGCCCCGCTCTACATGAGCTCCCTGTACGGCAGCTACGCCGTCGAGACCGCCCTGTCCATACCGCTGGGCAAGGTCGCCGGTTTCCGCTGCCCGCATTGCGACGCGGACCTGAAGAGCACCCGCAAGTGCGACGTCTGCGGCTCCCAGATGATAGCCTTCGACCTGAAGGCCGGCGGCCAGGTGCAGATCTGCTCGCGCCGCGGCTGCAAGAAGCACGTGCTGGAGTTCCAGGACGCCGACAGCGAACTGCAGGCGTTCTACAAGTCCTACCTGAAAGCCCTGAAGTAAGTCTGCGGCCTCGCCGGGCGGCCAGACCGCCCGGCTGCCCGGGCCGCGTACCCTATGGCCGAAGACGCGCACAAGAATTTCTTCGCCACGCATAAAGCGCTGGCCTTTCTCCCGCTGCTGCTGGTCGGCGCGGGGGTCTGGTATCTTGTGGACGGCCGCCACCGCCTGGCCGCGCGCTCGGCCGCCGAGGCCCCGGCGCCGGAGGCTTTCGGCGACAATGCCCGCCCCGCCGCCGTCCCCGCCGCCCCGGAACTGCCCAAGGCCAAGGTGCTGCCCGAGGCCTACGACCCCAAGCTCGCCCTCGACATACAGGGCTCCGAAGAGTTCAAGAGCCAGGTCACCCACGCGCTGAAGCTGATCTGGATGGCCGACCGCGACACCTTCCTTTTCGTCAAGAACAATTTGTCCGTCATACGCAGCGAGGACAAGACCGGCTTTTATCCCGACAACGGCCGCGCGGTGGCCGCGCTCTCCAACGCCAACGCCTTCCGCTCGCTGACCTGGTGCGCCGGGATCATAGCCCACCAGGCCTGGCATGCCTGGTACTACGCGGCCCAGCGCCGCAAGACCCGCCCCGCGCCGCCCCTGCCCGGCGAGGCCTATGACCGCAAGGTGGACTCCAACCCCATGCGCGTGGATTATAAGGGCATGGACGCCATACTTTACATGGAGGACAAGGCCTTCGCTTTCCAGCTGGACGTGCTGAAGAAGGTGGGCGCGCCCTCTAAAGAGACCGGCCCGGTGCTGCGCCGCGCCCCGCGCGATTTCTCCGGCGCCCACGACGGCAACTACGAACTGAAACCGTGAACGAGAACCTGCTGCGCCCGGTGAGCATAGGCCCGGTCGCGCTGAAGAACAACCTCGCGCTGGCCCCTATGGCCGGCATCACCAACGCCGCCTTCCGCGTGCTCTGCGCCGAGGGCGGCGCGGGCCTCGTTGTTACCGAGATGGTGTCGGCCGAGAGCCTGAAATACGGCAACAAGCGTTCCTTTAAAATGCTGGAACTGCTGCCCGGGGAGCGCCCGGCCGCGATACAGCTTTTCAGTTCCGACCCCGCCTGCATGGCGCTGGCCGCGATCGAGGCGGAGCGGGCCGGCGCCGACATCGTCGACGTGAACGCCGGCTGCCCGGTGCACAAGATCGTACGCAACGGCGCCGGGGCCGCGCTGATGAGGAAGCCGCAGCTGCTCGCCGACATCATCTCGCATATGGTGAAGGCCGTGAAGGTGCCGGTCACCGTGAAGTTCCGCGTCGGCCTGGAGGCCGGCGAGAACCTGGGCCCGCTGCTGGCCCGCGTCAGCGAGGAGGCCGGCGCCTCGGCCATAACCCTGCACGGCCGCCCGGCCTCGCAGCACCATTCCGGCCCCATAGACCTCGACGCGATGGCGGCCACGGCCGCAGCGGTGAAGATCCCGGTGTTCGGCAACGGCGGCATAGAGAACGCCGCCCACGCCCGGGCCATACTGTCGGCCGGCTGCGCCGGCGTGGGCGTCGGCCGCGCCGCGGTGTTCAACCCGGCCGTCTTCTCCGAGATAGCCGCCGGGCTTTCCGGCTCCGGGGTGGAGGCCGCCTCGCAGGCCTTCCGCATAAAGCTTTTCCTGCGCTTCCTCGAGCTGAACGCCGGCATATACGGCGAGGAGCACGGCCTGGCCCGCGCCCGCAAACTGGTGGGCTACTGGCTCAAGGGCCTGCCCAACGCCAGCGCCGCGCGCGGCTCCTTCATGACGCTCAAGACCCTTAAAGAGGCCAGAGAGCTTTTGATACAATATACGAAGTAAAAGGCGTATTTCACGCCCATGGACACGCTATGACCACCCAGGTAGAAACCCCCGACACGCCGCTGATGCAGCAGTACCAGGCCCTCAAAAGGTCCTACCCGCACGCGCTGCTCTTCTTCAGGCTGGGCGACTTCTACGAGATGTTCCACGACGACGCCAGGACGGCGAGTTCCGTGCTGGGCCTGACGCTTACGGCGCGGCAGGGCGTGCCGATGTGCGGCGTTCCTCACCATTCCGCCTCCAATTATATTTCCCGCCTCCTCGCCGCCGGTCACAAGGTGGCCATCTGCGAGCAGACCGGGCCCGCGGACGGCGAGGCCAAAAAGGCGAAGCTTTTCAAGCGCGAGGTCATACGCCTGATAACCCCCGGCACCGTCGTAGAGGACGAGCTGCTGCGGCCGCGCGCCGCCAACTACCTGGTGGCGCTGCACCTCGACATCGTGGGCTGGGGCCTGGCCTCTTTCGACGCCTCCACCGGGGACTTCCACGCCACCCAGAACTTGAACGACCCCGACCTTTACCAGCTGCTTTCGTTCATCTCCAAGACCGCGCCGGCCGAGATCATCGCCGACTCGAAGACCGTGAAGGAGATACAGCGCCGGGGACTGGACTTCTCGCCGGCCGTGCTGACGGAGTACGTGCGCACCGACGGCGCCGACCCGGCCTGGGCCTCGCAGACCGTGTGGCAGAACCACAAGCTCGCGATGAAGACCGCGCTGAAAGTGACCTCCTACGTCAGGGAGACCCAGCCCGGCCTCAAGGAGGTCTTCGCCCCGGCCTATTACGAACCCTCCAACCGGCTGCAGCTCGACGAGTCCGCTATAAAGACGCTGGAACTGGTGGATTCCCCCGACGGCGACGACAAGAAGACCCTTTGGGGCGTGCTGGACCTGTGCAAAACCTCCATGGGCTCGCGCCTGATGCGGCGCTGGGTGCTGGAGCCCCTCTGCGACATACGCGAGATACAGTCCAGGCAGAACTTCACCGCTTTCCTCGCCGGCAGCCGCGAAGGCCGCGAGCAGCTGGGCGAGATACTCTCCCAGGTGCCCGATATAGAGCGCCTGCTCGGCCGCGTGATAAACCTTTCCGCCTCGCCGCGCGACCTGGCCGCCGTGCGCCGCGCGCTGGCCCAGCTGCCGCGCCTCAAGCTGCTGCTCTCGGGCGCCGGCTTCTTCGAGTGCGCGCCCGAGCTGGCCTCCCGCCTGGACGCCGTCTCGCACGCGCTCAACTCGCTGCGCGGCGCCCTCGAGAAGGCGCTGGCCGAGAACCCGCCCGCGCGCCTCTCCGACGGCGGCGTGATACTGGAGGGCTACAGCCCGGAGCTCGACGAGCTGCGCGCGGTGCGCCGCGACAGCCAGAAGCTCCTGAACGACATCGAGCTGCGCGAGAAGGAAAAGACCCAGATCCCGACGCTGAAGGTCGGTTACAACAGCGTGTTCGGCTACTACATAGAGGTCTCCAAGGCGCAGAGCCACAAGGTGCCGCACTATTTCGTCCGCAAGCAGACCCTCGTCAACGCCGAGCGCTACATCACCGAGGAGCTCAAGACCCTCGAGAACAAGATACTCGGCGCCGAGGAGCGCATGGGCAAGCTGGAGTCGCACCTGTTCGGCGAACTGCGCGAGCGCGTGAAGGCCTCCATCGGCGAGATAAAGGCCTACGCCTCCGGCGCGGCCGAACTGGACGTGTTCTACGCGCTGGCCGAGAGCGCCGTGCGCTGCGAGTTCGTAAAGCCCAGGATCACCTCCGGCGACCTGCTGAAGCTCGAGGAGTGCCGCCACCCCGCGGTGGAGCGCTTCCTGCCCACCGGCACCTTCGTGCCGAACGACCTCGAGATAGGCGGCGAGGATTCCCGCGTCATCATACTGACCGGTCCCAACATGAGCGGCAAGAGCGTGTACCTGCGCCAGGCCGCCGTGGCGGTCATCATGGCCCAGATGGGTTCCTTCGTGCCGGCCCGCGCGGCCGAGATCGGCATCGTCGACCGCATCATGACCCGCATAGGCGCGCAGGACCGCATGGCCCGCGGCGAGTCCACGTTCATGGTGGAGATGAGGGAGACCTCCAACATCATGCGCCTCGCCACGCCGAAGAGCCTGATACTTTTGGACGAGGTGGGCCGCGGCACTTCCACTTTCGACGGCATTTCCATAGCCTGGGCGGTCGTAGAGCACCTCTACAAGCCCGAGGGCGGCCCCAAAGTTCTGTTCGCCACGCACTATTTCGAGCTGACCGAGCTGCCCGAGAAGTTCGCCGGCATAAAGAACTTCAATATAGCGGTGAAGGAATGGACCAACGCCGCCGGCAAGACCGAGGTGGTCTTCCTGCACAAGATCGCCGCCGGCCCCGCCGACAAATCCTACGGCATACACGTGGCCCAGCTGGCCGGCCTCCCGGACGCGGCCATACAGCGCGCCCGCGAGATCCTGAACACGCTGGAGACCAAGGGCGAGATAAAGGTGGAGTCCGGCGACGAGAACCAGACCCCGCTCCTGCCCATCTTCTCCGGCCACCCCGTGCTGGACGAGATAAAGATGTGCGACACCGACAACATGACCCCCATACAGGCCCTGTCGGCCATCGGCGACTGGAAGAAGCGCCTGAAATAGCCCGCCCGGCCGCTTCCTTTTGGGCCTATAAAATAGGCGGACCTTCGGCTCATGGCGGTTCCGGAGCAAAAGGCTATAATATACTCATCCTGGGGAGGATCGATGTTCAATTATCCGGTAATTTCAGCTCTTGTCATTCTGATCGGCTGCTCTTCGGCCAGCGCTTTCGACCTTGAAAGCGCCGGGCGTTCCTCGCTGCCGCCTTTCGCCGCCGCCGAGCCGTCCAGGCCGGCGCCGGTGACGCCGCCCGGCGTCACCATAGCGAACTATACCACCGACGAGACCTTCACCTTCGAGGACCAGGCCAAAGCCGGCCTGGCCGCGCGCGAGGCGCAGCTCAAGGCCGCGGGGATAACCACCCTGGGCGGCCGCGTGGTGGAAAGCGGCAACGACTACAGCTTCGTCATAGACTATCTCCCGACGGTGAAGGGGAACCAGGCCCTGCCCCCCGCCGTGATAGCCGACACCTATAAGAACGGCGCCTCCTACTGGCGCGAGGCCGACGCCCAGGCGGCCATGAAAACCTGCGCCGCCAACTTCAAGGCGGCCAAACTCGCGGTCCTTGGTTCTTACGTCTTCGACGCCGGCGGCGACAACGCCTTCGCGGTGGACTACCTGCAGAAGGACGTGCTGCGCCCCGCCCAGCAGTACGACGTGAAGTTCATGACCTATACCGGCGGCAAGTTCACCTTCGAGAGCGGGGCCGAGAAGGCCGTGCCCTCCTACCTTTCGCTGTTCAAGACCGCCGGCGTGCCGGCCATACGCGCAAAAGCCGTGGCCCGCCCCGACGGGGATTATGCGGTGATGGTGGAATACCCGGTGAAGACCGGCCGCGGCGGCCCCCGCCCGCAGTATGCCGTGAACCGCTACGATTCCCGCGAGACCTTCACCTTCGAGAAGGACGCCCTGGCCGCCTCCTCGGCCCGCCTGCCAGCCTTCGGCAAGGCCGGCGCGGCCCCGCTGTCCGCGGTGGTGCGCCCCGAGGGCAACGACTTCTCCTTCAGCGTGGACTACCTTGTTGAGAACATCTACCAGCAGGGCGGCGCCATCCCTTCCATAGCCGTGCAGAACTACCAGGCCCCCGAGACCTTCACCTTCGACCACGAGGCCAAGAAGGCCATGGAAGCCAAGGCCGCCTCCTTCAACGCCGCCGGCATGGGCGTTATCGGCTCGGCCCTAACCGGTTCGCTCGGCAGCTTCAGCTATACGCTGGACTACATAGTGAAGGCCGGCCAGGGCCAGGCCGCTCCCCAGCACCCCTATTGAGGCCCGGCCTCGATAGGCGACGAAGATCCCGGGCCCGCGCCCGGGATTTTTTTCGCCCCGCGGCGTCCAACAATTGTAAAATCATGATATGCCGGAAATAAAAGTCCTTCCCGAGGAAGTGGTCTCCAAGATAGCCGCCGGAGAGGTGATAGAGCGCCCCGCCTCCGTGCTCAAGGAACTCGTCGAGAATTCCCTCGACGCCGGCGCAACTCGTATAGAGGTGGAGATACGCAAGGCGGGCCGCGGCCTGATACGCGTGCACGACGACGGGCGCGGCATGGGCCGCGAGGACCTGCGCCTCGCCCTCGGCCGGCACGCCACCAGCAAACTCAACGTTTTCGACGACATCTATTCGCTGGCCACCTTCGGCTTCCGCGGCGAGGCGCTGTATTCCATCTTCGCCGTGTCGCGCCTCAAGATGACCTCCTGCCTCGCAGGCGCTGATTCCGGCTACAGCCTGGAGGGCGAGGGCGGCCGCGTTACCGCCGAGCTGCCCGCCCCGCCGGTGAAGGGCACCACCATAGAGGCCGCCGACCTTTTCTTCAACACCCCGGCCCGCGCCAAGTTCATGAAGAGCGACGCCGCCGAGCGCGCCCAGCTCATAAAGGTGGTGGAGGAGGCCGCGCTGGCCAACCCCGGCGCCGCCTTCCGCCTGGTGATAGACGGCAGCGAGCTCCTGAACCTCCCCGTGCTGCCCGGCGGCATGATGGAGAACCTCAAGAACCGCGCCGCCGCCGTCTTCGGGAAAAGCGTTTACGGCGGCATGGCCGCCATAGAGGCCAGGGGCGAAGGCATAGCCGTATACGGCCTGGTGTCCCGGCCCGACGCGCTGGCCGCCACCCGCGTGAACCAGCATTTCTTCGTGAACCGCCGCCCGGTGGCCTCGCCGCTCATAAGGCAGGCGCTGTACCGCGGCTACGCCCATATGCTCACCGGCCGCCACCCGGCCTGCGCCCTCTTCGTGGAGCTGGACCCCGCCTCTTTCGACGCCAATATACACCCGCAGAAGCGCGACGTGAAATTCTCGTCGGAGAACGAGGTGTTCAAGGCCGTCTCCAACGCCGTTTACGCCGAGCTGCTCAGCAAGCAGACCGCCAGCGTGCGCATGGACGAGCGGGGCGGCGCCCCCGCCTTCTCCGCGCCCGACGTGCCGGCCTACCGCGCGCCGCAGCCGGCCGCCTCCGCCCCGTCGGCGGAGACCGCCTCCCTTTTTGATAACCCTTCCGCCGCGGCCGAGCCGGCCCCGGCGCCTTTCGCCGCCGCGCCGCAGGCCTTCGACTGGCGCGGCGAGGACCTTTCCTACATCGGTCAGCTGGCCAAGAGCTACCTGCTCTTCGACTGCGCCGCCGGCCTGCTGGTGGTGGACCAGCACGCCGCGCAGGAGCGCATACTCTTCGAGAAGTACCTCGACGAATTCTCCAAGGGCGCCATAAAGGTGCAGCCGCTGCTGGTGCCGCTGGAGGCCGAACTCTCGCGCTCGCAGATGGAGACCGTGCTGAAGTGGCACGACTGGCTGAAAGAGGCCGGCTTCGAACTGGACCAGCGCGGCCCGACGGTGGCCCTCTTGCGCGCGGCCCCGGCCCTGTTCTATTTCACTCAGACCGCCTTCGCCGAGTTCCTGGGCTACCTCTCCGAGGTGCTCGGGGACCCGGGCAAGGCCGCCGAGGACATGAAGCGCAACATCGTCGCCACCATGGCCTGCAAGAAGTCCATAAAGGCGCACGATTTCGTGAAGCCGCAGGAGGCCATGCGCCTGATGGAGGACCTGAAGCGCGCGAAGGACGGCTTCCACTGCCCGCACGGGCGGCCCACCCTCTTCCACCTTTCCGGCGGCGACATAGCCCGCCGCTTCCAGCGCGGGGGTGCGGTATAATCCTCTCCGACGAAAGGCTGATAGCCTTCTGCCGCGGCCTCTCCGGCGCCGTGAAGGCCGGCCTGCCGCTCAGCTCGGCCTTCGAGACGCTGGCCAAGTCGCGCCATCACGGCCGGCACGTGAAACGCGCCGCGGCGCTGGTGGCCGGCGGCACGCCCATGCACGAGGCCCTCTCCGCGCAGGGCTGCTTCCCGCCGGTGCTGCTGGCCCTGCTGAGGGCCGGCGAAGAGAGCGGCAAGATAACGGATTTCCTGGACCTGTACGCGGACTGCCTCGACGTGAGGCTGGAGTTCGGCCGCCGCCTGAGGCGCGCGCTTGTTTACCCGGCCGCGGCCGTGATAGCGGCCATGCTGCTCTTCGCCGTGTTCCTGGTCTTCGCCCTGCCGGCCGTCACCGCGCCGCTGCGCGAGGCCGGCGTGGCCGTGGCCGAACCTGCCCGGCTGCGGGCCGCGCTGAATTTCATGAAGGCCGATTGGCCGGCCCTGCTGGGCGGCGCGGCGGCCGCGCTGCTGCTGTTCCGCTTCATCCTGCGCAGTTCCCCGGCGCGCAAGGCGCTGGCCCTGGCCGGCCACTGGCTGCCCGGCTTCCGTTACGCGCTGGAACAGGGCCGCCTTTCCAATACCTACACCACGATAGGCCTGCTCTTGAAGGCCGGCCTGCCGCTGGGCGCCATGATGGAAGTGATGAAGCAGTTCGCGGCCGACGACCCGGTGGACCTGCGGCGTTTCAGGCGCGCCGAGGCTGTTTTCTCTTCGGGCCGCAGCTTCAGCGAGGGCATAGCCCCGCTGATGCCGGAAGGTGACAGGCAGGGCCTCGAGATGGCCGAGAAGGCCGGCTGGCTCGACGACACCATGCTGCGCCTTGGCAAGGCGGCGCAGGCCCGCCACCTGCACAGGCTGAAGATCGTCTCCAATGTTTTCAAGATAGCCGTTATAGCTTCGCTCGCGCCGCTGTGCTTCCTGATGCTGGCGCTGATGCTCAAGCAGGTTTTCTCGGCCCTTACCGCGGCCAACGGCCGGGCGGCCGAGGCCCCGGCGGCGTTGCCGTCGCCGGTATTGCTGAAGGAAGCCACCGCCTATGCCCCGGCGGAAAGCTCCGCCGATTTCAACAGCCGCGAGGGCGCGCGCATAGCCGAATTGATGAGGGCGCAGGGAGCGCCTGTGCAGCCTGCCTCTAAAAGTTCCTCGCTCCCCAAATTGAAGCCGGTGACCGGCATAAAACGCCTGTCCATCGGCGGCTCCGGCGGCGTGCAGCCTACCGGCATACAGCCCACCGACGTAAGCCGCTAGGCCGGCTTCCTCACGAAGTGCGGCATTTCCAGTGGTATCTCCATCGATATCTCGACGAGGCCGGCGGGTTTGCCGTCCTTCAGCCACGGCGTCTGGTAGATCAGCTTCTTCACGCCGTTCTTCTCTATGGTGTAGGCGTTGGTGTAGGGCTTCTCCAGCATGCCCTTGAGCTTGGTCTTCGCCGGCTCGGGGTGGCAGTCCAGCAGGTTCTTCCCTATGAGCGAGCCGCCGCCGCTCCTGGCGAAGGTGGCGGCCGACTTGGCGTTCATCTCCAGGATCTTTCCATCGGCGTCGCAAACGGTTATGGCGAAATTAACTCCGTCCTTCCAGTTTTCCATATAGTCTCCTGCTCTTTCCCCCGCCTATATTATAAAATATGCCTATGCAGGATTCCCCTTTCATGAAGCTGGTCTCCGGGCGCCGCAGCGTGCGCAAGTACAAGGCCGCGCCCGTGGAACGCGAGAAACTCGAGTTCTGCCTCGAGGCCGCGCGGCTGGCGCCCTCGGCCTGCAACTCGCAGCCCTACAAGTTCCTCGTCCTCGACGACAAGGAGCTCAAGGACAAGTTCTGCGCCGCCGCCTTCGGCGGCATCTATTCCCCCTGCAAGTTCGCCGCGGCCGCGCCGGCCCTTGTGCTGGTGCTGGCCCGCCAGGGCAAACTGATGGCCTTCATGGGCAACCAGGTGCAGCACACCAATTTCCGCCTGGTGGACATAGGCATAGCGGCCGAGCATTTCGTGCTGGCCGCCGCCGAGCAGGGGCTGGGCACCTGCTGGGTGGGCTGGTTCGACGCCAAGGCCGGCGCCAGGGCCCTGGGCCTGTCCGGCGAGAAGATAGAGATGGTGATCCCCGTGGGTTACCCGGACGAGGCGCCCGCCGCCCGCCCGCGCAAGCCCGCCGACGAGATACGCAGCTACGACAAAATATGAGAAAGATCTTCCTCCTTACCGCCGTTCTCTGCCCGCCGTCTTTCTGCCTCGCCGCGCAGGACTGCGCCAAGAACGCCGAAGCCTGCTCCGCTTCCTCTACCCGCGCCGTGCCGGCCTCGCCTTTCCTGGCTGCTTCCCGCGCCGCGGCCCAGGCCCCGGCGCCGGCGGCCAAGCCCGCGGCGCAGGCCGTTAAGCCGGCGGCCGCCGAAGCCAAGCCCGCCGTTGCGGCGGTTCCCGCCGCCGAAAACGCGGTTCCCGCCCCGGCCGAAGCCCCGGTGCAGTCCGCGCCCGCCATGCCAGGCATGTCCAGTCCCGCCTGGCTGCTCTTCGTCATAGGCGGCGTGGCCGGCCTCTACTTTTACCTCCGCTCCGGTTCCAGGAGGGGCAAGCGTAAATGACCGTGGATTATTCCAGCTTCGCCAAAGCCTCGACCCTTATACACCTTTTCCAGGGCATAGCCCTGATAGGTCTGGGCGCGGCCGAGGCTTATGCGCTGGATAATCCGGGGCGTAAGGCTCCCCTTTTCTCCGCGCTGCTGCTGGCCGCCTGCGGCGCCGCCGGCGTGGTTGCCGTGCTGGCCCTGCCCGGCGGCTGGAGCCTGGAACAGCTGGGCGTGGCGCTTAACCTGCGCCGCGGTTTCTATCTTTTCATAGCCTTCTCCTGCCTGTTCTGCGCCGCCGGCTTGAGCCGCGTCACGCAGACGGCCATAGGCCGCGACGGCGGCGGCTGGCGCAACCTTTTCCTGCTGCTGCTGGCCGCGGCCGGCGCCCTGTATTTCCTGCTGGCCTGGCGCGTCAACGTCGAAGTGCGCCGCGAGGTGCTGGTGCTGCATTCGGCCATGGGCGTCACCCTGCTGCTGGCCGTGGCCGCCAAGGCCGCGCATATAATAACCGGCCGCCGCCGCCTGCATATAGCCTGGGCGGTGCTGCTCCTGGTCACCGGCCTGCAGCTGGCCACCTACAGGGAGAAGCGCGAAGCTTTTGAGATAAGGCTGATAACCATGCAGGCCGGCCCGCAGAACGGGCTGCCCCCGGCTAAAGCCATTGATGCGACCACTGCTGATAAAGAACGGCCTCGCCGTTGACCCGTCGGGCGAAGCCCGGCGCGACCTGCTGCTGGAAGGCGGCAAGGTCACCCTTCTCTCCCCCAAAATAGAACCCCCGCCCGGCTGCGAAGTGTTCGACGCGGCCGGCATGTGGGTTTTCCCCGGCTTCGTGGACCTGCACGTGCACGCGCGCGAGCCCGGCGGCGAGGCCGCCGAGACCATGGCCACGGCCGCGGCATCCGCGGCGGCCGGCGGCGTCACGTCGATACTGCTGATGCCCAATACCAGCCCGGCGATGGACAGCCCGGCGCTGCTGAAAAAATATTCGGCTAAAGCCGCCCGTTGCCCGGTGAACGTCTACCTCTCCGCCGCCGCCACCAGGGGCCGCGCCGGCCGCGCCCCGGCCCCGCTGGCAGCGCTGAAGCGGGCCGGCGCCAGGGCCTTCACCGACGACGGGACCTCCATAAACCCTTCCCTCCTTCCGGGGCTCATAAGGACGGCGGCGGCTTTGGGCCTGCCGCTGATGGACCACCCCGAGGACTTCTCCGTGACCGGCCCCGGCGTGGCCGCCCCCGGCGCCGCGCGCAGGCTGGGCTTGGCGCCCATACCGCCGGAGGCCGAGGAGTTCGCCGTGCTGCGCGGCCTGCTGGCGGCCGCGGCCAACGGCCCGCTGCATTTACAGCATCTGAGCCTGGCCTCGTCGGCCGGCCTGCTGCGCCGGGCCAAGGCCCTGGGCTGGCCGGTCACCGCCGAGACCTGTCCGCATTATTTCGCCCTCTGCGACCGCGACATTAAGAGGGACGACGCGAATTTCAAGATGAAGCCGCCGCTGCGCGCCGCCGCCGACCGCGCGGCCCTGCTGCGGGCCATCGCCGACGGCACCATAGACGCCATAGCCACCGACCACGCCCCTCACGAGGCCCGCCTGAAAAAGGCCGGCTTCGCCGCCGCGCCTTTCGGCATAATCGGTCTCGAGACGCTGGCCCCGCTCTGCGTGACGCGGCTGGTGCTGGCGCGCCGCATAAGCCGCGTGCGCCTGGCGCAGCTGCTGTCCGGCAACCCCGCGCGGATACTCGGCCTCGCCGGCAAGGGCTCGCTCAACCCCGGCTCCGACGCGGACATTACCGTAATAGACCCGCGCCGCCTGCGCCGCGTGCCGTCCGGCTTCGTTTCGAAGTCGGCCAATTCCCCTTTCATCGGCCTGCCGCTGCGCGGCTGGCCGGCGCTCACCGTCGCAGGCGGGCGCATAGTGTTCCGTGCCGGAGGGACGGTTTAGTAGAATAAAGACAATGGGATTCCTCTACCGCAAACTCATAAGGCAGCTGCTGTTCCGTTTCAACCCCGAGCTCATGCACGACCTGGCCATAAAAAGCGCCAAGGCCGCGCAGAAATTGCCGCCGGCCGGCATGGCCGCCAGGCTGCTCACCAAGGCCAAGGATCTGCCGCTGACCGTGGCCGGCATAAAGTTCCGCAATCCCATAGGCCTCGCGGCCGGCTTCGATAAGAACTGCGAAGCCGCGCGCTTCCTCTCCCAGCTGGGCTTCGGCTTCCTCGAGCTGGGCACCGTCACCTTCCGCCCGCAGCCGGGCAACCCCAAGCCGCGCGTCTTCCGCCTGCGCGAGCAGGGCGCCATCATAAACCGCATGGGCTTCAATAACGCCGGGGCCTGGGAGGCCGCGCGCTCGCTGGAGCGGCTGCTGCCGCTGCCCATCCCCGTCGGCATCAGCATAGGCAAGAACGCCGACTGTTCCATAGAGGACGCGCCGAAGAACTACCTGGAAGCCCTGCGCGTGATGTATCCCTACGGCGATTATTTCGCGGTGAATATCAGTTCCCCGAACACCCTGCAGCTGCGCTCGCTGCACGGCGGTGACAAGCTGCGCCGCCTCGTCGAGCCGATGCTGGACCACGCGGCCGGCCAGAAACAGCGCAGGCCTTTCTTCGTGAAGATAGCCCCGGACCTGGAGGAGCGCGACCTCGAGGCCGCCACATCCCTGGCCGCCGAGCTGGGCTTCGGCCTGATAGCCACCAATACCACCGTCAGCCGCCAGGCCGTGCCGGCCCGCTGGCAGTCCTACGAGGGCGGCCTCAGCGGCCGGCCGCTGCGCGAGATCTCCAACGCCATGCTGGCCCGCACCGCGGAGCTCTCCGGCGGCCGCATTCCCATCATGGGATCGGGCGGCGTGATGGACGGCGAGACGGCGCTGGAGAAACTGCGGCTGGGAGCGGACCTGGTGCAGGTCTATTCCGGCCTCATATACGGCGGGCCTTTCCTGGTGAAGGAAATACTGGACTACCTGGCCAGGCACAACTGGCAGCCGCGCCGCCATTAAGGCTTTATGTCAAAAACCGAACTCATAGCAGCCTTGGACGTGCACACCCTCAAGGCCGCCCAGTCCCTTATGGACAAGCTGGACGGCGCAGTGAAGTACTACAAGGTGGGTTCCGCGCTGTTCACCGCCGAGGGCCCCGCGGCCGTCGACCTGGTGCATAAGCGCGGCGGCAAAGTGTTCCTGGACCTGAAGTTCCACGATATCCCCAACACCGTGAAGAGCGCGGTGAAGAACGCCGGCGCGATGGGAGTCTACTCGGTGTCGCTGCACCTCTCCGGCGGCGCCGAGATGCTGAAGGCCTGCGCCGAGCTCGAGAAGCGGCCCAAGCTCTGGGGCATCACGGTGCTCACCAGCTTCGACGAGTATAATCTTTTCCGCGCGGGTTTCCGCTGCGGCATCACGAAGACCGTGAAGATGCTGGCCGGGCTCGGCCTCGCCAACGGCGCCGACGGCGTGGTGTGCTCGCCGCTCGAGGCCCCGGTGCTGAAGAAGCTTTACGACGGCAAACTGACGCTGGTGACGCCGGGCATAAGGCCGGCCGCGCTCGGCGACGACCAGAAGCGCGCCGTAACCCCCGCCGAGGCGAAGGCCGCCGGCGCCAATTTCATAGTGGTGGGCAGGCCCATCATAGAGGCCAAGGACCCGGCCGCGGCGGCCGCCGCCGTGCTGAAGGAGCTCAAATGACCGCCATCCCCGAAGCCGAGCTGAAGGCCTACCTCTCGTCGAGCGGCGCCTTCCTCGACGGGCATTTCCTGCTCTCCTCGGGCCTGCACAGCCCCAACTACGTGCAGTGCGCGCTGGCGCTCAAGGACCCGGCCTGGGCCGGCCGCATGGGCGCGGCCCTCGTATCGGCATGGAAGGGTCCGAAGCCGGACCTGGTGCTTTCCCCGGCGATGGGCGGGCTCATCATAGGCCACGAGGTGGCCCGCGCCTTCGGCGTGGACTTCCTTTTCACCGAGCGCGAGAACAACGTGATGACCCTGCGCCGCGGCTTCGCGCTGAAGCCGGGCCAGAAACTGATCATCGTCGAGGATGTTTTTACCACCGGCAAGAGCACGCTGGAGACGGCCGCGGTGGCCGGCGGGCGGGGCGCCGTGGTGATAGGCGCGATGTCCGTGATAAACAGGATGGGGAGCAAGGCCCTGCCTTTCCCGTCGGAGAGCCTGCTGAAGCTGGACCTGACCGCGCTGCCTGCGGAACAATGCCCGCTCTGCCGCGCCGGTTCGCCGGTGGTGAAGCCCGGTTCCAGGAAATTCTAGATCAGAAACCCGACAGGACGGGGCCCAGCGCCTCGTAGAGCCACATGAACCTGTCGAAGAAGAGCAGCACGCCGGCCGCGGCTATTACCGCGCCGGCGGCTATCTCCACCCAGCGCAGGGCGCCGCGGAAGCGGGCCATCAGCGCAAAGAACCTCGCCGTAAGCAGCGCCGCTATGATGAGCGGCAGTCCCAGGCCGGCCGAATAGGCCAGCAGCAGGGCCACGCCCTTGGCCGCGGTGCCGGACACCGCCGCCATGCCCAGTATCACGGCCAGTATGGGCCCTATGCAGGGCGACCAGCCCAGCGCGAAAGCGAAACCCATCAGGAAGGAGCCGGCCGGCCCCTGCGCGAAGCCGCGCAGCGAGAAGCGCTTCTCGTAATTCAGGAAGCCGAGGCTGAAGAGGCCGGTCATGTGCAGGCCCAGCAGGGTCATGGCCGCGCCGAACACCTTCATCAGCAGCGCCTTGTGCGCCGCCAGCAGGTCGCCCACGGCCGAGGCCGCGGCGCCCAGCAGGGCGAAGGCCAGCGAGAAACCGGCTATGAAAATGGCCGCGTTCATCACCACGCGGCGGGTCATCACCTTCGGGTCACCCTTCACCAGCTCGCCGGCCGAGAAGCCGGAGAGCATGGAAAGGTAGGCCGGCAGCAGCGGCAGTATGCAGGGCGAGAAGAAGGAGGCCGCGCCGGCCCCGAAGGCGGCTATGAACTGTCCCATTATTTTTTTGCCGGCTTGGCCGGGGCCGGCGCTATGGCCGCCGCGCCCTTGAGCTCTATCCTGAATATGTCCAGGCCGCCCCAGGCGCCGCTCTGCAGCAGGAAGAAAACTGGCAGTTTCTTGCCGGCCGCGTCCTTGAACGTGGCCTTTACGCGCTTGGCGCCGCCTTCTGCGCCGGCGGCCTTCGGTTCCACCGACAGGAGCTCCAGCTTCAGCACCTTTCCGGTGGGCTTGTCCTCAAGAAGGAAAGAACCTTTCAGCTGTATGTCCTTCTTTATATAGTCGGTGACGAAGTCGGCCAGGTCCTCGTCGCTCTCCTGCACCACCGGCTGCTCCTCGTCGTCGGCGCCGTTCACGGCGTCGGTGGAGACGGCGGTCTCGGAGAAGCCCTCGTCCTCGTAGGCGGCGGCCGCCGGCCAGGCCAGGCCCAGCAGCAGCGCCGCGGCGAATATCCCCTTCATTTTCCCCCCTTCGAATGGCGCACTATCTTCATCGGCTCTTTCTTCAGCGGCGGCCAGTCGGCCTTCTCGACGAGGCCCATCACGGTGTCCCAAAGCCCCTGGCTCTTCAATATCAGGTCGCAGACCTCGCGCACGGCGCCGGCGCCGCCTTCCTTGGACGTAACGAAATGGGCGGCCGCCTTCACCTCGGGCAGGGCGTTGGCCGGCGCGCAGGCGAGGCCGGCCTTCTTCAGCACCGGTATGTCGGTCCAGTCGTCGCCCATGTAGGCCACGTTCTCCGGCTTCAGGCCGGTGTCGGCCAGGATCTTCTCCAGCGGGTCCAGCTTGGAGACGAAGCCCTGGTAGGCGTAGCGCATGCCGAGGCCGCCGGCGCGCTCCTCGGTGCCGGGCGACTCGCGGCCGGTTATCACGCCGGTGATGATCCCGAACTGGTTCATCAGGCGCAGGCCTATGCCGTCGAGGGCGTGGAAGCCCTTGAACTCCACCATTCGCCCGTCGTGGCCGGGGATATAGTACAGCTTCCCGTCGGTCAGCACGCCGTCCACGTCCATCAGGAATATCTTTATGCCGGCCGCCCTCGCGGCCGCGTTCTCGTTCTTGGTCATGATCTTGTCTTCCATTTGGCCGCCAGGGCCAGCTCGGCTTTGCGCGCGGCGTAGTTCTTCGGCGCCGGGCCGGTATAACTGAACATATACCAGTTTATGGTCTCCTCCAGCCAGGCGGAGGCCGGCGTGGCGCGCCAGTCCAGTTCCTTCTCGGCCTTGGACACGTCCAGCACGAAGTCGCCGGCCATGGAGAAAGGCGAGGCCTCGAAGTCGAAGCCGTTCTCCTTGAGCCAGCGGTAGTCCGGGTAGAGTATCTCGGGCTCGCGGTGCATGACGCGCGCCGAGAGTTTCACGAAATCGTCCAGCGTCAGCGTTTCCGCCCCGCCGATATTGTAGGTCTTGCCGTACGGGGCCTCGGAGAGCAGCAGCGCCTCGAAGGCCCGCGCCATATCCCTGGAGAAAATGAAGCGGTTCGCGAAGGCGAAGCCCGGCAGGAACAGCGGGCCGCCGTCGGCCAGGCGCAGCCAGTAGGAATAGGCGCGCAGCGTGGGGTCGTTGGGGCCTATCACGGCGGGCGGGCGCAGCACGGCGGCGGGGAAGCGCCGCTCCAGGAAAGCCCCCAGGAAAACGCGTTCGGCGGCGTACTTGCCTATGCCGTAGGCGTATTTCTCCTTCAGCGGCTCCTTCAGGCGCAGCAGGTCGGTCTGGTTCTCGCGGAAAGGCGAGGCCGCGCCCTCGAAAAGCGGGTACACGGAGGCCGAGGAGGTGAAGATATAAAGCCCGGTGCGCCCGTTGAAGACCCTTACGGCCTTCTCGGCGTCCTCGGCGCTGTAGCAGATATTGTCTATCACCGCGTCCCACTGCTCCACCGCCATGCGGGCCAGGTCTATCTCCACGCCGCGGTCGCCGCGGGCCTGTTTCACGTCGAGCGGCAGGCCGTCGGCCGGGCAGCGGCGCGAGAAGACGGTGACGTCGTGGCCGGCCTTGAAAAGCCGGGCCGCCGTTTCCCGGCCGAAATAGCCGGTGCCGCCGAGTATGAGTATCTTCATCTTCGCCAAATAGTATATAAATTTTCTCCCCCGCGCCACGCGGCGCGGTTTTAGGTATAATTGCGCTATGGAAAATTCCTTCTACGAGGATATGAGACGCATGTTCGGCGAAATAGCCGCTAAAGGGGGCTCGATGGAAAAAGACCTTATGGGAAAAATGCTGGCGCCGCTGGTGGTGCTCGGCGTGGTGCTGGCCGGTTTTATGTCGTTCTTCATAGTTTCTCCGGGCGAGGTGGCCATAAAGACCCGCCTGGGCGCCATAGTGGACTCCTACAGCGAGGGCCTGCATTTTAAGCTGCCGCTGATAGAGACCATCACCCGTTTCCCTATACAGATACAGCGCGCCGACATCCGCACGCAGGCCTTCTCGAAGGACCTGCAGACCATGACCTCGCACCTGGTCATCAACCACCGCATACAGAAGCAGACCGCGGTCAGCATCTACCGCAACCTCGGCAAGGACTACGTGGCCTCCGTCGTGGACCCGATGACGCAGGAGATGTTCAAGGCCATAGCGGCCAAGTACTCGGCCGACAGCATCATAGCCAACCGCGCGGCGCTCGTTGAGGAGCTCAACGCCGTCGTCAAGCAGAAGCTGCTGGAGAAGGAGATCGTGGTCACCGACATCTCCGTCGTGGACCTGGACTTCACCGACCAGTTCCTGAAGGCCGTGGAGGACAAACAGGTGGCCGAGCAGCAGGCCAAGATGTCCGAAAAGCTCGTCGAGAAGGCCAAGAAGGACGCCGAGCAGACCATAGCCAAGGCGCGCGCCGAGGCCGAGTCCCTGAAGATGCAGCGCGAGGCGGTCACCCCGTCGCTGATAGAGCTGCGCAAGGTGGAGGCGCAGATAAAGGCCATAGAGAAGTGGAACGGCGTCCTGCCCGGCTACGTGGGCGGCGGCGTGCCTTTCGTCTCCATCGACAAGAAATAGGCGGCGTTTTTACGACGGAGAGGCCCGGGCGACCGGGCCTTTTCTTTTCCCCCCTCACGGTCTTTGTATAATTCCTTTATGAACCCTCTGCTCTCCTCCGGGGCTTTCTTCGCCCTGCTGGGCCTGGCCGCCCGCTGGCTGGCTCTTCGTTTCTCCCTCGACGCCGCCGGTTCCTTCGCCAACGGTTCGCTGTGGGCCGGCCTGCTGCTGATGGCGCTCTCGTCCTTCGCGGACCCTCGGCGGGAGAAGTCCGCCGGCCCGGCCCGGGCCAAGACCGACCCTTTGGACGCCATAATGCCCATCGGTTTCCAGGCCTCCTTCGCGCCTCCCGCCGCGCCCGGCTGGATGCTGATCCCCGCCGGCGCCGCCGCCGGCCTGGGCATGCTGATACTGATGATGGCGTCCGACGGTAATACGCCGGTGATGCGCCTCGGGGTGTCCATATTTTTCGGCGGGTTGTCCTTTATGGCCGGCTCCTACCTGGCCTATGCCTCGGCGGCCGCCAGGCGCAATTTCTGGCGGGCTTTCGTGGCCCTGGGCGGCTTTCTGCTCGTCGTGGGCGCCATATTTACCGGGGTGCTCATCGCCGCGGGCGGTATAGAAGGGCCCGGCGTGCCCTATTATGGCGGTCTGGGTATACTGGCGCTGATCGGAGGTCTTGGCGCGGCCTATTACGGCCTCAAATTCCAGCAAAGCTCCGAGGGGCTGGCCATCGGCAAGGCCCTGGGCTTCGCCGACGCCGACGGACAGGTCTCCGGCGACGGGGAGTACGACTCAAAGGGCATGTCCAACGGCCTGGAGACTCTTCTCGACGTGGAGCAGCGCCCCGGCGGGCGCAACAGTTCCCCCTCCTTCGTGTTCAAGGTGCTGTGCCGCTGCGGGAATTCCCGCGGCCTGGCTCTTTCGGTGCGGCGCAGCGGCCTGCTTTCCGTTCTCCCCTCTTCCGACGGGCTGCAGCCGGTCGAGGGGTTGAGTTATTGGGGCGGTTACTCGCTGCGCGCTTCCCAGCCCGAGCTCGCCGCCGGCCTGCTGGCCGAGGCTCGCCGGCCCGGGGATGTCTTTAATGCCGCCGCTGGCTTTAGCGAGCTTACTCTTAAGGATGGCGATATGGAGTTCACGTTCGCCGGGGACGGCTATATAGAACTGGACTATGCCAAGAGGGTTGTTGGCGAGGCTTCTTTGTTTGCTTCTAAGTTTCGCTAACATTATCCACAACTTACTAACATTTATCCACCGTGGAAATGTTGGTCTTGATATTTACTGAAATATCTTGTAATATTTAATAAAGGTTTTAATATATTTACATAATTAATACATATATTGATAAAATGAATATTCCTGTTAAATGCCCCTGTTGTCATGGAAAGTTGTTAGTTACTGAATTCAGCTGCCCGGATTGCAAAACTACTATAAAAGGCAATTTTGAATTGCCGGCCGTGGCCGGTCTTGAAGCCGAAGAAGAGGCTTTTGTGAACGTATTTTTGGCGGCCAAGGGGAATATAAAGGAAGTGGAGCGCAGGCTGGGTGTATCTTATCCCACGGTTAAGGCCAGGCTGGAGGCCGTGCTGAATAAGCTTGGCCTCGGGGCCATGCAGGCCGAAACCAGGCGCCGCCGGCTTGAAATATTGGAGCGTCTGGAGCGGGGGGAGATCGGAGCCCGGGAAGCGGCTGCCCAGCTGAAAGCCCTGGAAGCCTAGGAGAGGGAATGGAAGAGGAAAAGCTCAAGATCCTGGAACTGCTGGAGAAAAAGAAGATATCCCCCGAGGATTCCCTTTTGCTGCTGGAAGCCGTTGGCGCCGGGTCGGACCGACGGGAGATGGAGCGTTTTTTGCGCTTGCGCGTCTATGAAGGGGGGGATTCGCCGAGGGTGAACATCTCGGTGCCGCTGGACTGGGCCAAATACCTGGCGCCGCTGATAGACGGCAAGATAAGAGCCCGGCTGGCCGCCAAGGGACAGACGGTGGACATGGCCAAAATGCAGGCCGCCATAGAGTTGGCCGAACCGGCCACCCTTTTGTCTGTTCAAGACGGCAAAGACCGCCTCGAGATCTTTATAGAATAATTAGGGGACGCTGCTCGATAACTCGATTATTGTTTTCACGTGAAAACAGACCCCCCCCTGAAAATACCATGAAGAGCCGCCGCCCCTGAAAAAGGGGCGGTTTTTCTTTATAGGCAGGCGAATTTGTGGAATATTGGCTGATTTTTAACATTTTGGCTGTTCGCGGGGGCCGGAGGGGGACTGGCGGCGGGCCTGGGCGGAGGATGTTCTGGGGCAGGGTGTTACGGGCGTATTGGCGGATGTTTTCGGGTGAAAGTCTGGCCTGTCCCAAAATACCATGAAGAGGCGCCGCCGGTGAAAAAGCCGGTATTTATTCCCCTAGTGGTTGAATTCGCTGAATTTGGCCTGATTTTGGCCTTTGGGATTGCCGGTTGGGAAGGCAGGCGCACCTGCCGCCCATGAGCCTGCGCTGCGGGGCGGAGTACCTGGCGGGCTATGGGGTTTGAAGTGGCCCGCTTGGTTGTCGTCGCGCGGTGGCGGCTGAGTGGATCCTGGGGCGCCGGGAGGGCGATGTTTTCACGTGAAAACAGGTCCCCTTTCCTTATATATAGGCTTTCTTTGAATATTGGCTGGCCTTGGCTGTTGTTTGACTGGCCAATCTCCGGGTTTCAGCATATACAGACGTTCTTAGCCGCAGCGTATGTTTTCACGTGAAACATCATTGATTGACTTGTTCCCATATAAACTAATAAAATTAAGGCAGGGAAGTTTTCACGTGAAAACATCGGGAACGGAGAATATATGGCGGAAATAGTATCCATAGCTAACCAGAAGGGCGGTGTGGGTAAGACCACTACGGCCATAAACCTGGCGGTTGCCCTGGCCGCTTTCGACTACGAGACCCTCCTTATAGACTTCGATCCCCAGAGCAACTCCACCTCTGGCTTGGGCGTGGACATAACCAAGAACAACAAGAACATCTACGACGTGCTCTGCGGCAAGGCGCCCGTCGAGACGGCCATACACCAGACTTCCGTAGAGTGGCTCGACATCGTTCCCACCAGCCATAACCTGGCCGGCGCCGAGATAGAACTGGTCAGCGAGTTCTCCCGCGAGTCCGTGCTGAAGCGTTCCCTCGACAGGGTGCGCGATATGTACAAGTTCATCATCATAGACTGCCCGCCCTCGCTGGGGCTGCTGACCGTGAACGCCCTGAACGCTTCCAACTCCGTCATGACCCCGGTGCAGTGCGAGTACTACGCCATGGAAGGCCTGGCCTATTTCATGAACACCGTGGACAAGATAAAGATGGCCCTCAACCCCGGCCTGAAGATAGACGGCGGCGTGATCACCATGTTCGACTCCCGCATAAACCTGGCCAACCAGGTGAAGGGGGAGATAGGCCGGTACTACGGCGACAAACTTTATAAGACCGTCATTCCCCGCAACGTGCGCCTTGCCGAGGCCCCCAGCTTCGGTCAGCCTATTTTCGTCTACGATCCCAGCTCCCGCGGCGCCCTGGCTTATAAGGAACTGACGCTGGAGTTCCTGGCCCGCCGCGGCGTGGACATATCCGTTTTCAAGAACTCGGACCTCTATGTCAACGAGGAGGCCGAAGCCGAGTACGACCTCGGCGGCTGACATCGGCTTCTATCGAGGCCCGGCCTCGATAAGGCGCAAAAAGCGCTTGTATTTTAAGGATATTTTGTGGAGGCAACTATGAGAAAGGCTTTAGGACGCGGCATCGA
>CALMZU010000334.1 GCA_937870775.1 uncultured Elusimicrobia bacterium
TCCGAGCTGGCCAGCCAGCACATGAAGTTGCCGATACGCATAGAGGTGGCCAAGAGCGGCACCGCCGCCACCAACGTCATACAGGAACTCTACGTCGTGCGCAGCGGCATGAAGCCGCTCCTGCTCTCGAAGCTGCTGGAGAAATATACCGGCACCGTGCTGATCTTCGTCGAGACCCGCTATGACGCCGCGAAGGTCGCCCAGATACTCGAGCACATGGGCCACGCCGTGGCCGAACTGCACTCCGACCGCACGATGGGCCAGCGCAAGGACGCGATGGAAGGCTTCAAGTCGGGCAAGTACCGCATACTCGTGGCCACCGACATAGCCGCCCGCGGCATAGACGTCACCGGCATAGAACTGGTCGTGAACTACGAGATGCCCGCCGAGGACGATTCCTACGTGCACCGCATCGGCCGCACCGGCCGCGCCGGCCAGCCGGGCCGCGCCGTCACTTTCGCCATGCCCGAACAGGGCGGCGACGTGCGCAGCATAGAGACCCTCACCGGCATACCGATGACCCAGGTCACCCATCCCGACGTGCCCGCCGAGACCCTGTGGGGCTACAACCACGCGGCCACCAACCGCGGCTGGAACCAGCGCTCCTCGCGCAGGCCCTCCGGCGGCGGAGGCCGCAGGCGCCGCTGACCCGGTCAGCAGTCATGAAAAAGGCCGCCCTCACGGGCGGCCTTTTTTCGTGTCCGGCGGCGTTTACGGCTCGCGCGCGGTGGAGTACAGCTTGTCGAACTGGGCCTTGTAGGGGGCCACGTAGGCCGGCTCGGCGGTGAAGATCGTATTCTCGGTGTTGGCGTTCTCGGCGGTGGTGGTCCAGTTGAAAGAACCGTTGATAAGCAGTTTACCGTCGAGGACGGCGAACTTGTTGTGCATCTGGCCCTTCTCCTGCCTGCCGTCCTTGAAGCGCAGCCCCATCCTGCCGGACATCGCGTCCTTGAAGAAGGGGAATTTCTGGCCGGAGAACAGCATGATCTTTACCGTCACGCCGCGGGCGGAGGCGCGCTTCATCGCCTCCATGATGCCGGGGGAGGTGAAGGTGAACATCGCGAGGTCCACCTCGGAACGCGCCGCGTCTATCGCCTTCACGATGGCGGCCTCGGTGCCGCCCCTCGGGGAGAAGGCGTAATCGGGCAGCATCGTGCCGTTGAAGTTGACGTCGGGCGTGGGGTCCGAGGGCGGGGCCGACGGCCTGGCCGCGGAGGCTTCGGGCTGGCCGGCGGGACGGGCCTGCGTCCACATCCATTCGAAATCCCTGGCGTAGCCGTCCACTATGTCGCGGTCCCCGACGAACATTATGTTCTCGTAGCTGGAGTTCTCCGCGAAGCCGCTCCAGTTCGCCGAACCGGTCTCGAGCAGCGTTCCGTCGAACAGGGCGAACTTGCAGTGCATGGCCCCGGTGCCGCCGCGCCCGTTCATGGCGCGCGTCTCTATGCCCGAATCTATGACGGCCTGCAGCTGCTTGCCGGCCTGCGGGTAGACATGCGCCGCGTCGAAGAGCACGCGGACCTTCACGCCGCGGTCCCTGGCCTTTACCAGCGCCTCCACCGCGGCGTCTATCTGAAGATTGTACAGCGCCACATCCAGCGTCATGCGGGTGCGCCCGATGGCGTCCACTATGGGCGGCGAGAGACGTTCCTGGTCGGAAAAGATATAGGCCGGCAGGCCGGTCCAGTCATAAGCGCCGCGCGATGGGGCGGGCGTGAAGGCCGGCGCGGATACGGCTGGCACCTGTACCGGCGGCAGCGTCCTTGCGGTAAAACCCTCGAGGGCGGCGGTCCCGGCGAAAGCCCCGGGGACCATGAGCAGCGGCAGCAGAAGGAACTTCGCTATGTTGATCAAGATGCCTCCGTACACGGAAAGATAGTATATGCTAGCAGTCCCGGCCCGCCGGCATAAGAGGCTTTGGACCCCCGGCGCCGAGGATTTAGGGCCCAGGCCGGCATAGGGCTTTGGTCCGATGCGCGAAAGGCCGCAACAGGGTTATAATGTCCTTATGAGTGAAGTGGAGATCAGGCAGGTGCTGCGCGAGGACGCCGGCTGGAAGAAGGCCTTCGAGGATTTCTATTCGGCCTGCGGAGTGCGCCGCGTGGGCCGACGCCGTCACGCCTATTTCGCCGCCTGGGCCGGCGCCGAGCTGGCCGGCCACAGCGTGGTCCTGTTCGACAAAGGCCGCTGGGTTATGGACGGCCTGCTGGTGAAGCCGGAGTTCCGCGAGAAAGGAATAGCCAAGAAGCTCACCGAGGCCCGCATCCGCTACGCCGTCGGGCAGGGCGCCGCCGAGATCTGGTACGCCTGCGAGGACGGCAACCTGGTGACCACCTGCTGTCACCTGCGCTACGGCTTCGAGAAGGTCTGCCCCGCACATCACCATTGCAGCATCGCCACCGCGCACTGGTACCGGCTCAAGGTCACTCCCGCTTTGTTCAGGAAATTCCCGGCGCTCCGGCCGGGCGAAGGTATGAACGCCTACTCCGCGGTATAGACTTCCTGTTTCTCAAGTTTCACCGAGATCTCCCTGGCCTTAACGAATTTCAGGTATTCCCGCGTGCTCTCCGCCGAGACGGACAGCGTGACCTGCAGTGTCTCGCCGGCCTCCAGCGGTTCGCTGTGGGCGTAGTCCCTGCGCCAGATCACGGCTCCGGAGGCGTCGCGGAACACCAGTACGCCGTTGAAGGCGAAGAGCCGCCGGGGGGACGAGTTCGCCAGTTCCAGGTAAAGTTTCACGCCCATCTTGTCCTTGGCCAGCACCTGCTTCTTCTTTATGAACGAGGCGGTTATGGGCTCGGCGGGCATGGGCTCCGCCGCCTGGGCGGCAGGGCGGCCCTCCAGTTTCGAGACGCGCTTTTCGACGGAGGTAAGGCGTTTCTCCACCGCGTTCAGGCGTTTCTCCGGGACGGTCTGGCAGAAGGCCGGCGCGGCGGCGAGCAGGGCGATAATGAGCGCTTTGCGCATAGGATAATTATAGCAAGGCGGCGCGCGGAGGGGGAACGCCCTATCCGCCCCGCCCCATATTATGGGATAATTGATCATGACCGAAACAACACAAAACACCGCCGCGGGCTTCTACGGCCTCGGCATAGCTCCCAAGCTGCTGTCGGCTCTCGACGGCCTCAAGTTCAAAGTCCCGACCCCCATACAGCAGAAGGCCATACCGCCGGCCTCCGAGGGCAAGGACATGGTCGGCATCGCCCAGACCGGCACCGGCAAGACCATCGCTTTCGCCATACCCATGATACAGCGCCTCGCGGCCACCGGCCACGGCAAGGGCCTGGTGCTGGTGCCCACCCGCGAGCTCGCGCTGCAGGTCGCCGACGTGGTGAAGCAGTTCGCCCCGATGATGGGGATGAACGCCGCCGTCATCATCGGCGGCGAGAGCATCAACCGCCAGGTGCAGGCCCTGCGCGCCAGGCCGCGCATCATCATCGCCACACCCGGCCGCCTGATAGACCACCTGGGCCAGCGCACCGCGGACCTGTCCGACGTGCGCGTGCTGGTGCTCGACGAGGCGGACCGCATGTTCGACATGGGCTTCGCCCCGCAGATAGAGAAGATCGTCGCCGTGCTGCCCAAAGAAAGGCAGACGATGCTGTTCTCCGCGACGATGCCCGACGAGATAATGAAGCTCGCCAGCCGCCACATGAAGCTCCCCATCCGCATCGAGGTGGCCCGCCCCGGCACCGCCGCCGACAAGGTGGAACAGGAACTCTTCATCGTGAGCCAGGGCGACAAGAACGCGCTGCTCGGCAAGCTCCTCGACAAGTACTGGGGCAGCGTGCTGCTCTTCGTGCGCACCAAGCACCGCGCCAAGAAGATAGCCCGCGCCATACGCGAGCTGCCGCACAGCGCGGCCGAGATCCATTCCAACCGCTCGCTCGCGCAGCGCAAGGACGCGCTGGAGGGCTTTAAGTCCGGCAAGTACCGCGTGCTGGTGGCCACCGACATAGCCGCCCGCGGCATAGACGTGACCGGGATAGAGCTGGTGATCAACTACGACCTGCCCGACGAGGACGAGAATTACGTGCACCGCATAGGCCGCACCGGCCGCGCCGGCCAGCCCGGCCGCGCCATAAGCTTCGCCTGCCCCGACCAGGGCGCCGACGTGAGGAACATAGAGAAGCTCATGAGGATGCACCTGCCCGTCTCGGTGCACCCCGACATCCCCGCGGCGAATTTCGGCGACGCCGTGCAGGAGCCGGCCGTGCCGGCGCGCGGCGGCCAGCGGCGCGGCCGCGGCGGCAGCCAGGGCGGCAGGCAGCCCC
>CALMZU010000335.1 GCA_937870775.1 uncultured Elusimicrobia bacterium
TTGTTGTCGAGGCTCTCGCAGCCGTCGCTGCAGGCCCAGTCGGGGGCGGTCAGCACCTCTATGTGGCCGCTGGATTCGCTGAAACCGCACCAGCCCCTGTCGTAGACCAGTATGCTGCCCACCGGCACTTCTTCCTTGCTGGCCGGCGTGGGAACGATGGCCAGCCGCATCTCGCTGCGCATCTTCTCGCGGTTCTGGTCCGCCCAGACGAAGAAGTCGGCCGCGTCGTCGGAATAGCCGGGCTGTATGCCCATGTCCACCCAGCCGTTGAAGTCCAGTATGCCGGCATGGTGCATATGCCAGGCCACGTAGGCGTAGCATTTGCCGCCGAAAGCGCCGGCGTTGCCGTCGGCCGCGGCCTGGGCGAGGCGGCGGGCCAGCTCGGCGTCGTACACGGGGCCGGCCGGCTTGGCCGCGGCGGAGGAAAGCGCCTTGCCGGCGGTCTCGCCGCGGTCCTGGCCGAAGGCGGACACGGAAGGCACGTCCATGCCGGAGGCCGCCGACACGCTGAGCCCGTCCAGGCCGGAGGCGTCGGCGCAGAAAGCCGGCGCGCTGAAAGCCATTACAGTGAATAATATAGCCGCGGGTTTCATATTGCCTCCTGGGCTATAGCCTAGCAGGCACCCTTGCGCTGTCAAGGGCCCAACAAAAAGGCCCGGTCGCCCGGGCCTTTCTTCGTTCCACCGAGGCTTCGCCTCGATGGGAGGCGGCGAAGCTAGCGGAAGTGGTCGCGCAGCATGCGCACCAGGCCCTCGGTGGCCTTGCCGGGGATCTCCTCGCCTTCCCAGTTGATGGAGAAGTGGGCGTTCCTCTGCGTGGGCTTCACGTAGGTCTCGTACATCGGCATAACGGTGGAGAGTATCTGGTGCTTGATGCCCTCTATGTCGCGGCCGCGCTCGCTGATGTCGCGCTGCACGCGGCGCAGCACCGCGGTCACCATGCCGGTGGAGACGAACACCTTGAAGTCGCACTGGCTGACCAGCTTGGGGAAGTACAGGGCATAGAGCCCCTCCACCACGACGAGCTGCGTGGGTTTGCAGACTATGCATTCCTTCTCGCGGGTATGCTGCTTGAAGTCGTAGACCGGCTGCTGTATGGTCTTGCCGGCGCAGAGCTCGGAGAGCTGCTTGACGGCCAGGGCGCTGTCTATGGCGTCGGGGTGGTCGAAGTTGTAGGCCTTGCGCTCGGCGAAGGTCAGGTGGTCGAGCGGCTGGTAGTAGTTGTCGATGGAGAAGATCTGGCCGGTGACGCCGATCTTGCCGCATTGTTCCACCAGTTTGCGGGCCAGCGTGGTCTTGCCCGAGCCGGAGCCGCCGGCTATGCCGAGGACGAAACGCGATCTTTTATTGTTGTCCATTTTTCAGCCTGCAGAGCAGGTTCGACGCCGGGCCCCCGGGCGGGGCCCTTACGCATATGATACAAAATAGGCGGCCCCGGGGCCTACGCCCTTCCCCGGCAGGCCGGTAAATTGCTAACATGTATATATAAATCCGGCCGGGCCGCTCCGGGAAACCGCTTCAAGGCCGCCGGACCATTCCGCAAACCGAGGTCATAATGAACAACGCATACACACCTGAAGACGAAAACACAGAAAATTTCGCCGAGCTTTTCGAGCAGAGCTATAAGGAGCCTACCCGCCTTGAACCCGGCCAGAAAGTGGAGGCCGCTATAGTGAAGATCACGCCCGAATGGGCGCTGCTCGAGGTCGGCGGCAAGGGCGAGGGCTACCTGGACATCAACGAGCTCAAGGACGCCGAGGGCAACCTGTTCGCGAAGGAAGGCGACCGCGTGCGCGCCTACTTCGTGCGCTCCGAGGAAGGCGAGATGCACTTCACGACCAAGATCGGCACCGGCCCCGCGGCCCGCGCCCAGCTTGACGACGCTTTCAAGAGCAACATCCCGGTGGAAGGCACCGTCGCCCGCGAGATGAAGGGCGGCTTCGAGGTGACCATATCCGGCATACGCGCTTTCTGCCCCTTCTCCCAGATGGGCATCCGCCGCGAGGAGAACAAGGAGGCCTATGTCGGCCGCCAGTTCTACTTCAACATCATAGAGCTCGACCGCCGCAACGTCGTGCTGTCCCGCAAGGCCATCGTGGAGGGCGAGCGCCGCGAGCGCATCGCCGCGCTGCGCGAGCAGCTGCACGAGGGCGACAGGATAAAGGGCAAGGTCACTTCGATACAGAAGTTCGGCGCGTTCGTCGACATCGGCGGCGTGGAAGGCCTGCTGCCGGTCTCCGAACTGGCGTGGAGCCGCACCGAGAAGGTCAGCGACGTGCTGTCCTCCGGCCAGGAAGTGGAAGTCATCATAAAGCGCCTGGACTGGGACAACGAGCGCCTCTCTTTCAGCCTGAAGGACACCCTGCCGAACCCCTGGGACACCGCGGACATGAACTGGCCCTCCGGCTCCTACCACACCGGCACCGTGTCGCGCCTGGCTCCGTTCGGCGCCTTCGTGACGCTCGGCGAGGGCGTTGACGGCCTGGTGCACGTTTCCCGCCTCGGCGGCGAGGGTCACCGCGTGAACCACCCCGAGGAAGTCCTTAAGGTCGGCCAGAAGATAGAGGTCCGCGTGGAGAACGTGGACATAGCCGCCCACCGCATCTCGCTGATCCCGGCCTCCATAAGCCGCGAGCAGGACGAGACCGCGGAGACGATGCAGAAGTACCAGCATCAGTCCTCCAACGACTCCCAGCCCCTCGGCACCTTCGGCGAGGCGCTCAAGGAGCAGCTGGAGAAGAAGAACCGCGACAACAAGTAAACCGCGGCTTCAGTTAAAGAAAGCCCCCCGGTTTCCCCGGGGGGCTTTCTTTTATGTAATATGTCCGCATGACCACAAAATTTTCCGAAGGGCCGGCCTGGGTGAAGGGCGCGGTCATATACCAGATCTTCCCGGACCGCTTCGCCAGGTCCGCCGCGCGCAAGGACGGGGCCTTCGAGGCCTGGGACGCCCCGGAGACGCAGGACGGCTTCAAGGGCGGCGACCTCGCCGGCGTGGAGGCCCGCCTGGACCATATTCAGGAGCTCGGCGCCACCGCGATCTATTTCAACCCGGTGTTCGCCTCGGCGGCGAACCACCGCTACCACACCTTCGACTACTACCAGGTCGACCCGGTGCTGGGCGGCAACGCCGCGCTGGACTCGCTCCTGAAGGCGGCGCACAGGCGCGGCCTGAAGGTCATCCTCGACGGCGTCTTCAACCACGCGAGCCGCGGCTTCTTCCAGTTCAACCACATCATGGAGAACGGCCCGGCCTCGCCGTACCGCGACTGGTTCCACGTGCGGTCCTACCCGGTGAAGGCCTACAACCTCGCCGGCGGCGAGAAGCCGAACTACGCCTGCTGGTGGGAGCTGCCGGCGCTGCCCAAGTTCAACACCGACAACCCCGAGGTGCGCCGGTTCATCATGGCCGTGGGCCGCTACTGGCTGGAGCGCGGCATAGACGGCTGGCGCCTGGACGTGCCGAACGAGATAAACGACGATTCCTTCTGGCGCGAGTTCCGCCGGACCTGCCGCGCGGCGAACCCGGACTGCTACATCACCGGCGAGATCTGGGGCGACGCCGAGCGCTGGCTGGCGGGCGACCAGTTCGACGCGGTGATGAACTACAAGCTCAGCGCCGGCTGCATCTCCTACTTCGGCGGGCACAAGCTGAAACTCACCCATTCCTACGCCGGGCGCGACTTGAAGCCCCTCAACCAGAAGAGGTTCATCGACGGGGTGGAACGGCTGCTGGGCCAGTACCGCCCGCAGACCACGCTGGTGCAGATGAACATGATGACCAGCCACGACACCGACCGCATGCTGGACACCTACGGCGGCGACAGGGCGCGCATGCGTCTCGCGGTGGTGTTCACCTACCTCTTCCCCGGCGCGGTCAACGTCTATTACGGCGAGGAGCTGGGCCTGCCCGGCACCTTCAACGCCGGCACCCGGCAGGGCATGCCGTGGAACAACAGGAATATCTGGGACAAGGAACTGCTGAAACTCTACAGGGACCTCGGCGCGCTGCGCCGCGGCAATCCCGTCATAAGGGACGGCGGCTTCGAGTTCCTGAAGGAATACTGCGACGGCCGCACGCTGGCCTTCCGGCGCACGCTGGGCCGCCGCTCGCTGACCTGCTTCATGAACAACAGCGCGGACACTGCCGCGTTCACGGTAAAAGGCCGGCTGCCGGCGCCCTCGCTTAACGGCGGGGCCCGCGTTTCCCCATCGGCCGGCGGCACCCGCCTGGAACTGCCGCCCTATACCTGGGCCGTGTTCGGGCGCTGACCCCAAAAAAGAGGCGCCCCCTCCCTGGAGAGGAGGGGGCGCGGACCAGACCATCTTCGCCCGTAACGGGGCATTTTTAATGCCAACGGGCGCACGGGCTTATTGGGCTGCGGCCGGGGAGGTTGATACGGAAATAGCCGCAAAGCCCTTCAGCAGCTCGTTACGGCCGTAATCCGGGTTTTCCCGCCTGCTCCAGCCTGAGAAGCTGTACCTCACCTTACCGTCCACCAGGAAATAGAACGTCGGCGAAGAATGAAAATCGAAACCGGGGAAATCACTCGCCTTATACGCCAGGAAAACCTCGGGGAAGTTGAAATGACTTTTCCACAAAGCAACGCTCTCGGCATTAACACGGTTCGTCATGACCATCCCGTGCCTCCGGAATGCCGGCGCCAGATCCGGAGCCGCGAGGATCTTCTGCATGGCCGCCTCGGCCACTTCACATCCCGGCAGCATAAGCATTGCCACCTTTGACCCTGATCCCAGGTGTGAGTCCCTAAGCTCTACGGTCTTACCTTCGTCCAGGACATTATAGACGCGCCAGGAGTTCCGGCCCGGTGGGAGGTCCGACACCACCTTTTCCGGCATCGAGTAGAATTTTGTGTCCGGGAATTCTTTCCGCAACGCGTCCGCTTTGGCGAACATTCTCGCGCCGAGATAGGCCTTATACATACTCCTGATATCGGCCTTATCGCAGGTATTCCTGACAGATTTATTCCTGAAAACCCTTTCCTGCAGCTCGACATAGGTGTCTTGCTCGGGAAGATAGAACGTGACATCCGACAAAGCCGAAAAAAGCCTGGCCAACTCGGCATCGGAATACTGCAGAAGTTTTTTATCCGAAATATATCCGGCCTTAAAACCAGAGGCAAGCGCTGACAATGCGGCGATATCATAGTCCGGTTTTGCGGCTTCCGCGGTTACGGCATCCGCTGTCTTCATGACGGAAATACGCCCCCCCGCGCAGCCCGTCAGCAGCAGAATGCCGGCTATCCCGGCGTGCAGTATTTTCATATAAAAATCAAGACCGCACCGGTTTTTCCCGGTGCGGGCCCCTCTCCTGTTCTTTAGTAATCATGGCAGGAAGTATCGCAGACAGAGTTGTTATGGTCGCGGCAATTCCAGCTGCCGCCATCCGGCTTATAGCAATATGCGTCATAGCATTCGCCATTACCGCAGAGCGCCCGGGAGTCGAACTGACGTATCGCCCCCCCAGTCGTTGAAACGGTTTTGACTATTTCATCCATTCGTTCCAATTCGACCGATCTCCGGAGTCCTCCGATATATGCGGAAACAAATGCTCCGTCTTTGAAGGTCATGCTATCCAAGAATTCGTTCCGGACATCAGCCGGAACATCTTTGAACAGTTTGGATATTTCAGCAAAGCGCGCCGGCGCGTTGTTTCCTTTAATACCCTTTCCGACAGGTCGGTTGAATATAATCTTAACAATTTTTACCACACTCTCTTCCGGGATGTTCTTCCTGAGCGGACCAAGGTTCGCAGAGACGATCCGGCCGTTCTTGAGAACCAGACTGGTCAGAAAGTCTGCGCGGTCATTTGCAGACAAGTCTTTCAGGAGGTCCTTCATTACCACAATTCGCGGCATCGACGTGTCCTCATCGGACGTAGCCTTCGAAATTACAGGCAACTCAAGTTTATCCCCGTGGTCCTTAAGTGCTTTCTGCGGGTTTTTGTAGGCCCTATCAAACGCCAGCAAATCACCTTCGTCTGCAATTACGAAACCTGAACAAAAAAGCAGTCCAACCACACCAAATACCGCTGCGCTGATTTTACTTTTCATAATCCTCCATTATTTGCCTGATAGCAATATTCCAGGAGTATTCAAAAAAACGAAAAACAAAATAGAGCCTCCAGAAACACTGCATCCAAGCCCGCTAATCTCCAGAGCACGATCCGCCTTCGACAATAACGGAGCATTTTTAATGCCAACGGGCGCGCGATGGCGCGCCCAAGGTGGCCGCGCCAGGAAGAATATACTTTTCAGGCGAAAATATTTTTTTGAGAAACTAGAACAGGAAGAAGAGGCCGCAGGCGAAGACGGCGAAGGCGCAGAGCAGGTAGGGCGACGGCGCCTTGCGCTCCAGCGCGCATTCGAAGGCGGAGGCGAAGAGGGTGCCGGTGATGGCTATGCCGCTCACGGCGGCCAGCGCGCCGGCGTAACGCACGGCGTTCAGGTAGAACATCAGCGACATGTAGGTGCCGGCGAAGGAGCCGACCACTATCCAGGCCAGGCCGGAAGGCTTCAGGCCGCGCAGCCGCTCGCGGAAATGGAAAGGCCGCACCAGCGCTATGACGCCGAACAGCGCCAGCGCGCCCAGCGCCCTGTAAAAATTCCCCTCCGTGGTGCCCAGGTCCGGCGCGCCGTTGAAGGCGTAGCGGGTTACCAGGACGCCCAGCCCGTCCAGGGTTATGCCGGTAAGCGCCACGGCCGCGGCCTTCAGGTTCCAATGGCCGTTCTTCCTGAAGGACTCCAGCGAGAAGATGAAAAGGCAGGCCACGAAGAAGATTATGGCCGCGAACTTGCGCGGGTCCAGCGCCTGGCCGAACATGAAATAGCTGGCCACGCCTATCACCAGCGGCTGGAAGCCGAACAGCAGCATGGTGCGGCCCGGCCCCAGCAGGGTGAACGATTTAATAAGGAAGAGGTCCGCCGCGCCCAGGCCCATGGCCCCGGAGACGAAGAAGAGCGCCAGGCTGCCCGGCTCCACGCGGTGGAAGCCGCCGGTGGCCAGCACGGTCAGCAGGAAAAGCCCCGCCGCCACCATGCCCTTGAACGAGTTCACCCACAGGCTCGACAGCCGCCGCGCGTAATGCGTGAAGAACTGCACCCCTATGGCGAAGCTGAGGTTGGCGGCTATGGCGTATACGTAGACTTTTTCCATGGTTGCTCTTTCCGGGAAGCTAGACTATAATATAAAAATAGTCCCGCGCCTTTCCCGCGCAATATTCAGCAAGGAACGAACGCGACAAGCCCTTGTCGGGCAAGCCTGCTAGGCTTTATATATGGAACTTCAGGAAAAACTGGAGATACTGGCCGCATCGGCCAAGTACGACGCCTCCTGCGCCTCCAGCGGCTCCAGCCGCGGCGGCCGCGGCACGGGCGCGGCTCATATCAGCGGCGTCTGCCACAGCTGGACGGCCGACGGCCGCTGCGTGTCGCTGTTAAAGATACTGATGACCAATGAGTGCGTCTACGACTGCGCTTATTGCCTCAACCGGCGCTCCAACGACGCGCCGCGCGCCATACTTACGCCCGACGAGATAGCCGGCCTCACCTTCGAGTTCTATAAAAGGAACTATATAGAGGGCCTGTTCCTCAGCTCCGGCATAGTAGGCTCGCCGGACCGCACTATGGAGCTGATGCTCACCGCCGTGCGCAAGCTGCGTCAGGAATACCGCTTCAACGGCTACGTGCACATGAAGGTGATCCCCGGCGCCGACCAGGCGCTTATAGACCAGGCCGGCCTCTGGGCGGACCGCGTGAGCGTGAACATCGAGCTGCCCACCGACAAGAGCCTGCGCCTCCTGGCGCCGGGCAAGACCAAGGACACCGTGCTGGTGCCCATGAACCGGCTGGCCCACAAGATAGCCGAGCACAAGGACGAGCGGCGCAGCATAAAGAGCTCCCCCGCCTACGCCCCGGCCGGCCAGAGCACACAGCTGATAGTGGGCGCCACGCCGGAGACCGACCGCGAGATCGTTAAACTGAGCGAGGCGCTCTACGCCAAGATGATGCTCAAGCGCGTCTACTACTCGGCCTTCGTGCCGGTAACCAAGGACAGCCGCCTGCCGGCGCTGACCGAGCCGCCGCTCTTGCGGGAGCACAGGCTCTACCAGGCGGACTGGCTGCTGCGCTTCTACGGCTTCAAGGCCGACGAGCTCCTGGACGAAGCCCACCCCACGCTGGACCTGGCCTTCGACCCGAAGACGGTCTGGGCCCTGAACAACCTCGACAAGTTCCCGGTGGAGGTGAACGACGCCGACTACGAGACCATACTGCGCGTGCCCGGCATAGGCGTCACGTCCGCCAGGCGCATAGTGCGCGCCCGCCGCGCCGGCGCCCTGCGGCTGGAGGACCTCAAGAAACTCGGCGTGGTAATGAAGCGCGCCGTCTATTTCGTCACCGCCGGCGGCAAGTACGAAGGCATAAGGAAGGAGAGCGGCGAGGCCATAAGGACCAAGTTGCTGGAACACAAACCCTCCGGCAACGGCCAGTTGGACCTCTTCAGCCAGGCCGACCTGGTCCGCGAAACCCTCCCCGCCACCGTCACCGGCCAGCTGTAAAAAGGGGACAGGCTACTTTATTCGCCATGCATACCCGTCGTAAATAAATGGGGACAGGCTACTTTTAGCTACTTTTCAAAATGAGGACCTATCTTTATAACGGCAGCTTCGAAAGCTTCCTCACCGCGCTGGCCATGGCACTGAAGGATGGGGAGGACAGCGCATTGGCCATGGAAGGGCAGGCGCGGGAGGACCTATTCACCGAGTTCGTAAACGCCGGCTCCGACCCGGCGGCTGCCACGGCCATGCGGGAACTCTTCGAGCGGCGCGGCTCCGCCGAAAGCTGGCAGCATGCCCGCTTCGCCTTCCTCTCCGAGACCGAAGACCGCGACGCCGCGCTGCTGGCCTATGCGCGGCTTATAAAGGAGAAGGGCGCGGCGGCCGACAATATGCTGGCCGACGACAGGGTCAAGCGCGTCCACGGGCTCTCTGCCTCGGTGGGCGGCGAGGCCCACATGTTCAAAGGCTTCGTGCGCTTCTCGGAACTCGCCGACAAGACCCTCTACGCGAAGATAGAGCCCGACCACAACATACTGCCGCTGCTCACCGGTCATTTCAGGGCCAGGCTGGGCGCTTTCAACTGGATCATACACGACGTGAAGCGCGGCAGGGCCGCCCTCTATTTCCGCGGCCGGCTCATCTTCGCCCCGCTCACGCAACAGAAGGCCCTTGAGTTCGCCGGCGGCGAGGCCGCCGTGCAGGGCCTGTGGCGCCATTTCTTCAAGACGGCCGCCATCAAGGAAAGGACCAACCCGGAACTTCAGCGCCGCAACGTCCCGCTGAAGTACCGCCGCCACCTCACCGAGTTCGAATAACTTGCCCAGTCGGCGCCTATTTCCTAACATGTTCTTATCTTACCCTGGGAGGGGAATATGAGAAAAATACTTTGTGCCGCCCTGGCATTCGCCGTGTTCGCGCCCGCGCTCGCCGCGCAGGAGAGCAACGACCCGAAGAACCAGCTCACCCGCGACGAGGTCGCCGTCTTCAAGAAAAAGCTGGTGACCGCGCTGGACGCCATGGGGCTGCCGCCGGCCGGCTTCGCCAAGCAGAAGGACGACTTCAGCCTGCCCACCGAGTTCTACAAGGAGAAAGGGAAACTGGTATCCAACCAGTGCTATGCCTCCCGCAAATTGGCCATAAAGGGCGTGCGGGACGCCGAGAACGCCACGAAACAGGCCAGCATCGACTATCAGAAGAAGGTCCTCGAAGCCCAGGCCAAGGGCGACTACCAGGAGATGACGCGGCTGATGCAGGAGATGCAGCAGAAGACCAGCGAGACCACGCTGGCCGGCATGCAGGCGCAGCAGGACAAGAAGGAGCCGATAGCCGTGGAAGTGCACCTCAACCGCTCCGAGTACCAGGCAATAGACCCCGACATGGTGGTCTTCGAGAAGCCCGGCGTGCTGGCGCTGAAGACGCAGCAGGGCGACGAGGGCGACCCCAAGGAAACCGTCACCGTCTACTTCCAGCCCGTGGTCCTCAAGGACACAAAGAACCTCTCGCAGATAGAGATAAAGACCGGGCCGGTACCGGCCAAGACCAGCGTCTCGTCGCTCAGCATAGAGATAGAAGGCCCCGCCGCCGACGTGGAAGCCTGGGCCAAACGCATAAACACCGACAAGGTCCTCGCCCTCGTCGACGCCACGGTGAAGTGATCATAGACCAGGCCGGGCGCGGCGCCGGGTTAGCAAAACCTTCGTGAGGGCCCGGCTTGCGTAAGCGCCGGGCCCGAA
>CALMZU010000336.1 GCA_937870775.1 uncultured Elusimicrobia bacterium
AACGCCGTGCAGCGGGTCTTTAGCGGATTCCATCTAACAAGTATACGTTATTTGCACGCGGCGACCCTTTTGCGCCGACCGCTATTTGAAGAGCGCAAGATATTCATCCAGCGAGAACTGGCGATTACGCGAAAACCCGGTGGTCTCCCGCATAAGATTAAGTCGCTGAAAGTCGGCCAGCAACGCGTTGGCGGTAGGAGTACTGACCCCAAGATGATCTTTTACCTGCTGGGCTGTAACAATAGGCTGCGAGAACAAGTGCAGCAGCAAGTTGTGAGCAAGCTTAGCCCGGCGCCCAAGGCCCATCAATTTCCCCTCGGCTTCCGTGCGGAACGCAACTATCCGTTCGAATGTTTCCTTGCCGTTGCGGGCGGTAAAGGCCACGCCGCTGAGAAAGAACCTGACCCACTGTTCCAGGTCGTTGGAACGCCGCACGAGCGAAAGCGAATCATAATAGGCGCTGCGATGCTGTTCAAAAAATGCCGAAAGATAAAGCACCGGTTTGCGCAACATTCCCAGTTCCACCAGTTGGAGCGGAACCAGCAGGCGGCCCATGCGGCCGTTACCGTCGAGGAACGGGTGTATGGTCTCGAACTGATAATGGCAGACGGCGATCCTTATCAACGAGGGGATCTGTAATTCCCGGTTATGCCAGAATTTTTCAAAATCCGACAACAGATCCGGCAAGTCATCATGATGCGGTGGAATAAAATACGCGTCCGCCAGGCTGGAGCCGCCTATCCAGTTCTGGCTGGTGCGAACCTCCCCCGGCAATTTGCCGTGGCCCCGCACGCCCGAAAGAAGTATCTTGTGCGTTTCGCGCACAAGGCGCATGGAAACAGGAAGGCGCTGCAGTTCCGCAACCGCAAAGTTGACCGCCTTTATATAGTTCTGCACCTCGGCCCAGTCATCACGTTTCTCCGGCAAGATCTCTTCCGCGGGAAGCACGGCTTCTTCTATAGCGGTGCGCGTACCTTCTATACGACTTGAGGTCGTGGCCTCTTTAAGAAGGTGCATGCGTATAAAGAAATCCACATCAGGGATAAGCAATGAATAAGCGTTAAGCTCGCCAAGATAGCGCACCGCCTCCTCCAGCAACATATCTATACGCCTATCCTGCCAGAAAAAATCCCGGTTTATATGGGACGGCGAAAAGCTCTTATATTGATACTGTTGTTTGAAGGTCCCAGCGCTGAACTTATGCATATTTCACCCTCCAGAGTTTATTATACAAGTTTATAAGCAAACTTCAAGGCCAAAGTTTTAATATGGATTCTTTTATTTAAACTTGCGCCGCCAACAGCCCACCCATTGTCCCCAATAGCATAGCAGGCCACCACGACAAGGGATTGTCGCGTTTGTACAAGGACAGTTGGGAGGTGTATCAGTGAGGTTTCAGCTGGGTATCAGTAACGTGCTTTTCGCGCGGCGGGAAATTCCTTTCGAAGGCGGCCACCTCGGCCTCGTCCATTTGATAGACGGGGTCCGCGTAGAACT
>CALMZU010000337.1 GCA_937870775.1 uncultured Elusimicrobia bacterium
CCCAGGCGAACGCCCTAATAGTATATGAGCCGCCTTCCCCATTGTCAAGGCCGCGTATTGAATCACTTAAAATGTTACCGAAGCGGGTATCGTTAAATCACCTAAGATGTTACCGAAGGGACCCCTGTCCCCCGGGAGATATTTATGATGAGCCCACAGGCCAGATGGGAATACATGAAGACGGTATACGAACGGTATCATCGGGCCGAGGGCAAGGCCGCCAAAGGCCTTATCCTGGATGAATTCTGCAAGACCTACAGGTGCCACCGGAAGCACGCTTTAAGGCTGCTTAACAGCCAGCCGCCCGGGGACGAACGGCCGCCCCGCAGCGCCAGAGGGTCGCCATACGACAAAGGACGCCTGCCGGCCATCCTTGAGGCGGTGTGGGAGGCTTCGGGCTACCTATGCGGGTCCCGGCTGGCAGCGGCGCTGCCCACCTGGCTGCCGGCCATCCGCAACAAGTACCGGACCACGCGGCAGGAAGAAGACCTGCTGCTTGCCATGGGCTCGGCCACCATAGACCGCAAGCTGCGTGCGAAGAAGACCAGCATCCGCAAAAGCATATATGGGACCACCCGGCCGGGCGCGTTACTGAAGCACCATATCCCCATCAAGACGGATTGCTGGGACGTGAAGAAGCCGGGGTTCTGCGAGGTGGACCTGGTGGCGCACTGCGGTGATAATGGGGAAGGCCATTTTGCTAACACGTTGGACATGACGGATATCCTTACCGCTTGGGTGGAGCGCCGCTGCGTGCTGGGCAAAGGACAAGAGGCCGTTCAGGAGGCCATAGACGACATCCGGTGCCGGCTGCCTTTTGACCTGTTGGGAATAGATTCCGACAACGGGTCCGAATTCATAAACAACCACCTATTGGGCTATTGCCAGACCGAGCCAAAACTTCAGTTCACGCGGGGCCGCCCCTACAAGAAAGATGATAACGCCCACATCGAGCAGAAGAACTGGACGCACGTGAGGAAGCTGCTTGGTTACGGCCGGTTTGAAAGCCGGGAGGTCGTAGCGGCTATCAACGATCTTTACCGCACCGAGCTGCGGTGGTTCCAGAACCTGTTCCAGCCGTCGGTCCGGCTGATAAAGAAAGTGCGGGTCGGGTCCAAGTACAGGCGCGAATACGACGAGCCGCAAACGCCGCTGGACCGCGTAATAGCGTCGGGGTCCGGCAGGCCGGAGGCGGTAGCGAAGTTGAAGGCGCTGCGTGAGCGACTGGATCCGTTCAGTTTATCCGCGATGATAGAGCAAAAGCTGGCACGGATATGGAGCATGCGTTCCCAGGCGCCCAAGCCTAAATGGCTGAAGCGCTGGAAGATGGAAGAGTACAAGACAAAGCTGCCCTACGACCCGGTGTTGAAACCGGTGATCCCGCATGGGCTGGACGTGTATGAAAAGATGGTGCGCCGTGAGACAGCGCTGCAGACTTGGTAGCAGCAAAACTAAATCAAAGGAGGTCTGGCCTGCAGGCTACCCCTTGGGTAACATTCTTAATTGATTTGACAGGGGCCGCGCGAACGTCATGTATTATATTTTCGCATTTAAATATAATAGTGCCCGTTCCACGCCCCCGCCCCGCAACCAGTAAAACCGCAAAAAGCGTCCCCCGCTGCGCCTAAAAGTCTTAAAATTAAACCTTCCTCACACTCTTTCACTCCGGTATCTTTCAATAGTTTCAGATGACAATAAGCCCTCAGCCACTGATCTCCCATTTTCAGCATCAAAAATATAATAGACAGTCTTATAGGACGCGATAGAATTTCCCTTCATTTTACGGTCAATGCGACCAGAAAATATGAAGTATTTATTGTTGATTGAGTACTCCTTGGCCACAGGAGTCTCATACTGTTTTGTCTGATTGGTTCCCACCAACACATGATTCTTGAAAAAATAAAACGTAGTAACGCCCAAATCAAACCCTGTTTCTTTTACTTTCCCGACTTTTTGAGTGTTTGCCAAAACCCAATTTACAGCATCCTTTGAGAATGCCATCGGGGCAGCCCCCTCCATAATCTTCGACAGCCTCTTATTCGTTAAATCGTATTTATATGTAACCCCATGTACGGCGCCATCACCCTCAGAGGCATCTCTCACACAATATATAAGTGCATATTTTTCGTCGGGCAAGACTTGAAAGACACTCGACTGACCGAACGAGGTACTAAAAACAACTTCGCTTGAGGGGATATCATAGATGCGTAACTCTCTTACGTTTTCCCCGGTATACTTTGAAGCCACTGTTATCACGTAGTGATCACCAATAATCGCAGCATCCTCGTAATCCAGCCGAGCACCTTTTGTGGAGGAAGCTTTTATTTCAAAAAGTTTACTGCCATCCTCACGATAAATCTTAAGTTGCCCCTGCGCAGACTCATCAGAAAAGATCCGGCTTTCGAGTACGGCAATATTTTTATTTTCAGGAAAATACTTTGCTAGTCTGTTATATCGAACATCCACATCCCTACCTGATTTATCCTTTTCCTTGCGAATTAAATCACTAATAGGGATAAACTTTCTCCCTTGGCTGTCTCTTACGAGGCCGTTTAAATCCAATTCACTCCCCTCAAGTTCAAGAATTCGAGGCTCCGACGAAGCCTTGCCACCCGCTATTGATTTTGAATTATCAGCGCCAAGGGGAGGCTCAGCAAAGCTGATAACACCCAACAATTCACAGGCAACAAAAACCGCAAGCAGTATTTTTATGTTCTTCACAAACTTCTCCTTACTTCCTCGCTCCATTGCCCAAAATATCGCCAAGCTCCTCATAAATGATGCGACCCGTTTCGTTTTAGGACAAAACCCTGTCATATAGAAAATATTCAATTCACCCCTAACCAGTTGGAACCTAAATAGTTTAAGGCATGGGATCCCGCATGTCAATCGCATCGGGCAATGAATCCTTTTGGCTGGCGGGGGTATCTTACTTATATAAGCAGGAGGCAGCATGATAGAACGTTACCTGTATTTATTAAGCATTATCCTTTTATCTTCGCCGGCGGCGGCGCAGCTGACGCTGGGGGAAGCGGTGCGGCGCGGGCTTAACAGCGACGAGGCCGTTAAAGAGCAGGCCGCGCGCGCGGCCGGGGCCGAGGCATCGCTGGAGCAGGCCAGGGCCGGCCGGCTGGGCGGCTTCAGGCTGAAGGCCGCGTATACGGACGGCAATGAGCCGGTTTACGCTTTTGCCTCGGCCATGAAGCAGGGTAGTTTCAGCATGGCCTCCATGGCCGCCATAAACGATCCGGCCCATATAGGGAATTATATGGGCGGCATAGAGGCCGGCATACCGCTTTTCACGGCCAATGCACTTTCGAACGGCATAAAGTCCGGCGAGCTGGCCGGCGCCGCCGCGCGCGACGCCTACGACCGGGCCCGCGCGGGCGTATCGTTCAAGGTTACCGCGCAATGGCTCACCGTGCTGCTGCGCCGGCGACTCTCCGCTCTTGCCGGCAAGGCCGTATCCGACGCCGAAGCCGAGCTTAAGACGGCGCAGATGCTTAAGGAGCGCGGCATGGTGCTGGGCTCCGACTATTACGGGGCCGAGGCCATACTGTCCGGCCTGCGCGGCCGCGCCACCGAATGGGACCGCGCGCTGGCGCTGGAAAAAGAAAAGCTCGGCATAACAGCCGGCGCCGAGGGCGCCGCAGACGCGGCCGGCGAACTGGCCGAGGCGGCCTACGGCCCGCTGCCCGAACCAGCGCCGCGGCGCGACGTGGAGGCAATGCGGAAAGTGGCAGGCATATACAGCGCGGCCGAGGCCACGCAGAAGGATTCCATACTGCCCACCGTCGAGGCCTTCGGCAGCTGGGAAACCAATTCGCGCAGCCTCTCGGGCTTCAGCTCCAGCGTGCTGGGCGGCATAAGGTTAAGCATGCCCATTGGCGACCCAGCCTACCGTGCACGCGCACGCGCGGCCGGGGCAGAGGCCGAGGCGGCCTCCGAACGGGCGGCGGCAGCCGCACGCGGCGCACGCGTTGAGCTGGCCGAAGCCCGCGCCGGTTACGAATCGGCCATGGCCGCTCTGCCGGTGGCCCGCGCCACCGTGGACAAGGCCCGCCAGTCCTACGAACTGTTCC
>CALMZU010000338.1 GCA_937870775.1 uncultured Elusimicrobia bacterium
TCCGCGTGGCCGCCGTTAACAACAACGGCGTGGCCACCGCGTATACCGGCGCGGCCTCCACCGCCACGCTGCTCTCCGGCGTACCGGCCCCTTCGGGTTTCAGCGGCATGGCCGCCGGTTCCATCACCTTCGGGTGGACCGCCAACGGACTGCCGGCAGGGATAAAGTACCGCGTGCTCTCCTCTACGGCGGCGGACCCGCTGGCGGCCGGCGGCGCCGTGGTGGTCTCCTCCGATACTTATTCGCTCTCGCTATCCTCCTCCGGCCTGGCCGGCAACACCACCTATTATTTCCGCGTCGCCGGGCTTAACCATAACGCCGCCGCCTGGTCCTATTCCGCCGCCGCCTCCACTTCGTCGCTCGCCAATGCGCCGGTGTTCTCGGGCTTCAGCGCGGTGACCGGCAGCTCCATACGGGCCGCCTGGACCGGGACCGGCAACACTTATCCGGACACCATATACCGCGTCGCCGCGTCCACGGCTTCGGACCCGCTGAACCCTTCCGGGGCAGAAGTCATCCAGAGCGACACGCCGGAGCTTTATCTGACCATCGGAGGCCTGGCCTCGCAGACGACCTATTATTTCCGCGTGGCCGCGCTGAACAACGACGGGCTCCTGAGCGCCTATACGGCCGCGCAGTCCACCGTGACGCTGAACTCGGTGGCCACCAAGCTCTATTTCCAGGATTCGGTCACGCCGGTGGACGCGACCAACTCCAGATATCTGACGCGGTCGGCCGGGTCCTCGGTGGTCACCTATACGAAGGCCACCGTGGCCGGCGCGGTGACGCCTCCTACCACCGCTACGCAGTTCAGCGAAACCTCAGGCGGCAGCGCGGTGGCCTGGTACTCCGCGCCGCTCGACGACGTGACCATAGCGGGCAACGTGACCTTCAATATCTGGGCACGCGAGAGCAGCTCGCAGGCCAACGCTACCATAACCGCCGAGCTGCTGAAGGCCAACGCCGCCGGGGAGATACAGTCCGTGATCTCCTCCGTGGTCCTTTCCAGGACCGAGATCTCGGATTCCGCGCTGCAGCTCCAGAACTGGGTGAAAGCCCCGGTCTCGACAGCTCTTTCCAACGGCGACAGGCTGGCCGCGCGCTGGTACATAGACGACGGCAATTTCGCCACGATGAGGTCCGGCTATACGGTGACCGCCACTCTCGGCGGCGCTACCTCCGGCTCAAGCGGCGACTCATGGGTGCAGGTCACCGAGTCGCTCGCCCCGGCGCGCCCTTCCACGTCCTCGATCTACGGCGTGGCGGCCCGCCAGATGAGCGCTTCCTGGACGCTGGTCGAGGGCGCCACCGGCTACACCCTCGCGGCCTCGCTCAGCCCGGCCAACCCGCCGGCGGATATATACGCTTCCAGCGTCACGGCGGCCGGCAGCGCCACGCTGGACACCCCGTCCCTGGCCCCCGACACCATGCACTATATGTTCGTGCGTTCCAACGGCCCGGGCGCGTCGAGTTCCTGGGAGGCTTTCCCCGGCACCTATACCCTGCTCGCCTACCCTCCGGCGCCTTCGGGCTTCACCGGCGTGGGCGCGAGTTCCATGGTCTTCAACTGGAGCGCCAACGGCAACGCGGACGGCACGCTTTACCGCGTGGCCGTTTCCACGGCCCCGAACCCGCTGGCCCCGGCCGGGGCCAGGGTGACATCGGCCGATACTTACGCGCTGTCGCTGAGCACGGCCGGCCTCGCGCCCAATACCACGTACTATTTCCGCGTGGCCGGCGTCGGCAAGGGCGGCGCGCTTACCGACTATACTGCGGCCGCGTCGACGTCCACGCTGCTGGCCTACCCTCCGGCCGCCTCCGGCGTGCAGGACCTGGCCGCGACTTCCATGCGCTTCAACTGGACGGCGAACGGCAACCCGGCGGGAACGCGTTATAACGTCGTTTCGTCCACCGCGCCGGACCCGCTGGCCCCGGCCGGGGCTGCGGCCGTTTCGTCGGACACCTACAATACGTGGCTCAGCACCGCCGGGCTTTCCGTAAATACGACGTATTATTTCCGCGTGGCCGGGCTCAATAATAACGGCGTGCCTACGGCCTATACGCCGGCCTACGCCATGGCCACCAACGCCTTGATCCCGGCCGCCGGGGCTTTCGGCACGGTAACTTCCGGCGGCGCGGTCTTCAGCTGGACTTCCGGCGGCAACCCCGCCGGCACGCTGTACCGCGCCTATGCCTCGGCGGCGCAGAACCCGCTGGACCCGCAGGGACTGCCGGCGGTCTCTTCCGACACCTACGGGCTTTCCTATCCGGCGGACTGGCTGTCGCCGGACACGACCTATTACTTCCGCGTGGCCGCCATAGGCCACAACGGGGCCGCCTCGG
>CALMZU010000339.1 GCA_937870775.1 uncultured Elusimicrobia bacterium
AGGCCGGCCCGTGCCGCGTGGCCTACACCCGCACCGCGGACAAGGACGGCTACCAGGCCGTCTGCCTCGGCTTCGGCCACAAGAAGGACCACCGCGCCAACAAGGCCGAGCTGGGCCTGGGCAAGAAGCTCTCCACTCCCGCGATAAAGCACCTCAAGGAGTTCCGCGTGGCGGACCTCGCCGGCGCCGAGCAGGGCCAGACCGCCAGCGTCGAGCGTTTCGCCGAGGGCCAGTGGGTGGACGTGCAGGGCGTCACCAAGGGCCACGGCTTCGCCGGCGGCATGAAGCGCCATAATTTCCGCGGCGGCTGCGCCAGCCACGGCGCCTCGGACCGCGAGCGCGCCCCGGGTTCCCTGGGTTCCCGCCGCTCCCTGGGCCGCGTGCTCCCCGGCCAGCGCATGGCCGGCCACTACGGCGTGGAGACCTGCTCCGTGCAGAAGGTGAAGATCGTGAAGGTCATCCCCGAGGAGAACCTGCTGCTCGTCAACAGCGGCATCCCCGGCGCCAACGGCAGCATGGTGTACGTCACCATCACCAACAAGCGCACCCCCAAGGCCGTCGCCCCCGCCGCCAAGGCCAAGGGCAAGAAAGACGCCGCCAAGCCGGCCGCCAAAGGCAAGAAATAAAGTCTGAGAGGATAAACAATGGAAACCAAACTTTTAGACCTGAAAGGCAAAGAAGTCGGCAAGACGGCCCTCCCCGAGGTGCTGTTCTCCGCTAAGCCCGACGTTCATTTCATCCACGAGGTCGTGAAATACTACCTCGCCAACAAGCACCGCGGCACCGCCGCGACGAAGACCCGCTCCGAGGTCTCCGGCGGCGGCAAGAAGCCGTGGAAGCAGAAGGGTACCGGCCGCGCCCGCCAGGGTTCGACCCGCTCCCCGATCTGGCGCAAGGGCGGCGTCGTGTTCGGCCCCCAGCCGCGCTCGTTCCGCCAGTACCTGCCGGTGCAGAAGCTGCGCCTGGCCCTGGTGGAGGCCCTTTCGGCCCGCGCGGCCGACGGCGCCGTGCTCGTGATGAACGACCTGGCCCTTTCCGAGCCCAAGACCAGCTCGCTCAACGACCTGCGCAAGAGCCTGAACGCGAAGAGCGTGCTCTTCGTCACCGACAAGATGGACAAGAACTTCAGGACCGCGTCCCGCAACGTGGCCGATTTCGGCTGGTGCCTGGCCGCCAACCTGAACGCCTACGAGGCGATGCGCAACGAGAAGATAGTCTTCACCGCCGGCGGCCTTAAGGCCCTCGCCGCCAGCCTGAAGGAGGCAAAATGAACTTTACCGAAGTGCTGATATCCCCCATACTCAGCGAGAAGAGCGTTATAGCGAAGGACGAGCAGAACCGCTATACCTTCCGCGTGAACCCGGCCGCCAACAAGACCGAGATCAGGAAGGCCGTAGAGACCCTGTTCAAGGTTAAGGTCTCCGCGGTCCGCACCGCCAACATCCCCGGCAAGCTGCACCGCGTCGGCCGCCACGAGGGCTACCGCTCCGACTGGAAGAAAGCGATAGTCACCGTGAAGGCCGGCCAGAAGATAGACATGACGGACCTGCCGAAATAAGGCGGAGGAATAGAATATGCCCATAAAATCCTACAGACCCTATACTCCCTCGAGGCGCACGATACAGATCGCCGATTTCTCGGAGATCACCAAGACCGAGCCCGAGAAGAGCCTCGTCGTCGGAATGCGCAAGCACGGCGGCCGCAACAACACCGGCATGGTGATGGTGCGCCACCACGGCGGCGGTCATCGCCGCCGCTACCGCACGATAGACTTCAAGCGCGAGAAGTTCGGCGTGCCGGCCAAGGTCACCGCGATAGAGTACGACCCTAACCGCAACGCCCGCATCGCCCTCCTCGTTTACGCGGACGGCGAGAAGCGCTACATACCGGCGCCGCTCGGCCTCGGCGTGGGCGCCACCGTCATGAGCGGCCCCAAGGCCGACATAAAGCTCGGCAACGCTCTGCCGATGACCAACATCCCCGACGGTACCTTCATACACGCCATCGAGATGATCCCCGGCAAGGGCGCCCAGTTCGTGCGCGCCGCCGGCACGCAGGCCCAGCTGATGGCCAAGGAGGGCGACTATGCCCTCGTCAAGATGCCGTCCGGCGAACTGCGCAAGGTGCTGAAGGGCTGCATGGCCACCATCGGCCAGGTCGGCAACCTCGAGCACAACACGATCACCCTCGGCAAGGCCGGCAGGCAGCGCCACATCGGCGTGAAGCCCACCGTGCGCGGCGCCGCGATGAACGCGGTCGACCATCCGCTCGGCGGCGGCCGCGGCCACTCGAAGGGCAACAACGTTCCGCGCTCTCCGTGGAACCAGCCTTCCAAGGGCTTCAAGACCAGGACCAAATCTAAGATCTGGGGCTGGATGATAGTGCAGGACCGCCGCAAGTCGACGGCCGCGTGATCCGGAGGAATATAAATGAGCAGATCGTCTAAAAAAGGCCCTTTCGTTAACCAGAAGCTGCTGGAGAAGATCCACGCGGCGGTGCAGAGCGGCAGCAAGACCCAGATAAAGACCTGGGCCCGCGCCTGCACGATAACCCCCGAGTTCGTCGGGCAGACGCTGATGGTGCACAACGGCCGCAAGTTCCTGCCGGTGTACGTCACCGAGCGCATGGTCGGCCACAAGCTCGGAGAGTTCTCTTTCTCCAGGCTCTTCAAGGGCCACGGCGCTTCCCACACCAAGGAAGCCTCGGACCTGACGTAAGGCGCGGGTACGATCTTAACAGAGGATAAAAACGGAGAAATTTATGGAAGCTAAATGCGATCTTAAATACCAGCGCTTCGGCCGCCGCAAGGTTGCCCAGCTGCTCGACCAGGTAAGGGGCAAGTCCCTTTACGAGGCCCAGTACATCCTGGCGGCCCTGCCCCGCATGGCCACCGATATCGTCGGCAAGGCCATAAAGTCCGCCGGCGCCAACCTCAGCGTGAAGCTCGGCCGCAAGCTCGACCTCAAGCAGGTCTGGGTCTCCGAGTGCTACGCCGACCAGGGCCCGATGAAGTTCCTGCGCCGCGTGCAGCCCGGCCCGCAGGGCCGCGCGATGCCTTTCAAGCGCAAGATGTGCCATATACACGTGGCTGTTTCCGACACGAAGGAGCGCAAATAATAT
>CALMZU010000340.1 GCA_937870775.1 uncultured Elusimicrobia bacterium
GAGGCCTACGGCGCCATAGCCGGCAGCGGCAGCGGGCTCAACGCCGATGAACTGACGGAGGCCCTCGGCTGGCAGGTGCAGCGCTGTTCCGCCGCCCTGTTCGAACTGGAAACCTCGTCGGCGGTGATGTCGCTGGGCGGCCGCTACCGCCGGTCCCGCTAGCGCCGGGTTTGCCGTATAGGATAAAATATAATATTATAGATATCTAAATTTATGGCCGAAAAAACGACTAAAACCTCAAAAGCCGGAACGAAGCACCTCGTCATCGTCGAGTCTCCCACCAAGGAAAAGACGATAAGCCGCTTCCTTGACGCCAGTTTCGTCGTGCGCAGCTCCTTCGGGCACGTGCGCGACCTGCCCAAGGACGAGCTGGGTGTGGACGTGAAAGAGGATTTCGCCGCGAAGTACGTGCTCGTGGAACGCGCCAAGAAGATCATCGCCGAACTGAACGCGATAGCGAAGCACGCCGACGTGATCTACCTCGCGACCGACCCTGACCGCGAGGGAGAGGCCATCAGCTGGCACCTGCGCGAGGTCATAAAGGCCGACGTGCCGTTCAAGCGCATCAGCTTCCACGAGATCACCAAGGGCGCCATCGCCGAGTCGCTCAAGACCCCGCGCGACCTGGACATGGCGCTGGTCAACGCGCAGCAGAGCCGCCGCATCATAGACCGCATCGTCGGCTACAAGCTTTCGCCGCTCCTGTGGAGCAAGATAAAGAGCGGCCTGTCCGCCGGGCGCGTGCAGAGCGTCACCGTGCGCCTCATCGCCGAGCGCGCCAAGGAGATAGCGGCGTTCAAGGAAGAGGACTATTACACGCTCTACGCCAGGCTCGCCAAGCAGCTGCCCGAGGGCGACAAGGCGCAGTACAAGGATTTCGACTCCAAGCTGGTGCGCTGGGAAGGCGCGGCCGTGGAGCAGACCATACTGCTGAAACTCTTCGCCGAGGATTACCGCTACAAGACCTCCGTCTTCAAGAAGATAGAGGACACCGTGGAGGCCGGCACTTATCTCCGCAACTCGAAACTGACGGTCTCCAAGGTGGAGGCCAAGGCCGTACGCCAGAAGCCCAAGCCGCCGTTCATCACCAGCACGCTGCAGCAGGACGCTTACAACAAGCTCGGCTTCTCGTCGGACCGCACCATGAAGGTGGCGCAGAGCCTCTACGAAGGCGTCGACATAGGCGGCGAGCGCTCCGGTCTCATCACCTACATGCGTACCGACTCTTTCAACGTGTCGGCCGACATGCAGAAGGAGTCCGCGAAGTTCATCCTGGAGACCTACGGCAAGGATTTCTGCCCGGCGAAGCCCCCGGTGTACCTCAAGAAAGTGAAGGGCGCGCAGGAAGCCCACGAGGCCATCCACCCGACGTCCGCCTACAAGCGGCCGGAGGACATGGCCCAGTACCTGAACCCCGACCAGGCCAAGCTCTACGACCTGATCTGGCGCCGCTTCATGGCCAGCCAGATGGAAGAGGCCATTTTCGACTCCCTGACCGTGGAGTTCTCCGACGAAAAGGGCCGCGCCGTGCTGCGCACCAGCGGCCGCACCGTCAAGTTCGAAGGCTACCTGAAGATCTACATGGAGGAGAAGGAGGAGGAGGTCGCCGGCGAGGACGAGGAAGGCTCCATGGCCCTCCCGCCGCTGAAGGAAGGCGACGTCGTCATCCTCAAGGACATCTCGACGAAGTCCCACAAGACCTCCCCGCCGCCCAACTACAACGAGGCCAGCATCATCAAGACGCTCGAGAAGCACGGCATCGGCCGTCCGTCGACGTACGCGGTGATCATAAAGAACATCATAGACCGCGGCTACATCAACCGCGAGAAGGACCGCAAGCTGCTGATCACCGAGCTGGGCGCCCTGGTGACCGAGAAGCTCAAGGATTTCTTCAAGGACATCATGGAGATCTCCTACACGGCGTCCATCGAGGACAAGCTCGACGATATCGCCGACGGCAACGTGGACTGGGTGAAGTTCATGAAGGACTTCTACGGCCCGTTCTCCGAGGAACTCGCCACCGCCGAGAAGGACATGACCCGCTCGCGCCCGAACGTCATCAAGACTAACGAGAAGTGCCCGCTGTGCCTCAGCCCGATGGTGCAGCGCGAGAGCCGCTTCGGCAAGTACCTCTCCTGCTCGCGCTTCCCCAAGTGCAAGGGCAAGATCCCGCTCGACAAGGAAGGCAACAAGCAGGAATACTTCGCGCCCATAAAGAGCGAGAAGATCTGCACGAAGTGCAACAAGAACGCGATGCTGCTCAGGAAGAGCGCGCGCGGCTACTTCCTCGCCTGCTCGGGCTTCCCGAAATGCCGCAACATAGAGCAGCCCACGCCGGAAGAGGTGGAGAAGCTGATAAACTCCCGCAACAAGCCGGCCTGAGCCGGGTTTGCCGACGGAACGGCGGGGCGACCCGCCGTTCTCTTTTCGCTGGAATTTACCTATGAAACTGCTGGTCGACCAGTTCCTGCTGCACCTGAAGGCGCAGCGCAATTTCTCGAAGAACACCGTCAAGGCCTACCAGTTCGACCTCGGCGAGTTCCTGCAATACGCCGCCGCCAGCAAGGCCGCCGGCGTGAAGGGCCTGGACCGCCTGCTGATGCGCGGCTACATAGCCTTCATCAGCGACCGCAAGGTGTCGCGCAACACCCTGCTCCGCAAGATCTCCGCCGTGCGCTCGTTCATGACCTACCTGCTCGAGACCGGGCAGATAGAGAGCGACCCGTTCGACCTGATAACCATCCCCAAGAAGGAGAAACGCCTGCCGCGCTTCCTGACCGAGGGCGAGGTGGGCAGGCTGCAGGATTACAACCTGCCGTCGGAGGTGGACGCCCGCGAGAAGGACTACTACTATTCGCTGCGCGACTACGCGCTGTTCGAGCTGATGTACTCCAGCGGCCTGCGCCGCTCGGAGGCCGCCGGCCTCAACGTGGGCGACCTGGACATGTTCTCCGGCTTCGCGCGCGTGATGGGCAAGGGCTCGAAGGAGCGGCTGGTGCCCGTCAACGACAAGGCCATGGAGGCGCTGCGCGCCTACCTGGACACCAGGCCCAAACCGCTGGCCCACGGCCTGCCGCTTTTCCTCAACAACCGCAACGGCCGCCTGACCGGCGCCGGCATAGCGCTGATATTCAAGCGTATGGCCCGACGCGCCAGGTTCGCCCGGCCCATGAACCCGCACTCGGTCCGCCATTCCTTCGCCACCCACATGCTGGACCGCGGCTGCGACCTGAAGACCGTGCAGGAGATGCTGGGCCACAAGAACCTGCAGACGACGGAGATCTACACCCACGTCTCGCTGCAGCGGCTCAAGGAAGTGTACGACAAGGC
>CALMZU010000341.1 GCA_937870775.1 uncultured Elusimicrobia bacterium
GGTGCGCCCCCCTAACACAAACCCCCAAGACGCGTGCCTTCGGGTACGTGCTCTATGCACCAGCAGCGCTGGCTAAATTAAGCCCCGCCGGGCAACAACACTTAAGTCTTCTCGTAAGGCAACTGTAACTCACCACGATTGTTCCGGCGGGGCGCTTTTTTTTGTTATATAATCAAAGTGATGAAAGAGCGCGCGCTTATAGTCGACGACGACCTCGAACTCCTGGCGATCATGAAGAAGTACCTGGAGAACCACGGCTTCGAGGCGCTCACCGCCGCCAACGGCTCCGAGGCCCTGGCCGCCGCGGCCTCTAAACCCGACATTATAATAACCGACGTGGAGATGCCCCGCATGGACGGCTTCACGCTGGTGCGCCGCCTCAAGGACAACAAGGTGCTGGCCGACATACCGGTCATCATCATGTCCGGCAAGAAGGTCTCGGAAGCCGACCACGTTTCCGGCTACGGCTTCGGCGCCGACGACTACGTGGTGAAGCCCTTCTCCTACCCGGTGCTGCTGGCCAAGATAAAGGCCATGATACGCCGCGCCGCCCGCGGCAGGAAGAAGGAAGCCGTGCTGAAGAAGGGCGACCTGGAGCTCAACCTCGAGGCCCGCACGATAAAGCTCAAGGGCAAGCCGGTAAAGCTCACCTCCAAGGAATTCGACCTGCTGCACACGCTGACCGCCAACCCCGGCCGCGTGCTCAGCCTCAACAGCCTGCTTGAGGCGGTGTGGGGCTACAACACCGCCGACTACAACGACCCGCACACCGTCGAGGTGCACGTCTCCAACCTGCGCCGCAAGATAGGCGCCTTCGGCAAGCGCATACAGGCCGTGCCCGGCCACGGCTACAAGTTCGATTGATCCATGGCCGAAGAAAATAAAAGGACTACCGCCAACGCAGTAAGGGAGGCCCTCTTCGAGGCGGCCGCCGCGCAGACCAATTTTCAGCCTTTCCTCAACAGCATAGCCGAAGCCCTCGCCGGCCACAAGGGCACGGCCGTGGCCATCGTGATGAACAGGCTCAAGGGCCGCGAACCGCTGGGCTGTTTCCGCGGCTTCACCGCGAAGGAGCGCGCCTCGCTGCTGGCCGGCGGCAGGCTGCCGCGCGTGCGCAACACCGTTTTCCGCGCCGACATCTGCGCCGGGGCCGCGAAGGCCGGCAGCCTCGTGATAAGGCTCGGCCGGCCGGCCGTCGACCCCAAGGCCGCCAGCGGCATCGCGGGGATAGCGGCCGCCGCCGTGGGACACCGCCTCGCCGAGGAACTGCGCGACGAGGAGCTCAACGCCGAGAAGGACATAGCCGCGGCGGTGAAGCACATAGAGGAGCTCTACCTTTCCTTTCCCAATATCTCGATAGAGGAGATCTCGCGCGCGGTGCTGGACGAGGCGCGCCGCATGACCGGCAGCCGCCTCGGCTTCGCCGGCCACATGCACGAGCCCTCCGGCGGCCTGCTGGTCTCCTCCTTCGCCGGCGGGGACTGGATGCTGCCCGGCGGCAGGCCTGTCATCGTGCACGAGTTCCACGACCTTTGGGGCCGCGTGCTCAAGCGCCGCCGCGCGGTGCTCTCCAACGACGCCGCGCCGCTGTGCCGCCACCTGCCGGAAGGGCACGGCCGCGTGGAGCGCTTCCTCGGCGTGCCGGCTATGTCCGGCCGCAAGCTGCTGGGCATGCTGGCGCTGGCCAACCCGGAACGCGACTACGGCGGGGCCGAGCTGGAGACCGCGCAGAAACTGGCCCGCGTGTACGCGATGATACTGCAGCGCAAACTGGCCGAGGACAAGCGGCGCGAGGAGGACGAGCGCTTCCGCGCCATAATCTCCTCGTCGAAGGACGTCATCTTCACCGCGGACCTCTCCGGCCGGCTCACCTACATGAGCCCCCGCGCCGCGGACTACGGCTACACCCCGGAGGAGATGCTGGGCCGCCACATAACGGACTTCGCGCATCCCGACGACAAGGATTTCATAATCAAGGCCTACGCGATGGCGCTGAAGACGGGGCGCACGCTGCCGATACTGCCCTACCGCGTCAGGCGCAAGGACGGCACTTTCTTCTACGCCGAGCAGAAGAGCGGCATGGTGATGGCCGCCGGCAAACCGGCCTACGTCACCGGCGTCATGCGCGACGTGGACGAACAGCACCGCACCGAGGCCAGGCTCAAGGAGAACGAACGCCTGATGCGCATGGTCTTCGACACGGCCAAGGACTCCATCTTCATAAAGGACATGAACGGCCTGTACGTGAAGGTGAACGCGACCTGCGCCGAGTGGATGGGCGTGAAGCCCGAGGACATGATAGGCCGCGGCGACTCGGATTATTTCCCGAAGGAGACCGCCGAGTACATCTTCAAGACCGACAGCGAGGTGGTGCGCACCGGCCGCACGATGTCGCTGAACAACAACTATGTCTTCCCGACGGGCCAGAAGCACATCAACATCGTCAAGACGCCTCTAAGGTCGCTGGACGGCGGCGTGATAGGCATACTCGGCATCGCGCGCGACATCTCCGACATCAAGCGCATGGAGACCGAGCTGGCGCTCACGAGGGCGGCCGAGGCCGTAAGCCAGGTGGCCCGCCCGATGGCGCACGACTTCAACAACGCGCTCGCGGCCATAAACGGCTACGCGACGCTGATAGACGACGGCCTCGCGGCCGACAGCCCGATAAAGAACGAGATCTCGCAGATCATAAAGGCCGTGCAGCGCGCGGCCGAGCTGACGTCGAGGTTCCAGGCCTTCGCCCGGAACCCGAAGATAGAGGGCGGCGAAAAGAACTGACGGCGGAGCACGGGGGCATATGGGTAACACCGGATTCAATGAAAAACTGCGCGCGGTCGCCGCGCGCGGGGAAACGCGCATCACCGCGGCGTACATACTGCTGGGCGCGCTGTGGATACTCTTAAGCGACAAGGCCCTTTACATGCTGATGCCTATGCCCGAGGCCACGATGCGGGTGGCCATTTACAAGGGCTGGGCCTACGTGGCCATCAGCGCGGCCCTTTTCTATTTCCTGCTCAGGGCCGAGCGCCGGCGCGTGGAGCGGGCCGAGGCCTCGCTGCGCGAACTGAACCGGAGCCTGGAGGCCCGCATACGCGAGCGCACCGGGCTGCTTGAGAAGGCCATACAGGAGACCGAGGACATCTACAACAACGCCCCCTGCGGCCACCACACGCTGGACTCGAACGGCGCCTTCGTGAAGATCAACGACACCGAGCTGGCCTGGCTCGGCTACACGCGCGAAGAGGTGATAGGCTCCATGGGCATGCCCGACGTGCTGACGCCGGCCGGGCTCGGCATATTCCTGAAGGCTTTCGGGGCGCTCAAGAACGGCGGGCAGCCCGGGGAGCTGGAACTCACCTTCAAGCGCAAGGACGGCACGGCCTTCCCGGCGCGGGTCAGCTCGCGCGCGGTGCAGACGCCGGGCGGCGACTACGCGGTGCGCTCGGTGGTCTTCGCGTCCGGCGCCGCGCGCGCGGATTTGAGGAAAAGCTGAGCTCCCGCTGAATTTAAAGCGAACCCCCGCACCTATACTATAGGCGAGGCATTATGCTCGTCCTTACCTTCATTCCGGCCCTGCTGGCGGCCGTCCTTTTACCGGGGACCGTCGGCGCGGGCGTCTATGATGACCTGGCCGCCGGCGCGGCCGGCGCGGCGGCGTCGGCCGGCGCGCGCACGGTCCAGGTCCCGCCTTTTTCCGCCGGAGCCGGGGCCGCCGACGAGGCCCGTTACGCCGCCGAGAAGACGGCGGCCGCGCTGGGCGCGGCAGGCCTGACCGTGCTGGACCCGCAGCCCGGCGGTATTTCGGCGCCCAGGCCGCAGGCCTTGCTGAAAGGCTCGGTATACCCCGACGGCGCGGGCTTCATAGTGACCGCCAGGCTGGTGGAGACCGGCAGCGGCCGGCTGCTCGGCGCCGGCGAGGCCAGGGTGCCGGCCCGCGTCACAGAACTCCCCCCCGTACCGGAACTGGACTGGGCCGCGCCGCCGGTCACGGCCCCGGCGCCGTCGGACCTGAGGGACGCCATGGCCGAGGAGGACGCCTGCTCGTCCGCCCTGAAGCGGCTCAGGGAACTTAACGCCAAGGCGCTGGACCTGAAGGCCCGCTATTGGGCCGCCAAGCTCAAGGACCCTTCCTTCAGCCTGGCCTCGCTGACCCGGAACCCGGGCAGCGAGCTGCAGGACCGCGCGGCCCGGCGCGGCTTTTACGACCTGCTGGCCGGCTACCACGCCGGCGGCCGGGCCCCGCTGCTGACGGCGGGCGAAAGGCAGCAGCTGGAAGCTTTCATGAAGAGGGAGAACGAGGTGCTGGGGCGCTGCGGCTCCAGGTAGGCCATGGCCAAGAAACTGCTGGTAGCCGACGACGACCGGACCTTCCACGACATGGTGTCGAGGATCTTCCGCGGCGCCGGCTGGGACGTGCGGGCGGCCGGCGACGGCGCCGAGGCCTACGACCTGGCCGCGGCCGAGCCGCCCGACGTGATACTGCTGGACCTGCACATGCCCGGGCTCGGCGGGGCGGAGCTGCTGGGCAGGCTGCGCCGCGACGCCCGTTTCGCCATGACGCCGATCATCGTGGTGACCGGCGACGCCGACCCCCGGCAGAAGGCGGCCGGCTTCCTGACCGGCGCGGACGACTATATAGCCAAGCCCTTCGACACGCTGGACCTGGTGAGCCGCGTGGAGGGCGCGGCGCGCCGCAGCCGCCGCATGCTGGCCGCCAACCCCCTGACCTTCCTGCCCGGCGGCCCGACGATAGAGGAGGAGGCGGCCGCCCGCATAACCTCCGGCGCCGAACTGGCCTTCTTCTACATCGACATCGACAACTTCAAGGCCTTCAACGACAACTACGGCTACCTCAACGGCGACAACGCCATAAAACGCACCGGCGAACTGCTCACCGACGTGCAGCGCGCCTTCCCCGAGGGCGACGTCTTCGTCGGGCACATAGGCGGCGACGACTTCGTGCTGATGGCGAGGCACACCTTCGCCGACAGGATAGCGGCCGAGATCATAGCCCGTTTCGACGCGCTGGCGCCGAAGTTCTACAACGCGGCCGACCGGGCGCGCGGCCGCCTGGTGTCGGCGGACCGGATGGGCAAACTGCGCGACTTCCCGCTGATGACGCTCACCATCGCCGCGGCCTCCAACGAGCGGCGCGTGCTGGACCATTACGCCAAGATCGTCGACATAGCCTCCGAGATAAAGAAATACCTCAAAGGCCTCAAGGAGCGCGCCGGCAGCGTCTACTTGAAGGATCGCCGCGGCGACCAGCCCCCGCCGCGTTAAGCCTCCGCCCTGACCGGCGGATAACAATATCGCCCCCTTTTATATATAATCTGTTCTAGCGACGGGGGCAACAATGGCAAAGATACTGATCATCGACGACGACGGCATAGTGCGTGACGCTCTTACCGTTTTTCTGACGCGCGCCGGGCACGAGGTGGTCTCCGCTTCGGACGGGGGCAACGGCTTCCTGGCTTTCAAGAACACCGCGCCCGACGTGGTGCTGCTGGACCGCGACCTGCCGGTGATGACCGGCTCGCAGGTCTTCGCGAAGATCAAGGAGGTCGCGCCGCTGACGCCGGTGATAATACTCACCGGCCACGACGCGCCAGAGGACGCCGAGGCCTACCTGCGCGAGGGCGCCACGGCCTTCCTCTCCAAGGCGGACGGCCTCTCCAACGTCCTGACCGAGATAGAGCGCGTGATGGCAGCGAAGGGCATGGCCGCGAGGCCGCAGTCCCGCGAGAAGGCCGCGCCCGGCAAGGACGCGCCGGTGGTGATGATAGCCGACGACGACACCGCCATACTTTCGGTGCTGGGGCGTTTCCTGACCTCGCTGGGTTACGCGGTGATAACCGCCGAGGACGGCGACAAGGCCGCGGCCCTGGCCGCGGAGCGGCGCCCCGACGTGGCGCTGCTGGACATCTTCATGCCGGGCAAGGACGGGCTCACGCTGCTGAGGGAGCTCTCCGGCTCCATGCCGGAGACCGGCTTCATCATGATAACCGGCAACGACGACGAGGAAGTGGCCAGGGCCTGCCTGAAGGCCGGCGCTTTCGACTACCTGTCGAAGCCGGTAAACCTCTCGGCGCTGGAGAGCGTCATAAAGGCGAGGCTGCTGCTGCAGCGCAGCCAGAAGAAAAAGATCTGATCAGCGGACGGGCTTGAGCGAGGAGAGCGGGACCCTGAAAAGGTCCCGCTCTTCGTTTGAGACGACGAGCGCGCCGGGCCCGTCGAAGGCGATGCCTTCGCACTGGCCGGCGGCGATCCCGAGGAAGGAAGCCGGGCCGGAGAAGTAGTCGCCTGCGCGGGCCGGCCGGCCGAAGGTCCAGATCCCCTCGTAGGTCAGCACGGCCAGCAGCGCCCCGTCGGGCGACATGGCCGCGTCGGTGACCATGGCGCGGCTGTCGAAGCGGGAGACCAGCCTGGCGGCATTCTCCTTTTCGGGCGAGAGCGACTCGAGACGGTAGAGCTTGGCCAGCGTATCCGCGCGGTTCTTGGAAATTATATACAGGGAGCCGCCGGCCCAGAACATCGCCTCGCCGTCGAAGTTGCGTTCCTCCGGCGGGAAGGCCCGCTGGTCGGCGTAGCGCAGCCGCGCCTTGCGCGCCGGGGCGGTAAGAGCGTCCTTGTAAGGGTCCGGCTCCGGTACGGAATAAACGGCCAGGTCGCGGCGCTTATTTGAATTGTTGCCTATGTCGCCGATCAGGATGTTCCCCTCCCCGTCCATGGCCAGGGCTTCCCAGTCGCGGTTGGCGGCGGAGGCCACCGCCACGCCGTACGACGAGGTGGAGGCCGAAACGGCGGCGCCATCGCGGCTCACCGGGTAGAGCACCGGCTCGCCGCCGGAATCGTTTATGGCCCAGAACACGCCGGGGAAGCGGCGGCTGGCCAGCAGCGCGGAGCCTTCGTTCACTTTCCTGGGCTGGACCCGTGCGTAGGACTTCAGTTCTTCAGGACCGGCATGGAGCAGGCAGGGGAACAGCAGCAGCGCGGCGAGGACGGTTTTCACTTCCCCTCCAGGCGCGCGGCCAGGGCGGCCAGGTCCGCGGTCTCCTTGTTGGAATACTTCAGCCCGGCGAGGAACGCCCCGCCTTCGGGACCGAGCCGCGCGGCTATCAGGGCCAGACGCTCGCGCGCGCCGGCCGGGGCCGAAAGCCCGTCGAAAGGCCGCAGCGAAGGATGAATGAAAGCGAGCGCGCCCAGCGACGAGAGCATTTCCAGCGCCGGTACCGGGTAGGCCTCGGAGAGCAGTTTGACAAGTTCGTTCCTGAGCCGCTGGCGGCTGAGCAGGCCGGGCAGCCCGGCCTTCACGGCGGAGCGGGCCAGCGCTTCGGTGCCGGCCTCGAGCCGCCAGCCGAAGCGGCCGGCGAAGCGGGCGGCGCGGTATATGCGGGTCGGGTCGTCCTCGAAGCTCCGGGCGTGGAGGACGCGCACCAGGCCGGCCCTGATATCGTCCATTCCTTTATAAGGGTCCAGCAGCGCGTAGGGCTCGGGCCCGTCGAGGCGCACGGCCATGGCGTTGCAGGCGAAGTCGCGGCGCTTCAGGTCCTCGGCGGCCGAGCCGGCCTGCTCCACCGTAGGGAGGGCGCCGGGCCGGGAATAGGTCTCGCGGCGGAAACGCGCGAAATCCAGCCTGCGGCCGTCGGCCATGAAATAGCGCACCGTGAGGAAAGGCGAGAATTTCTGGTGGCTGCCGCCGTAAGCCTTCTCCAGCGCCTCCACCAGCGGGGCCTGGTCGCCCCCGACGAGGAAATCTATATCGGCGCTGGCGCGGCCCATGGCCCAGTCGCGGGCGCAGCCGCCCACGGCGTAGAGCTCCAGCCCCGCCGCCGCGGCCAGGCCGGCGGCGTGTTCCAGCAGCGGCAGGTCGTTGAGCGGGCGCATGGCTTATTTGTTGAGAAAAGGTATATCCTCGCCCTTCAGGGCGGCGAGGGCTATGCCCAGCTTCTTAAGGCGGGGCAGGGCGTCGTTGGCCTTCTCCAGCTCGCGCACGGCCGACAGCGCGGCGGCGCGACCCTTGAGGCCGCTGGGCAGCGGCAGCAGGAAAGGCAGGTCATGCTCGCGGGCGGCGGAGGGCTTTATCCGGAGCAGCTGCATGCCCGCCTCGCGGGCCATGAACTCCAGCACCTCGGTCTCCTCCTCGCGGTCGCGGTCACCGGCCAGCAGCGCCGTAAGCGGCGCCAGGCCGAAGAAGAACTGGGGCTCGCCGGCCACGCCGTGGGAAGAGGCGAGGGTAGCGCGCAGCGGCTCGTAGTCGGCCTTCATGCGCGCCACCCACTCGTCCTTCTTCTCCAGGTAGGTCTCCGGCATCACGAACACCAGCAGCTCGCGGGGCGGGTCCAGGTAGAGGAAGGGTTCCTCGTGCTGGAACATCGTCTCGCACTTGGGGCACATCAGGATGTCGAACTCGCCGCTGAGTATCAGTTCCTTGACGTCGAGGTCGCGGTCCCCGCGGACCACGGTCCAGAAATCGGCGTCGAAGCTCTCCCCGCAGTGCGGGCACTCCACCCTGAACGCGCCCTTGGTGCTCACAGGCCGGCTTCCTTGTTGAAGGCCTCTATCAGGCGGTCGTATTCCTCGACCATGCCGAACGTCTCGTCCCAGTAGGCCGGGTCCCAGAGCTTGCGCAGCTCGTCGGAAGTGCGGCCCTGCTGCTCTATCCAGGTGAAGTACTTGAGGTTGTGCACGGCCTTGCGGTCGGCGTAGGTTAGCTCCTTCATGTGGTCGGTGGTCTCGCCGAGCAGCCTGCGCTCGAAGTCCACCATCGCCTGCTCGCGCTTGTACTTGCCGAGCTGCTCCTCGAGTTCCTTCAGGCGGGAACCGTAAAGTTCCATAGAATCGGTGAAGACGGTCATGACGACGTCGTTCTCGCCGAGCTCGTAGTACTTGGCGCTCTTTATGGCCGATAGCAGGTTGGAGATGCCGGAGATGCCCAGCAGGTGCAACTGCTCGATGACCTCGGCCTTCACGCCGTACTCGGCCAGCACTTTCTTGCCGACGGGTTCATTGAACAGGCGCACTATGCGCATACAGGCCTCGTCGTCTATGGCGGTGACCAGGTCGGTGTTCCTGACGTTGTGCACCCACGGGATGTGCTTGTCGCCTATGCCCTCGATGCGGTGCTCGCCGAAGCCGTTAGCGAGTATGGTGGGGCACTGCAGGGCTTCGCTCGCGGTGATGAAGCTGCCGTGGAACTTCTTCTTGAGGTAGTCGCCCGCCCCTATGGTGCCGGCGGAACCGGTGGCGGAGCAGAAGCCGGCCAGGCGGCTCTTGGGGCCCTTAACGGCGTTGAATGCCTCCTCGAGCGCGGCGCCGGTAACGTGGTAATGCCACGTCGGGTTGCCCATCTCGTCGAACTGGTTGAAGATCACGCAGTCCTTGCGGGTCTTCTTGATCTCCCAGCACTTGTCGTAAATTTCCTTAACGTTCGATTCGGTGCCGGGGGTGGCTATGACCTCGGCGCCTATCTTCTTGAGCCAGTCGAAGCGCTCCTTGCTCATACCCTCGGGGAGTATAGCCACCGGCGTGGTGCCGAGCAGCTCAGAATCGAAGGCGCCGCCGCGGCAGTAGTTGCCGGTGGAGGGCCAGACGGCCTTCTGCACCTGCGCGTCGAACTCGCCGGTGACCATGCGCGGGGCCAGGCAGCCGAAAGCGGCGCCCACTTTATGCGCGCCGGTGGGGAAGTACTTGCCGACCAGGCCGACGACACGGCACTTGAGGCCGGTGATCTCGCGCGGGATCTCCAGGTAGTTCACACCGCGGAAGCCGCCGGTCTTGGGGTCGTTGTGCCAGTTGATGCGGAAAAGGTTCACGGGCTTTATGTCCCAGAGCCCTACGGGCTTTAGCGCCTTCTTTATCTTTTCGGGGATAAAGTTCGGGTCCTTCATCTGCTTGAAGGTGGGCATTATGATGCCGCGCTTCCTGCACAGGGCGGCGTTCTTCTTGACCACAGCGGAATTTATCTTGAGTTTAGCCATTTGTTCCTCCGAAGTTAGTTGCTTAAATCTGTATCTCATTATACAAATTAAAGGCGGGCGGGCTTTTTGTATAATTTAGCCACAGGGGGAAGGGATGAACAACAATCTGATACTGCTCATGGACGGCGGGGAAGGCTCGCCGGCTCCCGAATATCTGGTGCTCACGGCCAACGGCTACGTGCTGGCC
>CALMZU010000342.1 GCA_937870775.1 uncultured Elusimicrobia bacterium
GCTCAGTGCGGGTTAGTACATGTCCGCGCCGGGCATGCCGCCGGGCATAGCCGGGGCGGCAGGGGCTTTCTTCTCGGGCTGGTCAGCCACCAGGCAGTCGGTGTTGAGCAGCGTGCTCGCGATGGAGGCGGCGTTCTCGAGGGCGGTGCGGGTGACCTTGCACGGGTCAACGATACCGGCCTTCAGCACGTCCACGAACTCGCAGGTGTCGGCGTCGAAGCCGATCTCTTCCTTGGAGCTCTGTATCTTGTCCACCACGATGGAGCCGTCGGCGCCGGCGTTCTCGGCGATGGTGCGCAGCGGGGCGAAAACGGCGCGGCGGACTATGTTCACGCCGGTCTTCTCGTCCTCGTGGTCGCACTTCACCTTGTCCAGCACCTTGGAGGCGCGGATGAGGGCGGTGCCGCCGCCGGGCAGCAGGCCTTCCTGCACGCCGGCCTTGGTGGCGTTCTTGGCGTCCTCGATCTTGGACTTCTTGGCCTTCATCTCGGTCTCGGTCGCGGCACCCACGCGGATGACGGCGACGCCGCCGGACAGCTTGGCCAGGCGCTCTTCGAGCTTCTCGCGGTCGTAATCGGAGGTGGTGTCCTCCATCTGCTTGCGGATCTGGGCCGTGCGGGCCTTTATCGCGCTCTTGTCGCCGCCGCCGTCGACGATGGTGGTGTTCTCCTTGTCGATGACGACGCGCTTGGCGCGGCCGAGCTGCTTTATGTCGGCCTTGTCGAGCTTCATGCCGCGCTCTTCGCTGATGACCTCGCCGCCGGTGAGGATGGCGATGTCTTCCAGCATTTCCTTGCGGCGGTCGCCGAAGCCGGGGGCCTTAACGGCCGCGCCCTTCAGGGTGCCGCGCAGCTTGTTGACCACCAGGGTGGCCAGGGCCTCGCCCTCGAGGTCCTCGGCGATGATCAGGAACTGCTTGCCGGTCTGCACGATCTTCTCCAGCACGGGCAGCAGGTCGTTCATCGCGGAGATCTTCTTGTCGGTGATGAGGACGACGGCGTCCTCGAGCACGCACTCCATGCGCTCCGGGTCCGTGACGAAGTAGGGGCTCACGTAGCCGCGGTCGAACTGCATACCCTCGACGACGTCGAGCTCGGTCTTGGAGGACTTGCCCTCTTCGACGGTGATCACGCCCTCGTTGCCGACCTTCTCCATCGCGTTCGCTATCAGCTCGCCGACCTCGCGGTCGTTGGCCGAGATCGTGGCGATCTGGGTCTTCTCTTCCTTGGTCTTGACCGGCTTGGCCATCTTCTTGAGCTCCTCGACCATGGCCGTGACGGCCTTGTCGATGCCCTTCTTTATATAGGTGGAGTTCGCGCCGGCGGTGACGTTCTTGAGGCCCTCGGTGAAGATGGCCTGGGCCAGCACGGTGGCGGTGGTGGTGCCGTCGCCGGCCACGTCGTTGGTCTTAGAGGCCGCTTCGCGCACCAGCTGCGCGCCCATGTCCTCGAAATGGTCCTCGAGCTCTATCTCCTTGGCGATGGTCACGCCGTCGTCGATGATGGTCGGGGAGCCGAACTTCCTGGAGAGGATGACGGCCTTGCCTTTCGGGCCGAGGGTCACCTTCACCGCGTTGGCCAGCTTGTCCACGCCGGCCTTAAGGCGCATCCTGCCTTCTTCGGAGTAAATTATCTGTTTCGCCATGTTATTTATCCTTCCTTATAGTTATTACTTCACTATGCCGAGGACGTCTTCCTCGCGCATGATGAGGTATTCCACGTCGTTGATCTTTATCTCGGTGCCGGAGTACTTGCCGTACAGCACGTGATCGCCGGCCTTCACTTCCATCGGGATCAGCTTGCCGTCGTCGGCGACCTTGCCCTTGCCCACGGCCAGGACTTCGCCTTCCTGCGGCTTTTCCTTGGCGGTCTCGGGGATTATGATGCCGCCCTTCTTCACTTCCTTGGGTTCGACGGCCTTCACTATCAGCCTGTCGCCAAGGGGCTGTATGTTCATCTTGTCTGCCATGTTACTGCCCTCCTGTTGGTCTTACTTTAATCTGTCCCGCCTGCGCGGGCTTTCAAATTTAGCACTTCAACTTCTCTATTGCTAATTTTATCAAAAGGCGTTTTTTTATGTCAATAGCAGTCTTGGCGCGGGATTGCTAAAAAAAGAAAGGCCGGGGCGGCCCGGCCTTTCTCCGTCGGAAGGCGCTGTTATTTCCTTACGAAGAACCTGAAGCGCGTGACGCCCACCTCTATGGTGTCGTCGTCCTTCAGCTGGACCTTCTCGTTCAGGGGGTTGCCGTTGTACTTGGCGTAGCCTTCCTTTATGGGGTTAAGGTAATAGGCGTCCGGGCGCATGGTTATCACGGCCGCCAGTTCCGGCCCGCCGCCGAACAGTCCCCCGCTCTTGTACGGGACGCTGGCCTGCGAGGACTTCCCTATATACGTGGAGAGCGCGGTCAGCTCGAACTCCTTGCGGTCGTCGGCCGGGTTCTCCAGCACTTCCAGCGCGCCCTGCGGGGTCTTCTGCTTCTGCTGGGGCAGCTGCACCTCGGCCGGCGCCGCGGCCGGGGCGTCGTCTGCGAAGACCAGAGTGTACTTCACCAGCGTGATGTTGTCGCCGGGTTTAAGGCCGGCCTTCAGGGTCTTGCGGCCGTTGACGAAGGTGCCGTTGGTGGAGTTGAGGTCCTCGACGAACCAGGTGCCG
>CALMZU010000343.1 GCA_937870775.1 uncultured Elusimicrobia bacterium
CCACTATGTTCTTAAGGTCGGCCGCGCCGGTTATAAAAGCGTCGGTCTCGGCCAGCAGGCGTGTGTCGCCGTTGTTGTAATGCCCGGCGGGCAGCCGCGCATTGGACATTTTAATTATGCCGGCCAGCGTCTGCGGCGTAAGCCTGCGGGCCGCCAGCGCCGCCGGGTCGAAATGCACTATCAGCTGGCGCTTGTGGCCGCCTATGATGCGCGTCTCGGACACGTCGGCCACGGCGTTGATCTCGGTCTGTATGCGGGCGGCGGCGCGGCGCAGCGCGTAGCCGTCCTGCCCTTCGCCCCAAAGCGTCAGCGCCAGCACCGGCACGTCGTCGATGGAGCGGAACTTTATAAGCGGCTCGCCCGCGGCCGTGGGGAACAGGTCGCGGTTGTCCAAGGTCTTGGTGTATATGCGGTTGGCGGCCTCTTCGGGTTCGGTGCCCACCTTGAAGCGCACCGTGAACATGGCGAAGTTGGGGAAAGCCGTGGAGTAGATGTACTCCACGCCGGGGATCTCCCACAGTTTGCGCTCGCCCACCTCCAGCAAATGCTTCTCTATCTCCGTCGGCGAGGCGCCGTAGAAAGGCACCATCACGTCGAACATGGGCACGTTGATCTGCGGCTCTTCCTCGCGCGGCAGCTTGAAGGTGGAGAACACGCCGAGCATTATGAAAGCGGCTATAAGTATGGGCGTCAGCCGGGAACTGATGAAGGCCTTGGCCATGCGGCCGGCCATGCCGTATTTATGGTGTTCGTTCTGCATGGTGTTCTCCTTTACCTGGCGGCCAGCGCCGAGGCCATGCCGTCTATGGCGGCGCCGTCCAGGCGCTCGGCGGCCAGCAGGGCCGCGGCGCGGTAGAGATGCAGCTTGTAGAGCTGCTCGGAATAGCCGGCCTCCGCTTCCAGCAGCGCGGCGCGGGCGCGCAGCACCTCCAGCACGCTCTGGCGGCCCTGCCTGTAGAGCGGGCGGAACAGTTCGTAGGACTGGCGGGCCTTGTCCACGGTGGCGCGGGCCACCGGCAGGGCGGCCAGGGCCGATTCGTAACCGGCGCGGGCTTCGGCCAGCTCTATGCGTGCGCCGCGCGCGGAGGCAGCAGCGCGGTTGGC
>CALMZU010000344.1 GCA_937870775.1 uncultured Elusimicrobia bacterium
TCGGAGTCGTTCTTGTTCAGCGCCTTCGACAGGAAGGAGTTGAACGACCTGCCGTCCAGCGCCAGCACGTAGCCCTTCGACGACATCTCGCCGGCGTTCTCGGTGCTGCTCATCGCCAGCGATATAACGCCGTCCTCCAGCGCCACGCTGTCGAACTCCATCTTCGGCATGGCCGGCAGCGCGAAGTTGTTGGCCAGCGACATGTAGACGGTCTTGCTCGGCGTGTCGTGGCTGATCCAGAGCAGCTGCTGCGCCGTCGGCACCTCGGAGGCCAGCGCGGCCTCCATGCCCTTGGTGAACTCCTTCTCCAGCGTGCCCATCACCTTGTCGAAGGCCTGCTCCTCGGTGACGCCCATCCACTGCGCCACCGTCCACAGGAAGCTGCCGTTCACGGTCAGCGTCTTCACCGCGAAGCCTATGGTGTTCCGGCCGCTAGAGAAGGGCCGCATCACGATGTACGGCTTGCCGAGGGCGTTCTCGATGTTGGAGATGATGAGGTCGCCGTCGGCGTAGGAGACCACCGGCGCCGAGGGATCGACGATCTTCAGGCCGCCGGAAGCGCAGGCGTCCCTGGCCACCTGGTCTATCAGCGAGACCGGCACGTTTATGGCCACTGCCAGGCGGCCCTCGTCGTTGAGCCCGGCGTTTATGTCGAAGGGCAGGTCGGCCCCGCGGCTTTTGGCCTTGCCTGCCGCGTCGGCCGGGGCCAGCGAGGCCGCGAACAGGAATACCAATACCGTTATGATGCGCATCTTGCCTCCGTCTGACGATATAGTCTGGCAGGTCGCGGCCGTTTTGGCAAGGGCTAACGGCCGCAGACGTTCTCCCTGAGCCTGCGGCGCACCAGGTCGTAGCTGTAGCTCTTGCCCAGCAGCTCCTGGTAGCTGATGTTCTCCTCGCGCATGACCAGGTCCACAGCGAGGCCGTACTCGAAGGCCTGCAATTCGGCGTCCTCGCGGCCGGAGCAGATGTCCGGCGGGTTGAACAGGCCGCTGCCTCCGGAGACCTTCTCGGCGTAGCCGCCCAGCCGCCATTCGCTCATGAACAGGTACTTGAGCGGTTCCATGGAGCGGCGCGCCAGCTCGCGCGCGGCCGCGCCGGCCAGCAAAGCCCCAAGCGGACGGTAATCGGTTTCGCCGGCCTCGCGGCGCAGCCGGTCCGCCGGGAAGTCGGCCGCGGCCAGGAAGATGGCCCCGTTGAACGGGTTCAGCCGCACGCGCGGGTACTTCATCAGCGGCGTGAAGAAAGCGAACTCGCCCGGCGAGCCGGCCAGGTACACGTCGAAACGCTGTTCCGGCGCGTACAGCTCCGAGGCGGAGAGCCGTTCCACCGCGTGGTCCAGCGCGAACTCCACGCCCGTCGGCAGCTGGCCGCGCGAGTGCAGCCTGAAATTGCGGTACTCCAGGCTACGGCTGAAATACAGGCCGGGCTGGAAGAAAAGCAGGGCGTATATGCCGGCCGCCAGGGCCAGAAGCAGCAGAACTATCGTCTTCATAT
>CALMZU010000345.1 GCA_937870775.1 uncultured Elusimicrobia bacterium
AGGCGGGGTTGAAAGTGGTGGCCAGCGCCATGTAGCCCGCCTTGAAGAGCGGGTCGGGGTTCTTGTCGCGGATGAGCGCCAGATACGGCTCGACGTAACGGGTGAGGATGCGGGGCGAGAGCTTGCGGTGCACTTCCTTGCGCAGGTCGCCGGCGAAGGAAAGCAGGGGGTCGTCCCCGTCGCGGCCCTCCTCGAAATATTCCGCCGCGCTCCGGATGTCGTCTATCAGGGCGCCGCCGCCGCCGCGCACGGGCAGTTTCTTGAGCAGTTCGCGCGCGTAGTAAATGTATTCGTCTGACGGGTTCTTCACCGAGTCCAGGGTGAGCACCGTCTCTTCGAGCAGGCGCTTGTGGATGGCCTCTATGTCCCCCTTGGCGTCCCGGGCGTCGGGGACGCGCTCTTCCTTGTCGAGCAGGCGGATGTTCACCAGCAGCTCTACCAGCAGGTCGATTTTCTTCTCCTGGTCGGGCTCCTCCCGGGAGGCGGCGAGCTGGGCCATTATCCGCTCCCAGGTATTGAGCGGCAGCATCTTGGCGGTGACGGGCAGGTTGGTCTTTGGCATAGCGCTCCAGGGGTAACGCGGCTTCCGGACCGGCCCCCCGAAATAGTATAGCCGTGCCGTCCGGCCGTGTCAACTTGGGGGCCGACGGGCCAGGGGCGGCGCCGAGCTTAAAAATAGTAATATTTGCGCAGGGGGCGGAACGCCCCGGAGGAAAGCGTTTATGGAATCTATAAAAGAGATCTACAGGATAGGGCGCGGCCCCTCGAGCAGCCACACGATGGGCCCGCTGAAAGCGGCCGAGGCCTACCGCGCCCGCACTCCGGGCGCCGCCGCCTACCGCGTCACCCTCTACGGCAGCCTGGCCGCCACCGGCCGCGGCCACCTCACCGACAAGGCCGTGGAAGCCGGGCTCGCCCCCGCGCGGGTAGAGATTGTCTGGGCGCCAGAAACGGTGCTGGAGTTCCACACCAACGCGCTGCGCTTCGAGGTCACGGAAGGCCCCCCCGCCGAGCCGTGGACCGCCTACAGCACGGGCGGCGGCCGCGTCAGCGACGGCAAGGACAGCGGCGCGCCCGAGATCTACTCGATGAATACCATGGAGGACGTGCTGGCCTGGAGCCGCAGGACGGGCCGGACCTTCTGGGAGTACGTGGCCGAAACCGAAGGCCCGCAGATCTTTGGTTACATGGCCGAGGTCTGGACCGCCATGCAGGACTGTATCCGGCGAGGCCTGGAGGCCGAGGGCACGCTGCCCGGCGGCCTGCGCATGCGCCGCAAGGCGGCGGACTTTTACGTGAAATCGGCCAGCTTCAGCGGCTCGCTGAAGAAGAAGACGCTGTCTTTCGCCTACGCCCTGGCCGTGGCCGAGGAGAACGCCTCGGGCGGCGTGGTGGTGACGGCGCCTACCTGCGGCTCGGCCGGCGTGCTGCCCGCCGTGCTGTTCCGCATTAAAGAGAGCCAGGGCCTTTCCGACGTGAAGATCCACCGGGCCCTGCTCACGGCGGGCCTGTTCGGCAACCTGGTCAAGAAGAACGCCTCCATTTCCGGCGCCGAGGTGGGCTGCCAGGGCGAAGTGGGCACGGCCGGCGCCATGGCCGCCGCGGCGGCTACCCAGCTGCTGGGCGGCAGCCCGCGCCAGATAGAGTACGCCGCCGAGATGGGGCTCGAACACCACCTGTGGCTCACCTGCGACCCTATAGGCGGCCTCGTGCAGGCGCCCTGCATAGAGCGCAACG
>CALMZU010000346.1 GCA_937870775.1 uncultured Elusimicrobia bacterium
AGTTACGCATATAATAAAACCCCCATGTCTTCCGACGGGCGCTTTCTGGCCGGCCCAGAGGCGGGGGTTACATATTCCACTACAGCATTTACTGCGGATTACGACTCTAACATCAGAAATAAAAATAAACGATTAAAATTAGTGGATAATCAGACTCAAAAAAAACTCAGTTTTGAGGAGCCAGGAAATCCACACCTAGTGTTTTCTCCAGATTCAAAATATCTTGCAGCTTTGCCAGAAAGCGGTGGGGCAAAAGTATGGGATACGGTTTCTGGCTCTAAATATGCAGAATTGCTGACCACTAAAATATTTTCCGTGGTTTTTGCTGATAATGGACGGACTCTTTTTACTGGTGGCGCGGATGGTGCTATACGGGTATATGCTTTACCGTCTGGAGACCATTTGCTTACTCTTACTGCGTTCAATAACGATGAATGGATAATTTCACTTCCGAATGGGAAATACAACTCCTCAAGCGGAGCTGCTAAATATATGAAACTTGAAGGATTTAGTGGGAAATCGCTTCTAAAAAAGCTTGCTACCGAATATTATTCCCCGCAAGAGATTAGTGCGGCGCTTACAGCTATATAGACCAAATAGGCGCACGAAATTATCTTACCTTTGCCGGCATCCAGGTTTGCTTGTAAACTTGGGCTTAAAATCCCTTAAATACGAAGGGCATTAGGGGACGTTGTTGACTAGTTGACTTGTTGACGAAGGCGCCCCGGCTAACCCTGGGTAAATTGTATAGATTACGCCGAGGCGGGTTAAATGCGGGCGGGAATGAAAAAAGCCCCGCGTCGGGCGGGGCGGTACTGCTGGACTGACGAAATTTTAAGGGTGGCTGAGGGGATTTGAACCCCCGACCTTCCGGGCCACAGCCGGACGCTCTAACCACTGAGCTACAACCACCGTGTTCACAATATTATAGTTTTTTCAGACGACGAAAACAATGCTATGATGAGGGCGGGAGGGCTTATGATAAGAAAAACGTCGGCGGCGGGCAGCTTTTACGAGGCGGACCCGGACAAGCTGCTTAAGGAAGTTAACGGCTACCTGAAGAAGGGCGCCGCCCCGGCGGGAGCGCTGAAGGGCGTGCTGGTGCCGCATGCCGGTTACTGTTTTTCGGGCGCGGCCGCCGGCAGGGCGCTGGCGGCGCTGAAAGACGCGGAGATAGACACGCTGGTGATAATGGCCACGGGGCACACCATGCCGCTGCGCCGCGGCGCCCTCACCGACGCCGAGGCCTTCGCCACGCCGCTGGGCCCCGTCGGCGTCGACGTGGAGTTCTGCGCCGAGCTGCTGCTTGAGAAGGACCTGTTCGAGCTTTCCCCCCGCGCCCATTCCGGCGAGCACGCGATAGAGGTGCAACTGCCCTTCCTGCGGGCGCTCAAAGGCGACAAGGTTAAAATAGTCCCGCTGCTTTTCAATTCCGAGGACGAAGCCCTGCTGGAGGCTGCCGGCCGCGCCGTGGGGCGCGCCATGAAAGGGCGCCGCGCCCTGTTCTGCGTCTCGTCGGACCTTTCCCATTACCCGCCGGGCGATCTGGCCGAGCGGTCCGATCTTTCGGCGCTGCTGGCCCTGCGGCAGGCCATGCGCAACGGCGCCCCGTCGTATTTCGGCCTGGCCTGCGGGCTGCTGGCCCGCGCCGCCGGGCCGGGGCTCGACACCGTGGCCTGCGGCCAGGCGGCCATGACCGCCGGCGCGGCCTGCGCGCTTGAACTGGGCGGCAACGATTTCGAGACCGCGCTGTACACGCATTCGGGCAAGGTCTCCGGCGACGACAGCCGGGTGGTAGGTTACGGGGCGGGCTTCTATACGGCGGCCTCGCCCAGGCCGGCCGGCGCGCTGGAGCTCTCCCCGGCCATGAAGAAAGAACTGCTGGCCATGGCCCGCGGCGCCATAAAAAGCTCGCTGCGCGGCGCCGGGCCGCAGGTCGGCTCCCTGGCAGCGGCGCCGGAGTTCAACCAGCCGGCGGCGGTCTTCGTCACGCTGACGTCGGGCGGGGAACTGCGCGGCTGCATAGGCAGCCTGGAGGCCCGCGGCACCCTTTCCGACATGGTGCGCGGCTATGCCTGCGCCGCGGCCTTCGAGGACCCGCGCTTCGCCCCGGTCACCGCGGCCGAACTGGAAAAGCTCAAACTGGAGATCTCGGTGCTTTCCCCGCTGGAGCGGGTGGACGGCGCCGACGATATAAAGGAGGGTGTGCACGGCGTCTACGTGAAGAGCGGCCGCCGCTCCGGCACCTACCTGCCGCAGGTCTGGGAGCATTTCAAAAAGAAAGAGGACTTCCTTTCTTCGTTATGTCTGGAGAAGGCCGGGCTGGCCTCGGACGCCTGGAAAGAAAAGTCCACCGTGCTGTACAGATACACGGTGGACCATTTTGAAGAGTAGCCTGTTTAAAGGTTCTTCAGCAGCATGAAGAAGGCGAAGGCCCCGAGGCCCACCGCCAGGCCGGCGCCGCCGGTGCCGATGACCAGGAAACCGAGGAAGCCTATTACCGCGGCGCCCATGATCTGGTTGAAGTTGTTGCCGACGAATTCCTTGGCTTTCTTCAGCGGCGAGGGCTTTTCCGCGGGGGCCTCCTGGTTGACGGCCAGGGGCTGGGAAACGATGGGAGCGGAGAGCTCGGCCCTGACGTTCACGCCGACGGAGCCGCCCCTCTTGTCGTTGAAGAGGTTGGGGTTCCTGGCCTGGTCAAGGGCGTCGTTGGCAAAAGCGAAACCGGTAGCCAGGATGAAGCTGCCGAGTATGATAAGGAAAATCGCTTTAGTGTTTTTCATACCGATATTATACGCAATCGCGGAAAATTTGGTAAGGGTAATTTTTCCCAAAATGCCATAGGCCTTTAGGCCTATATGGAAGAATTGGTCCGGGGGAAGCTGCGGAGGGAGGCTGTGGTCAGAAAAGTTTGTCCTGCTGGGGCTTGTCCTTCTCCTGTTTTTCCTTCTCCTTATGTTTGGCCTGCCGTTTAAGGTCACCCTCCGCCTCGGTAAGCCCGAGGCGGAAGATGTCCACTATCTGGTAGCCCTCATCCCTTAGCTCCTGAAGTTTCACGTTATCGTCTTCCGACAGGGAGATCACTATCTGGTAGCGTGGTTTCATCGGGTCCTTCCTTTATATTAAGTTAAGCCTTCCGGGTGTAGTTCAGCGCCAGCTTTATGCGGTCGGCGCGGGCTATGCTGGCCCCCATCTTGCCGTCTTTGATCAGCCCCAGGGTTGCGCACATCCACACTTTGAATTCCTTCTGCGACATGTACCGCTGAGTGTTCATCGTGTTCATATGGCCTCCTGTCCGATCTTGTGTATAGTATAGCATAGGATAGTATAGTTTGTCAAGGGGCGATTTCCCCCCTCCGGCAATAAGCATGGAAAAATAAGCATTTTTTTATTCCCCCTCCTCGGGGTGGAGGCCTGATATGGCCATTTTTGTACAGGCCGCCGCTTTTATTTGTAGAATTCCATTATGAAGGAATTGACCTTTAAGCCGGGCAAAACCCTGGTCTGCGGCATACTTAATGTCACCCCGGATTCTTTTTCCGATGGCGGCAAGTGGAAGGGTACCGACTCGGCCGTTCTGCATGCCCTGGAGATGCAGGCCCAGGGCGCCGATATGATAGATATAGGCGGCGAATCCTCCCGCCCCGGCAGCGAACCGGTTGGTCTTGAGGAAGAGGCCGCCAGGGTTATACCCGTTCTGGAGGCTTTGGCCGGCAAACTGAATGTCCCTGTTTCGGTGGATACCTGCAAGCCGGCCCTGGCCCGCCTGGCCGTTAAGGCCGGGGCGGACATCATAAACGATATAGCCGGCTTCAGCGATCCGGCCATGATAGAGGCCGCCGCCTCCACCGGCGCCGGCGCCATAGCCATGCATATGAAGGGCGAGCCCCGCACCATGCAGGCCGACCCTGTATATAAGGATGTGACGGCCGAGGTTAAGGAATACCTGGCCGGCCGCGCCGCCGCTCTTAAGGCCGCCGGCGTTAAGAACATCATGCTGGACCCTGGCATAGGTTTTGGCAAAACGCTGGTGCACAATCTGGAACTTATAGCCCGCCTGGACGAGGTCCGCGCGCTGGGCTACCCGCTTTTCCTGGGCGTGTCGCGCAAGAATTTCATAGGGCGGCTGGCCGGCGGCGGGCCGGAGGACAGGCTGGCCGGCACCATAGCCGCCTGCGTGATGTGCGCCGAGCGCGGCGCCGACGTGGTGCGCGTGCACGACGTGGCCGAATGCCGGCGGGCCATGCTGGTGGCCGACGCCATAAGGGCGGAACGCCGATGACGGTATACCTTTCGCTGGGCTCCAACCTGGGCGACAGGCTGGCCAACCTGCAGGAGGCGCTGAACCTGCTCGACGACGGCGGCTGCCGCCCTGTGCGCGTTTCCCCCGTCTACGAGACCGCGCCGCTCTATTACCTGGCGCAGCCGGCCTTCTTCAATTTAGCCGCGGCCTGCGAGACAGATCTTTCGCCGGAGGAGCTGCTGGCGCTGGCCGGCCGCGTGGAGTCGGCGCTGAAGCGCCGCCGCCTTTTCAGGAACGGCCCGCGCACCGTCGACGTGGACATACTTTTCTGCGGCGGCCGCGTGGTGGACCTGCCGCAGCTCGCCGTGCCGCACCCGCGCCTGGCGGAGCGCGAGTTCGTGCTGGCCCCGCTGGCGGACATCGCCCCTTCGCTGCGCCACCCGGTGACCGGCCGCACCGTTAAGGCCATGCTGGCCGCCCTGCCTAAAGGCGGCGCCCGCAGGCTACCTTCTTCTTACGACGAGGCCGTAGAGTGGCTGCGCTCGCTGCCTCCCCCCGCCGCCGGCGAGCATTATTCGCTGCGGCGCATAAGGGCCGTGCTGACCCGCCTCGGCGAGCCGCAGCGCCGCATGGGCGCGGTGCTGCACGTGGCCGGCTCCACCGGCAAGACCAGCGCCGCCTGCATGGCGGCCGCCGCGCTGACCGCCTGCGGCCACCGCACGGGGCTTTACACCAGCCCGCATATCACCGGCCCGCGCGAGCGCATAAAGCTCGACGGGCGCGAGATAAGCGGGCGGGATTTCCTGGCCTGCTTCCTGCGCGTGGAATCCGCCGGCGCCGGCGAGCTCTCCTTCTTCGAGACGCTCACCGCCATGGCCTTCCTGTATTTCTCGCTGAAGGGGACGCGTTTCGCCGTGGTGGAGGCCGGCCTGGGCGGCCGGCTGGACGCCACCAACGCCGCCGACGGCGACGTGGCCGTGATAACGTCGGTGAGCCTGGAGCACGCCTCGCTCATCGGCCCCGGCATAAAGGAGATAGCCGCCCACAAGGCCGGCATCATAAAATGGGGCGCCGCGGTGCTTACCGGCGCCCTGCCTAAGGAGGCCGCCGCCGCCGTGCGCCGCCGCGCCGCCTCGGCCTGCGCCGCGCGCCATCCCGCGCCGCCGCCGCTGCCGCCGGAGGCGCTGGCCGG
>CALMZU010000347.1 GCA_937870775.1 uncultured Elusimicrobia bacterium
GCGGCCGCGCCCAGCGACTCGCCGATGGCGAAGCCGATGAAGCACGGGCCGGCGTAGTCGCCCGGCACGAAGAGCAGTATGAAGAGCATCATCACGAGCTCGACGGAGATCAGCAGCATGCCGATGCTCATGCCCGCCTTGAGCGGTATCGCCATCGTCGGGAAGGGCTTGCCCTTAAGCGCGGCGAAGGCGGTGCGGGAGTTCGCGTACGTGTTGATGCGTATGCCGAACCAGGCCACCGAGTAGGAACCCAGTATGCCGACGATCGAGAAGAGCACGACGATGAGGATCTTCGAGGCTTCCATCGAGCGGCTGAAGTACCACACCATGATGGCCGCTATGAAGACCCAGAGGATCGCGAGGAACTTGCCCTGCGTGACGAGGTAGGTCTTGCAGGTCTCGTAGATCAGTTCCGAGACGTCCCGCATGGACTTGTGCACGGGGAGCTTCGAGATCTGCATGGACTGCCAGAGCCCGAACAGCACGCCCAGCACGCAGATCACGAGGCCGCCGAGCAGCAGGTTGTGCCCGGTCATCCCCATGAACGAAACGCTGGACAGGTCAGGTATTACAAGTTCCGCCTCGCTGGCGAAAGCCGGCACTGCGGATAACAACATGGCCGCGGCTGCGGCTATAGTTTTCATCTTGCGCATTTTAACCCCTCTTCGTCTTATGTTAGAAGGCCCGCCGTTTCCGGCGGGCCTTCGTTCGCTGTTTAAGCTGCTTTCTGGTCGGCTATCACCGCGATGCCGGCCCCCATCGACGAGCTGACGTAGACGGACTGCATATAGACGCCCTTGGCGGCGGAAGGCTTCACCTTCAGCACGGCGTCTATCACGGCCTGCACGTTCTCGGCGAGCTTCTCCTCAGGGAAGGAGATCTTGCCGGCGACGGCGTGCACGATGCCCTGCGGGTCGGCCTTGAACTCAATGCGGCCGGCCTTCAGTTCCTTCACGGTCTTGGCTATGTCGAAGGTAACGGTGCCGCTCTTCGGGTTGGGCATCAGGCCTTTCGGGCCCAGCGTCTTACCCAGCTTCGCGGCGTCCTTCATCATGTCGGGGGTCACGACCAGTATGTCGAAGTCCATGAACCCGCCGAATATCTTCTCTATGAGCTCCGTCCCGCCGAACACGTCGGCGCCGGCGGTCTCGGCTTCCTTCACCTTCTCGCCCTTGGCGATGACGGCGATCTTCTTGGTCTTGCCGGTGCCGTGAGGCAGGGCCACGGTGCTGCGCACCTGCTGGTCGCTCTGCTTCACGTCGATGCCGAGCTTCAGGTGAACTTCGACGGTCTCGTCGAACTTCGCGTTGGCGCTCTTCTTGAGCATCGCCACGGCTTCCTTCACGGTGTACTTCTTCGTGAGGTCCAGACCCTTCTTCATGTTCTCTATTCTTTTACCCATTTTTTCTCCTCGAGGTGCAGGCGCGGCGGCCTGTTGGCCGCCGCTCCCTCAATTACCGCTTTTGCGGCAAATTTACGCTATGACGTCCACGCCCATGCTGCGGGCGGTGCCCTTCACCATCTCCATCGCCTGCTTCACGTCCTTCGTGTTGAGGTCGGGGAGCTTGGTCTTGGCCACTTCTTCCACCTGCTTCAGGGTTATCTTGCCCACCTTGTCCTTGTTGGGGGTGCCGGAACCCTTCGCCAGGCCGGCGGCCTTCTTTATCAGGGCCGACATCGGGGGCATTTTGGTGATGAAAGTGAAGGTGCGGTCCTCGAACACCGTGATGACCACGGGTATCGGAACGCCCTGCTCGAGCTTCCTGGTCTTCTCGTTGAACTGCTTGCAGAAGTCCATTATGTTGACGCCGTGCTGGCCGAGCGCGGGGCCGACGGGCGGCGCGGGGTTGGCGGCGCCGGCCGGGATCTGCAGCTTTATGAAAGTTTTTACCGCTTTTGCTTTAGCCATAGTTCTGAAATTAAGGGTTCACCTTAACTGTTCTCCTTTTGTTCGTCCCGGGCGCGCCGCGTAACACGGGCGCCCTTAAGCCGCTGAAGCGGGCGGCTCCGGGAAATTTAGACCTTCTCTACCTGAAGGAAATCGAGCTCGACGGGGGTCGGGCGGTCGAAGACCGTGACGGTGACGCGCAGCTTGGCTTTCGCCTCGTTGACGTCCTCGACGAGACCCATGAAGTGCTTGAACGGTCCCTCGATGATGCGGACGTTCTCGCCCTTCTCGAACTGCACGGCGGGCTTCGGCTTGTCCTCGCTGGTGGAGTTCACGAGCTCGAGGATCTGCTGCACCTCGGCCTCCTCCATCGGTATCGGCTTGGGATCGCCGAGGAAGCCGCTTACGCCCTGTACGCCGCGTATGCCCCAGTAGGTGTTGCTGTCCATCTCCATGCTGACGAGGACGTAACCGGGGAAAAATTTGCGCTTGGATACCTTCTTCTGGTTGTTCTTCACCTGCATCACGTCCTCGGTGGGTATCAGCACCTGTGCGACGTTGCCGGCGAACTCGTTGGCCTCTATCTTGGCCTGGAGCGTCTTGAAAACGCGCTCCTCAAAACCCGTGCGGGTGTGGATGACGTACCATGCCTTAGCCATTAACGGCCTCCCAGGATAGCCTTGAGGGCGGTATTGAGGCCGAAATCGACAAGGCTCACGTAGATCGCGACGAGGATGACGACGAAACTGACCGCCACCGTCGAGCGCACCACGTCGGCGCGGCCCAGCCAGGTGACCTTGGTAAGTTCTTCGTAGACTTCCTTAAGGAATCCGGTTATTTTTTTCATAGCCAAAATCTGGCGGGAGCGGAAGGAATCGAACCCTCAGTTGCGGTTTTGGAGACCGCTGGTTTACCGTTAACCGACGCTCCCCCGAAAAGATCTCAGGACTTAACTTCCTTGTGAGGGGTGTTCTTGCCGCAGGCGCGGCAGAACTTGTTAAGTTCTATCTTGAATTCCTTCTTCTTGCCCCTGGCGTAGTGGTAGTTCTTGTTCTTGCAGACGGTGCAGCCCAGGGTTATGTGTATTCTGTCGCCCATAATTCAGTTCTCCGTAAAATCGGCGGGCGGCGGCCCTTCGCAGAGCCGCCGCCGCCCAGTCCGTTTACTCTATGATCTCGGACACGACGCCCGATCCGACGGTGTGGCCGCCTTCGCGGATAGCGAAGCGCAGGCCCTTCT
>CALMZU010000348.1 GCA_937870775.1 uncultured Elusimicrobia bacterium
TTAATATATATAGGCGGCGAAACATTATGAACACACATTGCATCACGCTGTCGCTGATACTGCTGGCCTTCCCCGCGGGTAAAGCCGGGGCGCAGTCCATTGACCAGCTGCTGCAGGGCTCGGGCGGAACGCCAGCCGCGGAAATGCCCCCGCCGGCCGCGCCCGCGGCCCTGGCCGCGCGCAGCGCCATACCCGACGCCTTCCTGGTAAAGCCTCCGGCCACGCATAAGCCGGGCGCCAGGCTGTTCAGGCCGCGCGGCGCCTCCAAGGCCGCCGGCGCCGGGGAGATCCCGTTCCTCGACATAGTGCGCGCCGAGGCCGCCGCGCAGGGCATGGACCCGGCGCTGATACTGGCGGTGATACAGAAGGAATCGGAATTCGACCCGGAGGCCGAGAGCGCGGTGGGCGCGCTGGGTCTTATGCAGATGATGCCCGATACCGCCGTCTGGCTGGGGCTAGACGACCCCTCGCGGCTGACCGACCCCGCCGTCAGCATAAAGTACGGCGTGAAGTACATGAAGTACCTGTGGGGGATGTTCAGCGACGACGATCCGTCTTCGCTGCCGGCCGAAGCCGCCGGCACAGAGAGCTTCCGCAAGATGACGGCGGCCTATAACGCCGGTCCCGGCAACGTCGAGGAGTACGGCGGCGTGCCGCCCTTCGCCGAGACCAGGGAATACGTGAGGCTGGTGAGCGAATACTTCAGGGAATACAAGGCGATGGGCGCCGGCAGGTAGTCAGATCTCCTTCCTGCCGCCGGCCCGGTATATGGATGCCGGGCCGAATTTTTTGCGTATATCCTCTATGGCACGGTGCGCCTTCTCGCGGCGGCCGTCGGCCTCGTCCTCGAAAAGGCTTTCCTTCTCGGCCGCCGGCATAAGGCCGGACACCTTCACCCCCAGGAGCCGCACGCGCCTGCGCCCGCGGTCGAAGGCCGCGCAGAGCTCCAGGGCCTCGCGCGCTATCACGTCGGCATAGTTGGTGGAAAGCGGCAGGGTGCGCGCGCGGGTATGCGTCTCGAAACCTTCCAGCCTTATCTTCAGCGTCACGGTGCGGCCCTTCAGGCCGGCCTCGCGCAGTCTCGACGAGACCTTGTCCGCCAGCGCCACCAGCGACTCCTTTATTTCGCGCGCTTCGGAGGTGTCGCGCTCGAAGGTGATCTCGTTGCTCACCGAACGGGCTTCCCCCTCCTCCCGCACCTCGCGCGGGTCCTCGCCCAGTGCGAGCCGCCTGAGCTCCGGGCCGTGCGAGCCCAGGCCGCGCAGTTCGTCGGCCTCGGCCGCGGCCAGCTCGCCCACGGTGTTTATGCCGCGCGAACGCAGCACCTCGGCGGTCTTGGGGCCCAGTCCCCACAGTTTGGAAATATCCAGCGGCGACAGGAAGTCCCGCAGGCCGGCCCCGTCGACCTTCACGAAACCGTCCGGTTTTTTAAGGTCCGAGGCTATCTTGGCGGCCATCTTGGTGGGCGCGAGACCCACCGAGCAGGTGAGGCGCGTCGCTTCCATGACCCGCGCCTTTATGCGGCGGCAGGTCTCCTCCGGCCCGCCGAAAAGGTGGGCGCTGCGCGTGATGTCGAGGAAGGCCTCGTCTATGCTTACCTGCTCAATGTCCGGCGTGAACTCCAGGAAGACGGCGCGTATCCTGGCCGAGGCCTCCTCGTATTTATGGAAGTCCGGCGGCAGGTACACGCCGCGCGGGCAGCGCCGCCACGCCTCGGAGATGGGCATGGCCGAGCGCACGCCGAACTTGCGGGCCTCGTAGGAGCAGGTGGAGACCACGCCGCGGCCGTGACCGCCCTTCGGGTCGGCGCCTATAATGACGGGCCGGCCTTTAAGCGAGGGGTTGTCGCGCACCTCTATGGACGCGAAGAAGGCGTCCATGTCGACGTGAACTATACTGCGTTCCATATTATTTCAGCGGCGCACCGGCCCGCCGGAGAAGAAATAAAGGTAGCCGAGCGCCAGCAGCACCAGGACCAGCGCGGCGGCGCGGGCCAGCGTGGCGAAATCCAGCTTGAGGCTGAGGTCGAAGGATAACTCTTTTTTAATGGTCCCATTCCCGGCTGGGCGGCCGGGCACGGCGCCGCAAGCCGGGTTCTCGCAATAGGCCTTCCCCTCGGCCAGTTCCCTGCCGCAGGAGGGACAGCGCAAGCGCACGGCCGGCTGCGCTCCAGTCAAGTAGCGGGATCTCATAAATCCATATTACAAAATCGCGGCCAAATATTATATCCTCTAGGGAGCGGAGGCTATATGAGATCATACCTTTTGGCAGCCCTTCTTTTCGTGCCGGTCCGGGCGGCCGCGGAGCCGCCTCCGCCCCCTCCGGAAACCCCGGAGACCATAGCCCAGCTCAACAAGGACGCCGACTCTCTGCAGCAGCAGATAAAAGCCTCGCCCAAGGACGCGGAGCTGCGCGTGAAGCTGGGCTTCACCTACATGCGCCTGCGCCGCCACGACGACGCCCAGCGCTGCTTCGAGGAGGCAGTGCAGCTGGACCCCAAGAAGGCCGTGGCCCATTACATGCTGGGCATGATCTACGAGAAGAAAGGCATGAAGGACAAGGCGCTGGCCGCCTGGAAAGCCTGCCTGGAGAACACGCAGGACCCGTCCATGAAGGACACCGCCTCGCGCCACATACACCACCTCTCGCGCCCCTGACGTCATGAAAAAGAACCTCCTCTTCCTGCTGCTGCCCCTCTTCGCCGCCTGCGTGACGCCCAAGGTGGCGATAAACCAGCATGCCGACTTCTCCACCGTGAAGCGCGTGGCCGTGCTGACCTTCGGCGGCTCCAACGGCGACACCGCCGCGGACCTGATGACCCAGAGCCTGCTGATGCACGGCGCCGACGTCGTCGAGCGCCAGCGCCTCAGCGAGGTGATGAAGGAGAATTCGCTGACCTCCTCCGGCTATTTCGACCAGGCCACCGCCAAGCAGCTGGGGAAACTCCTGGGCGTGGACGCGCTGTTCGTCGGCACCGTGGCCGAGAGCAACGCCGCCAGCAAGTACCTGGTCAACACCTCCAACGGCAATTTGGTCACCGACGTCACCAGGGTGAACAGCGGCACCATGCATTCCGAGGGCTCGGTGGCCGGCCTCCCCAACTCGCAGATACTCAGCACCACCGCCAACGCCTCGCTGATGGCGCGCATGGTGGACGTGCAGACCGGCTCCATACTGTGGGCGGC
>CALMZU010000349.1 GCA_937870775.1 uncultured Elusimicrobia bacterium
GCGGCAGGCCATCACGTCGGAGTGGTCGCCGAAGATCGACAGCGCGTGGGTGGCCAGCGCGCGGGCGCTGATGTGGAACACCGTCGAGGTCAGCTCGCCGGCGATCTTGAACATGTTCGGGATCATCAGCAGCAGACCCTGCGAGCAGGTGAAGGTGGTGGTCAGGGCGCCGGCGGACAGCGCGCCGTGGACCGCGCCGGAAGCGCCGCCCTCGCTCTGCATCTCTATCACGGAGGGCACGGTGCCCCAGATGTTCTTCTCGCCCTTGGAAGACTTAAGGTCGGAAAGCTCGCCCATCACGGAGGAAGGGGTTATAGGGTATATCGCTATGACCTCGTTGGTCGCGTGCGCAACGTGTGCTGCGGCCGTGTTACCGTCCATCGCCACTCTCTTATTAGACATATATTATTTCTCCTTGAAGGTATACCGCAAAAACGGGACTGCGCTGCTGTGGGACCCGTAAAGTATAGCATTTTTGCCCCTCCCGGCTTAACAGGGCGGGCCGCCGGCTCTAAAGCCCGGCGCGCATTATTGTATAATGCCTTTAACGATCGTAACGACATCGGAGACAGAAAAAAATGGACAATAAACCCAAGAAACCCACACCGTCGATAAAGCAGAACCACGGCCGCCACCAGGACCCGGTAGAGCGCCGCAAGAATTTCGACGAAGTCGCCCAGGGCTTCACGCTGGAGGACGCCCTGACCGAGTCGGCCCGCTGCCTGAACTGCAAGAACAAGCCCTGCGAGAACGCCTGCCCGGTGAACGTCAAGGTCCCCCAGTTCGTGGACCTGCTCTACAAGGAGCAGTTCGGCGAGGCCGCCTCCAAGATCTACGAGACCAGCCTTTTTCCGGCCATCTGCGGCCGCGTCTGCCCGCAGGAGAAGTACTGCGAGGCCGCCTGCGTGCTGAAGGACAAGTTCGGCCCGGTCTCCATAGGCCGGCTCGAGCGCTTCACCGCGGACTACGTGCGCGAGCATAATATGGTTACCCCTCCCCCCTGCGCGCCGGACACCGGTTTCAAGGTGGCCTGCGTGGGTTCGGGACCTTCTTCGCTGGCCGTGGCCGCGGAGCTCAGGAAGCTCGGCCACGCGGTGACCGTGTTCGAGGCGCTGCACGAGTTCGGCGGCGTGCTGAGCTACGGCATCCCCACCTTCCGCCTGCCGCGCGTCGTAGTGCGCTCCGAGGTGGCCATGCTCAGGAAGATGGGCGTGCGCTTCCTCAAGAACGTGATGATAGGCAAGTCCATCACGATAGACGAGCTGAAGAAGGACTTCGACATGATCTACATCGGTTCCGGCGCCGGCCTGCCGAGCCCGATGGGCGCGCCCGGCGAGGACCTCGTCGGCGTCTACAGCTCCAACGAGTTCCTTACCCGCGTCAACCTGATGGAGGCTTTCAAGTTCCCCGCCACCGACACCCCGTACTACATAGGCCGCAAGGTCGTAGTGGTGGGCGGCGGCAACACCGCCATGGACTCGGCCCGCTGCGCGCAGCGCCTGGGCCCCGACAACGTAACGCTGCTCTACCGCCGCACCCGCGAGGAAATGCCGGCCCGCGGCGAGGAAGTGGAGAACGCGATGGAGGAAGGCATAAAGTTCGAATTCCTGACCGCCCCGCTGGAACTGGAGGGCGACGAGAAGGGCCGCCTGAAGCGCGTGAAGTGCATACGCATGCAGCTCGGCGAGCCCGACGCCTCGGGCCGCCGCAAGCCGGTGCCCGTGAAGGGTTCCGAGTTCTACATAGAAGCCGACAGCCTCGTCGTGGCCATAGGCCAGAGCCCGAACCCGGTAATACAGCAGACCACCAAGGGCCTGGCGGTGGACAAGCACGGCTGCATCACCGCAGAGGAAACCACCGGCAAGACCTCGCTCGACGGCATCTACGCCGGCGGCGACGTGGTGCGCGGCGGCGCGACGGTGCTGCTGGCGATGAAGGACGGCAAGGCCGCGGCCAAGGCCATACACGAGCGGCTGATGTCCGGCGTGAAGGCCTGAACTGGAGAACAACATGAAACACGACATCTATTCGACCGAAGGGCTCTACAAGATAGTTGAGAAGACCGACATCTCGTCCACCATATCCAGGCACGTGATCTACGCCCCGCTGATAGCCGCCAAGGCCAAGGCCGGGCATTTCGTGATACTGCGCGCGAAGGAAGGCGGCGAGCGCATACCGGTGACGCTGGTGGACTGGAGCCCCGAGAACGGGACCATCACCGTGATCATCCAGGCCATAGGCAAGTCCACGGTGCAGATAAACTCCTTCAAGACCGGGGACTCCTTCTCCGACGTGGCCGGCCCGCTGGGCACGCCCGTCGAGATAAAGAAGTGGGGCACCGTGATGGGCGTGGGCGGCGGCGTGGGCATAGCCGAGCTCTATCCCATAGCGAAGGCCTACAGGGAGGCCGGCAACCGCATCATCTCGGTGCTGGGCGCCCGCAACAAGGACCTGCTGATACTGGAGAAGGAAATGGAGTCCATCTCGGACAAGGTCATAGTGACCACCGACGACGGCTCGGCCGGCAAGAAAGGCCTGGTGACCGACGCGATGAAGGAACTCTACGCCGCCGGCGAGAAGATCGACGCGATATTCACCATCGGGCCGATACCGATGATGAAGTTCGTGGCGCTGACCTCGCTGCCGCACAAGACCCCCACCTTCGCCAGCCTCAACCCCGTCATGCTAGACGGCACCGGCATGTGCGGCGGCTGCCGCGTGGAGATCGGCGGCAAGCCGAAGTTCGCCTGCGTGGACGGGCCCATGTTCGACGCGCACCAGACCAACTTCGACCAGCTGATGAAGCGCACCGCGGCCTACCGCGAGCACGAGAAACAGTCCCTCGAGAACTACCAGAAGGACCACCAGTGCCGCATAGGGCTGCATTAAGCATTGACAGGCGCAGCGCCTAATTTGCAGAATGGAGTTGCGGAAAATTAAATAGGGGAGACACTAATGAAGAAAATACTGATGACTATCGTAGTACTGGGCGCCTTCAGCGCCGCCGCCTTCGCCGCCGATTACGGCAGCGCCGGTTGCGGTCTGGGCAGCCTGGTGTTCAAGAAGAACGACATGACCCAGGTGCTCGCGGCCACCACCAACGGCACTTTCTGGAGCCAGACGTTCGGCATAACCTTCGGCACCTCGGGCTGCAACGCCCAGGGCATGGTGAAGGTCTCGATGGCCCGCGAGAGCTTCATCGAGGCGAACTACAAGGACCTGTCCCGCGACGCGGCCCAGGGCAAGGGCGAGTACGTGGCCAACCTGGCCAAGCTCTACGGCTACACGCCTGACAACAGCTACCAGTTCGCCGAGCTGCTGCAGAAGAACCACACGACGATCTTCGCCGCCAACAGCGCCAAGACCGCCGTCACCGAGATAAACAGGCTCGTCGCCTCCATATAATAAGGAAGCGATGACCGACAGACGGACCGGGCGGGTAACTCCTCCGGTCCGTCCTTTATTTTCCCTCCTGCTGCTGTTGCTGCCGGCCCTGGCCGGAGCGCTCACCCCCGAACAGGAACTGCGCCGCCTCGAGCTCAGGCAGACCGCGGCGAAGAAAGAAGCCTGGGCCGACCCCGCCTGGCAGAAACTGCTCTATTACGAAAAAGGCCTGCTCGGCCATTACTACAGCCCGTCGATGAAGAAGGATTTCTTCCTCGCCGGCTGGGGCTCCGTGAACCCGCGCCTCGAGTTCGAGGCGGAGACCGACGGGTTCTTCTTCGACGGCCCGGCCGACGACAGCCCCGAATGCCGCTTCCCCGAGCGCTACCTGCGCCTGCGCGCGCTGCTGGGCCTGAGCGAACAGGAGTTCCCCCGCCGCCGCTGCCCGGCTTTCGAGGAATGGCGCTCCGGGCTCGACGTGGATTCGGTCAGTCTTCTGTTCGCGGCCGGCTACCTCAACAACCCCTCCACCCTTTACGGCCATACCTTCCTGCGCCTGCACAAGCGCGGCGGGCAGGGCGCCGACCTGCTGGACTACACCATCAACTACGCGGCCGTGACCGAGGAGAAGAACGGCCTGCTTTTCGCCCTGAAGGGCCTTGTCGGCGCCTACCCGGGAGAGTTCGCCACCATACCTTATTACCTGAAGATACAGGAATACCACAACCTCGAGAACCGGGACCTGTGGGAGTTCCCGCTGGGCCTGAATCCCGACGAGATAGACCGTCTGCTGCGCCACACCTGGGAATTGGGCAAGGCGGCCTTCCCGTACCGCTTCTTCACCCGCAACTGTTCGTGGCAGCTGCTGCCGCTCCTGGAGGTAGCGAAGCCCGGCATGGACCTGACCGCCAGGTTCGGCCTGCAGGTCATTCCCTCCGACACGGCCAAGGCCGTGCTGGCGGCTTCCCAGTCGCCGGAGCCGGTGTGGCGCCCGTCGCTGTGGAAGACCGTGGAATGGAAGCGTTCGCAGCTCTCGCCGCAGGAACAGGACTCCGTGTTCAGGCTGGCGCGCGGCGACCAGAAGGCGGAACTGAAGAAGCTTGACGCCTATCCTCCCGCCGCCAAAGCGGCGGTGCTGGAGGCCGCGGCCGACTACCTGAACTGGCGCACCTGCGCGGGCCGCATAGGCAAGGAAGAACTGGACGCGCGCACTGACCCGCTATTGGCCGCCCGCGCGCAGCTCGGCCGCCAGAACACCTTCCCCGGCGCGCCGCTCCGCCCCCCGTCGGTGGCGGACGCGCACGAGAGCCTGCGCCTCGGCGCGGGACTGGTTTCGCTCAAGGACGGCCCCGCTTACGAGCTGCAGTGGCGCTTCGCGGTGCAGGACCTGCTGGACGACCCGTCGGGCTATTTGCCGGACGCGGCCCTGGAGATGTTCGGCTTCAGGCTGCGCTACGAGGAGAGATACAACAGGCTTTATCTGAAGGAAGGCCGGCTGGCCCATGTGCTGAGCCTGAACCCGTGGGACCCCTGGGTACGCCGCCCGTCGTGGGAGATCAGCGCGGGCGTCGAGCAGGCACCCGAGACCGGCCGGCAGAGCGGCGAGGCCGCCGTATGGGCCATGCACGCGGCCAGCGGCTTCGCGGTGTCTTTCGACGGCCCGGTGCGGCAGCTCTGGTACCTGATGGGCCAGGCGGACAGCGCCTTCGGCACCCCGCTGGATCCGGGCTGGCGCGCCGGCGCGGGCCTCAAGGCCGGGCTGCTGGCCGAGAAAGGCCCGGCGCGTTTCCTCGCCGAGGCCCGCTACATAAGCTACGCGCTGGGCGACACCCGCCCGCTCTGGGCCGGTTCGCTCGGGGCCTCCTTGCGGCTGGCGCGCGACAGCTCCGCCCGCGTCGAGTATTCCTGGCGCGGCAAGGTCAAAGAGGCCGGCGTTTACTTCCACCAGTTCATATTCCCGCCGTGATGAGAAAACTCCTGCTGATCCCTGCGCTGGCCATGCTGGCCGGCTGCACGCATTTGTTCTTCAACCCTTCGGGGCATGTATACGCCGACCCGTCGGCGCTGGGCCTCAAGTGCGAGGCTATAAAGTTCGCCGCGGCCGACGGCACTCCGCTGACGGGCCTGTATTTCCCCCCGGAAGGCAGGCCTCTCGGCACGGTGGTGCACTTCCACGGCAACGCCGAGAACATGACCTCGCATTTCCCTTTCTCCGCCTGGCTCGCGCGCGAGGGCTACAATGTTTTCATCTTCGATTACCGCGGCTACGGAGCCTCCGACGGCAAGGCGGAACTGGGCGGGCTTGTGATGGACGGCGAGGCCGCGCTGCGGCAGGCGCTGAAACTGCCCGGCGCGGACCCCGGGAAGGTCGTTGTCTTCGGGCAGAGCCTCGGCGGCGCGATAGCGGTGGCCGCCGTAGGGGAGTCGGGGTTTAAACCCGCGGCCATGGTGCTGGAAGGGACTTTTTACTCTTACCGCGGCGTGGCTTCCGGCGTGCTGCGGCGGCACTGGTGGGCCTGGCCGTTCTCCTGGCTGCCCTGGCTGGCCGTCAGCGGCTCGCACGCGCCGAAGGACTACATCTCGTCGATAAGCTGCCCCAAGGTGTTCATCCACTCCGAGAACGACAGCACCGTGCCTTTCTCGCAGGGCCAGAAGCTGTACAAGGCCGCCGCCGGGCCGAAGGAATTCTGGACCGTCCCCTACGGCCACATCAACGCCTTCACCGACATGCACGCCGCCTACGCCCCCCGCCTCCTCGCCTTCCTCAAGAAAGCATTGAACTAACAATTAAGTCGCTGCGGCTTTGTCGGGGGCCTGGCGATGGCCGGTTTCGCCGGGCACGGCGTCGCGCACACCGTGCGCGCGCCTCGTCACTCGGCCTCGTCGCTT
>CALMZU010000350.1 GCA_937870775.1 uncultured Elusimicrobia bacterium
CTTACGCCAGCGCCATCCCCGGCTTCTCCTTCAACTGGGCCAACTACAGCGGCTGGAAGAAGAAGGAGATGGTCTACGACTACGTGGTCACCAACCTGATGGGCATAGACGTCATAAAGATCAGGTACGCGGTGTCCTTCTTCTACAACGGCCAGGACCTGCGCGACGACGAAGCCGACGTGAAGGGCCACTACATCACCAACTTCACCGTGCGCCCGCTGGAGACCAGCGTGAAGTGGGGCTGGAAGTTCAACATGGACGTTAAGATGTCCGACCCCATGAACGTCGGCTCCTCCAAGGACCCGGTGGCCTATATGCAGGCCGACCTGAACCACGTCACCTCCACCCCCCTCAGCACCGACGGCGGCGTCTGGAGCTACACCGTGGACGGCCTCGGCCACTTCGGCGATTCCTCCGCCCGCAGCCGCGCGATGACCAAGGAGATAGGCCAGGTGGAGACCCTCGAGGTTCCCCAGATATCCTGGAACTAAGCCAGGCGGACCCAAAGAAAAACCCCCGGCTTGCCGGGGGTTTTCTTTTTGGCTGGGCGGATCACTTGCCGGCGCCGCAGCACTTCTTGTACTTCTTGCCGGAGCCGCAGGGGCAGGGGTCGTTGCGGCCCACCTTGGGGTCCTCGCGGCGCACGGTCTCCACCTTCACGGTCTCGCCGCCCTGCAGCACCTCGGGGTGCTTCTGCATCCACTTCTTGACGGCCTTGTCGTTGTTGATGTCCACCTTGTCCACCAGCATCTTGCGGTAGATGCCGATGATCAGGGCGCGCATCTGCGGGTCCTTGGCCTGCTCAAGTATCTGCGGGGACATCGCGTTCAGCTCGGCGGCCAGTTCGTCGTCGGTCTTGTCGGCCGGGGATTTATCGGCGGCGGGCTTAACCGGGGCGGCCGCGGGCTTCGCGGCCTCGGCCTTGGGGGCCACCGGCTTCGCGGCTTCGGCCTTCGGGGCTGCCGGCTTCGGCGCTTCGGCGGGGGCCGCGGGCTTCGCGGCCGCCTCCTTCTCCTTGCCGGTTATCTTCTTAAGAAAATTCCACGCCATGTTGTTTCTCCTTTAGTTTTTGTCCTCTTAAATTATCTGCCCGCGTCCTTAAGGAAGCAGGCCAGAGCTATAGAATGCAGCTTGGTCACCGGCGAGTCGGTGCGCGACGGCAGTATGACCGGCATGTTGGCGCCGGCCAGCACCGTCGCGGACTTCACGCCCGCGCCGAAGAAAGAGATGGACTTGTACATCGGGTTCGCCGCGTCCAGGCTCGGCAGCAGCGCTATGTCGGTCTCGCCCGGCACCACCGCGCCCTTCACGCCCTTCTCGGCGGCCAGCGTCTTGGAGAACGTGATGTATATGTCGTAAGGTCCCTCGACCACGCAGTTCTTTATAACGCCGTCGCGGTTCAGCTTCACCAGCGCCTCGGCGTCCAGCGTGCTCGGTATCTTGGGGTTCACCTTCTCCACCGGGCAGACGGCCGACACCTTCGGCGTCTCCACGCCCAGCGCGCGCATGATGCCCACGGCGTTCTCGACGATCTTGACCTTCTGTTCGAGCGTGGGACTTATCAGTATCGCCGCGTCGGTGACGGCGAACATCTTGTGATAGTTGTCCAGGTGGAACAGCGCGAAGTGGCTCAGTATGCCGCCCTCGGGCACCGCGGCCACCTCCTTGCGGAGTATCGCCTTCATGTAGAACTTCGTGTCCACCAGGCCCTTCACCAGGAAGTCGCCCTTGCCGGCCCGCACCAGGTCCACGGCGCGGTTGCACATCTCGGCGAAGTCCGCCATCTCCTCGAGCTGGAAGATGCCCAGGTCAAGGCCCACGCGCGCCGCCATTTCCTTCACCTGCGCCGCCGGGCCTATCAGCACGCCGCCGGAGATGATGCGGTTCTCCACGCCCATGCGCAGGGCGGTCAGCACCTCGTCGTTGTTGGCGCCGGGCACCACCACCCGGTTGGTCTTGCCGCGCACCTGCGCGAGCAGTTCGTCGAAGCTGTTGAATTTCATCTCGCCTCCGTCAGTATTTGCGCACCTTTTCCGGGTGGTCCAGCGCTATCTGCGCCTGCGCGCGCAGCGCGGTCATCTCGTCGCCGCCGGGGTAGGTCAGCACCTGCGCCAGCCAGCCGGTGCGGCGCTTGACCTCCGAAACTATGAACTTGTCGTAGGCCAGGCCGCCGGTCAGCACTATGGCGTCCACCTTGCCTTCGAGCACCGCCGCCATCGAGCAGATCTCCTTGCTCATCTGGTAGGCCATAGCGGCCACGACCGCTTTCGCCTCCTCGCGGCTGACCTTGGCCGGGTCCAGGCCGCAGCCGGGCTTCACCTCGCCGGTCTCTATGTACTTCTCGAGGGCCATGCAGTCCGAAGTGCCGGTATAGGCGGTCAGGCCGCCGCGGCCCTTGATCTTGAGCTTCATGTCGGCCAGCGTGTACTTGCCGCTGAAGCACATCTTGACCAGCCCGCCGGCCGGCACGCCGCCGGAGCGCTGCGGGGTGAAAGGCCCGTCGCCGTCGAGCGCGTTGTTGACGTCCACCACGCGGCCGCCCCTGTGGGCGCCGACGGACACGCCGCCGCCGGCGTGCATCACTATCAGCCGGCAGTCCTCGTAGGGCTTGCCGAGCTGGCGCGCCGCGTGGCGGCCTACGCGCTTCTGGTTGAGCGCGTGAAAAATGGAGATGCGGGGGTTCTCCGGCATGCCGGAGTAGCGGGCCACCGGGTCCAGTTCGTCGACGACCACGGGATCCGCTATGAAGGACTTTATGCCGTTCTCGTCGGCGATGTTCTTGGCGATGATGCCGCCGAGGTTGGAGGAATGGTCGCCGAGCACGCCCTCGCGCAGGTCGGCGAGCAGGGCCTCGTCCACGGCGTAGACGCCGCCCTCTATGGGCTTCACCAGGCCGCCGCGGCCTATCACGGCGTGTATCTCCTTCACGTCGACGCTGTGCTCCTTCAGCGATCCCAGCACCATGCGCTTGCGCAGGTCGAACTGGGAAGTGATCTTCTCGCGCTCGTAGGGTTTCAGTTCGTCGGGGCTGTAACGCACGGTCTTGTGGAACACCTCGGTATCGCCGCGGAAATAACTGACCTCGTCCGAAGTGGAACCGGGGTTTATCACCAGTATGTTGTAATCTGCCATGGTTTCTCCTCTACTTGAAGGTTATCTCGTACAGGTACGGCGCGTTCTTCTTCTCGACGGTGACGAAGATCTTCCCGCCGCCCTCGGCGGCGAACCCGGGCTGCTCCTTGGCGCCGTAGCAGTAGTCCTCCGGCGCGCAGCCGATCAGTTTGGCGGGCCGGTCCCACGGGCCCCACGGTGCCGGCGCCAGCCGGGCGTTCACGACGGCGGCCTTCTCGTCGTAATATACCAGCAGGTACGACTTCAGCCGCTCGTTGTACGACACGGAGAACTCGTCGGGCATGCCTTCCAGCAGCGTGGACGCCTCGTTGACGTCGGAGGTCCAGGCGGCGCTGGAGGCCTCCTGCATATAATAGGAATACTTCTCGCGCGAGGCGATGTTCTCCGGCTTCACGCGGGCCAGCTCCGCCCCGTACTCGCCGGGGGCCACGGCTGAACGGCCGTACACGTATACCCAGCCGTCCTCGTCGGCCCAGGCGGCGGAGCCGAAGGCGGGCTCTATGTCGTTCCACAGCGAATACCTGGTGGCGAGCCGCGCCTTGACGTAGGGACCGGCCGGGTCCTGCGCCCAGGCCACGCCCTGCCCGACGCGGAAATAGTCGTAGGGCTCGGGACCGAAATTGTTCATGATGGAATAGAAGACGTAGCACTTGCCGCCGGCGCAAAGGCCGGAGCGGGGCCAGAACCGGCGCACCTGGCTGTACTCTTTTATCTCGCCGGACAGCAGCGGCAGCGGCCAGCCGTTCTCGTCGGAGACATAGCGCAGCGAGGCGGCCTGGGCGTAAGGGGAGGTGCTGGGCGCGAACGCGGCGGCCCCGTCCACTATCCCCCACACCGAGGCCTGGCCGCCGGCCTTGCGCTCCCCGGACCAGACGTTGTTCAGGAGCCACAGCGTGCGCCCGTCGGGCAGCGGCACGGAATAGTTGCCGCCCTGGGCCACGACGGTCCCGGTGGAGGCTGCCACGCCGAGCAGCGGGACGCCCGCGGAAACCGAGAAGCCCGGCAGGCCGGCCGCGCGCGGCGCCGGGCAAAGGGCCAGCAGCAGGAGGGCGGGCGTTAAAACCAGTGCCGTCCTCTTAGCCGCTGCTTTGTGGGGTCCGTACCGCATTTTTGCTCCGGGGGGCGCGTAGAAATTTAAATTATAATATAATAGAAACCGCGACCGTTGCAACAAAACGCGCGGCCGGCCTGTAACATATTAGTCATTGAATTCACAGCGAGGTCTGTTAGACTATAACCATGTTCCGCGGGGCCAGAACCATAGCAGCGGCCGCCCTCTGCCTTATAGCAGCGGCCGTTCCTTCGCGCGCCGCCGCGCCGGCGGTATCCGTCACGGCCCTCAGCACCGGCAGCATAAATATCTCCTGGACCGGCGGCACCTCCCCCTTCACCGCGCAGATATCCACCGACTCGGCCTTCAACGTGTGGCTGGCCAGCGGCCAGGTGACCGGCAGCGCCACCAACTACCCTTTCCTCTCCCCCGACACCAGTTACTACCTGCGCGTGCGGTCGTCGGGCGACGCCATAGGCGTTTACGGCTCCACGTGGACGGTAACGCCGGTGGCCGCCCCCTCCGGGATGTACTCCATCTCCGCTTATTTCACGGCCCCCTCCTCGCACACGGCGGTCAATAAGATAGGCTGGAACGTGAACGGAAACCCGGAATGGACCGGCTACGAGCTCTCCTACGCCGACAACGCCGCCTTCACCGGCGAAACGGTGTCCCCCATAGGCTACCCGCCCGCGGACCAGGGCGGCCTGTACGCCAACACCGTCTATTATTTCCGCGTCAGGGCGCGCGGCATATCGGGCATGGTAACGCCCTATGCTTCATACATCACCACGGCCACCGCGGCCATGGCCCTCACCGGCCTTTACGACGAGGTGTTCGAGAGCAGCGCCGTGGCCCGCTGGACGCCGGAGAACGGCTCCGTTCAGGCCCAGCGCGCCGAGGGCTACACGCTGACGCTCTCGACCTCGGAACTGATGTCCCCCGTGAAGATCGGCTGGTCCACCGCCGACCGCGCCGTCTCCAGTTACTCGCTGGAAGGCCTCGGTCTCAACACTACCTATTTCTACCGGGTGGGCTCGCTCAACGTCTCCGGCCTGGAGAACCTGAGCGACAAGATGACCTTCACCACGCTGGCGCAGAAGCCGCAGGGCCTGGCGTTCATGTCCGTCGCGGACGGCGCCGCGAGGCTGGGCTGGACCGCGCTGCCGTCGGCGCCCTCGGAAGCCAGCGCGCTGGGCTACACCCTGCAGGCCTCTACCGCCGCGGACTGGACCGGGATCGGGCATTCGTCCTCGGCCTACTCGGTGGCGCAGAGCACGCTGGCCCTGACCACGCTGGACCCCAACACCACCTACTATTTCCATGTCGCCTCGCTGAACAGCGCCGGGGACCCCAACTACAACGGGAAGCTCTCCACCGTGACGCTCTCGCTGTCCATCTCCACGGACCTGGTCCACGTCACGCCCGGCGCGCAGCGCATGGACCTGACGTTCACGCCGCTCCCGCTTTACCCGCAGGCCTTCGCGTGCGAGGGCTACAGGCTGGAGGCTTCCACGGGCGCCTTCGGCGGCGGCGCGGCCGTTATCTCCTCGGTCACCTACGACCCTTCCGCCCAGGGAATCAGCGTGGAAGGCCTCAACCCGAACACGGTATACAACCTGCGCCTCGGTGCGCTGAACTGGGAGCGCACCCCCCACTACGTTACGCTGGCCTCCACCCGCACGACCATCCCCGGCGTGCTTACCGGCGTGACGCAGTCCTCGGTATGGAGCTCCAGCGTGGCGGTGTCGTTCAACCCGGGCATCGCCACCGAGGGCTACGTGGCCCAGGCCTCGCTGTACCGGTACTTCAGCGTGGTGGCCGCCAGCTCGGCCACGGCGAACCCCGCGGCCTCGGCGCTGGCCATACAGGGCCTTGACCCCAACACCGCCTACTATTTCCGCGCCGGCAGCCTCTACAACGGCGCCACCGTCTATACCGAGGCCTCGCCGCTGATACGCCAGACGCTGCCGCTGGCGGTCATGCTCGGCGCGCCGCCCTACGCCGGGGTGTTCTACTCCAGCGCCACCGTGGCCTGGACGCCGCTGGCCGCCGGGCCGCAGAAGGA
>CALMZU010000351.1 GCA_937870775.1 uncultured Elusimicrobia bacterium
GGCCGGCTCGTAAACCACGCCGGGTTCGTCCCGTTCCACGAGCGCCACCGGCTGGTCCTTCGTCACCTTGTCGCCTTCGGTCACCAGGTTCCGCAGCAGCTTGCCGGCCACGCGCGGGTACAGCGTGGCCTCGTCCATGGCCTTCACCGAGCCCACCAGCGTGAGGTAGTCCTCTATGTCGCGGGCAGCCGCCTTCTCGGTCTTCACGAGGAAGCGGTCCTTCTCAATGGCGTTGAAGGCCTCGAGTTCCTTGTTCCGGCAGCCGGCCGCGAGCGCGGCGAGCGCGGTAAGGATGAGCATCTTGGTCTTGATATTGTTCATATGTTCCTGTGTCCTCTGGTCTTAGGCTGCGTCAATTCCCCACGGTCCAGTCCAGCTCCGCTTTCGCGGAGCAGGTGTCGTGCTGGGCCTGGGTGTAAAGGGTCTGCGACTTGTTGAGCGCGAGCGAGGCGTCGTTGAGCTCGAGCTGGCTGGCGAGGCCGTTGCGGAAGCGCACCTCGGTGGCGGAGAGGGCCTTGCGGGCCTGCTCCACGGCGGTGCTCTGCGAGGCCAGGCGCTCGGAAGCCTCGCCGAGGCTGAGCCAGGCCTTCTTGACCTCTATCTTTATCTTGCGCTCCAGTTCGGCCAGGTTGGTGCGGGCTATGTCGGCCTGCAGCCTGGCCTGCTCGGTGCGCGAGGTGACCGAGCCGCCGGCGAAGATGGGCAGCGACAGCTTGAGGCCGGCCACCGTGGTCCAGGTGCGGTCGTCGTCGACGGGCCAGCCGGAGGCCGAGCCGCCGTAGTACTGGCGCGACGCGAAGGCGCTGAGGTAGGGGAAGTGGCCGGCGCGCTCTATCTTTATGTTCTGCTCGTAGAGGTCCAGCTGGTACTTCTGGTTGCGGTACTCGGGGCGGGCGGCCAGGGCTTTCTGGTAAAGGCCGTTCATGTCGCCGCCGGATATCTGGCAGCCCAGGTTGCCGGACAGGCTGATCTCGGTCTCGGGGTCTATGCCCAGCAGGTTCTTGAGGTCAATGAGGCCTTCCTCGTAGAGGTTCTGCGCCTGAGTCAGCGCGGGCTCGTTGTTGGAGACCTCCACCTTCTGGCGCAGCACCGCGAGGTCGCTGGCTATGCCCTGCTTGTACTGGGCCTCTATCGTGGCGAGGTGCTGCTTGGCGAGGTCCAGGTTCTCCTTCTGTATGCCGGTCATCTCCTTGGCGAGCAGCACGGCGTAGTAGGTCTGCTTGACGGCCTTGGCTATGCCGTTCTGCGCGGTCTTCAGCTGCTCGCCGCTGGCCTTCTCGTAGGTCTTGGCCATCTTGATGGCGCTGGACACCTTGCCGCCGGCCCACACCACCTGGCTGACGTCGAGCGAGCCGGAGTAGAGGTTGTTGGGCTTGGAGCCGAGTATGTCCTTGTTCGGCTTGGCGAGGTAGCGGGAGTAGGTCATCGACGCGCTGACCTGGGGGAACACGGTGCCCCAGTACTCGTTCACCTGTTCCTTATATATGCGGCTGGTCTCCTCCGCGGTTATCACGGTGGCGTTGTTCTTGAGCGCAACGTTCACCGCGCCGTCCAGCGTGAGGTCCAGCGAGGCGGCCTGCGCGCCGGCGGCCAGCAGCGCGGGCAGGGCCATGGCGAGAGCGGCCGCCCTGGCCGCGCGCGCGCCGCGGGCTATCAGTTTCGCGAGGCGCTGCGGCAGGGTGGAGGGGATCTTGTCCGCGCCTATCTCCTTGCCTTCTATCATGAAATGCTCTATCACGGCGCTGGTCATGTGCGTCACCAGTTCGGTGTCGGCGTGCGCTATGCCTTCTTTCTCCGCGCAGGCCTTCACCATCTCCAGCAGGTCCTTGCGGTTGCGGCGCTTGCTCTCTATGGCCAGCGTGTTCAGTATGCCGTCCTCGGGCGAGGCCATGATCTTCAGGGCGCACTTGGGTATCTCCGGGTGCTGCTTGATGAAGGCCAGGCGGTTGGAGAATATGGAGGTCAGCTTCTGTTCCAGCGTGAAGCCGGGCTTGTTGATCTCGTCCAGCAGTTCGTTGAAATGCCTGGCGCCTTCCTCGAAGGTGGCCTTTATCAGCTCGTCCTTGTCCTTGAAATAGTAGTACAGGACGGGCTTGGTTATCTTGAGCCGCGCGGAGATCTCGCGCATCGAGACGGCGTCGGGTCCGTTCTCGAACATCAGCTTCGCCGTGGCTTCCAGTATGCGGCGGCGGGTCATGTCGCCTTTGGTTATCTTGGGTGTGTTCTTTGATTTCATATAAAACTTACCTACCGGTAGATAAATTGTAGCAGACCGGGGCGTTCCCTGTCAATGGCGCGGCGCTTGCCCGAAGGGCCCAGAACGGCCTGGGCCCTTTTTTCCGCGCGGTCTGGGTCCGCCGCCCCTTACGCGCCGTGTAAAAGGATAATAGAATAATAGCGTAGTAAAAAAAGTTCTTGCGGCGCCCTTGTAATCCCCCGAACAGGCGGGGGAGCATCCACCGCCCGGCCTTAACCGGGTGTAACCAGGGGAAACGGGAAACCGTTTCTCTGTTTTTTGCGTTCTGGCGCCGCGGCCGGATAAACGATGAAAATAAACCTGATACTCAGCCTGCTCCTGACCCTGCCCGTATCGCTTTACGCCGCCGACCAGCCGGAGAATTCCAACCCCTTCTCCGACCCGGCCCTCCAGGACTACATGGAGACCGCCGACGGCTACCTGAACTCCAAGAACACGATGAACGTGCGCGCCGACTTCGGCGCTCCCGGCGATCTCCGCGACGCCCCTTCCGCCGTGACCGCGCCGACCCTCAAGAACCCCGCGCCGGCCGCCGCCGTTTCCAGGACGGCCCCCTCGGCGGACAAGGAACCCGCGCAGGCGCTGCCCGGCGGCCATTACAAGGTCACCTTCGCCGGCGAGAGCGGCCCGCTCGGCTCCTTCGTCTGGCCTGTCGGCACCGGCCCCAAGAAGTTCGCCCGCGAATACGTTTTCCTCACCGTCACCCCCGCCTCCGCCGACTACGACACCCTGCTGCGCTCTCTGGAGAAGAACGCCGGCTTCCGCTTCACCGGCGAGAACACCTCCTACGCCGGCAGCGTCAAGCGCACCGTGATCATGGGCTGGGCGCCGTACTCCGCCGTCACCGCCATCTCCAAGACCAAGGGCGTGGTGAAGGTGTCGGTGGAGAAGAAGAACACCGGCGTGCCGCTGAAGACCCGCGTGCGCTTCACGCTGAAGGTGCCCTACCAGAACAAGCCCAGCGCCTTCGTGCCCGATTTCCTCAAGAAGCTCTCCGACGAGAACGGCTTCACCGCCGAGAACTGGTTCCGGCTGCCGAAGAACGCCGCCGAATCCAAGTTCAGCGTTTTCGACGTGACCGGCACCATGCCGGTGGACATGGTCGGCGAGCTTTCCCGCTCTCCTTTCGTGGCGTCGGTGGAGTTCAACGACTCCTCGCTGTAGGCCGGCCGGACCGGCTTGAGGCGGGCCGCTCCGGCGGCCCGCTTTTTTTGCGCCCCGCCTAAGAGTTATAATCTATCAGGCCGTCACCGGCCGGAGCCGCCATGCCTATTGAAGAACATAAACACCGCCACGACATAACGCCCGCAGCGCACAAGCCCCGCAAGGGCTACCGCGTAGCCTTCCTGCTGGCCTTCTCGGCCGCGCTGATGGCAGAGATGCTGCTGTTCATGCACGCGCAGATGCGCGAGATAGCCGGCATACTCAAAGAGGATTTCCGCATCGTCGTGGTCCGCGACGAGCGCTCCAAGGAGACGCCCGAGTCCGTGGCCGCCGCGCTGCACGCCATACGCGGCACCGCGCAGGCCGTCTTCGTCAGCCGGCAGGACCGGCTGGCCAGGCTCAAGGCCGAGGAACCCGACCTGGTGGCTTCGGTGCTGTCGCCGGGCTCGAATCCCATGCCCGATACCTGGGAGGTATCCATAGACGAGGACGCGCTGGGCGATATGAACGCCTGGACCGACGCCGCGTGGCGCGTGCCCGGCGTGGGCGACATAAAGTACAAGCCGCTCGAGGCCTACGCTATAATGCATTCCCTTTTCTACGGCCACCTGATAACGCTGGGCCTGGCGCTGGCCTTCCTGGCTTTCATGGTGATGGCCGCGATGGTGCTGACGCACGGCCATACGCCGGCGTCGCTCGCCGCCTCGCTGGGCGAGGACCGCAACTGGTTCTTCGCCGGCGCCGCCGGCGGCGTGGCCGCCGGTCTGGCCGCCTACGCGGTGGTGTACCCGGTGAAGTACCTGAGCCCGGTCTGGGTGTGGCCCAACCCGCTGTGGCAGGCCGCGCTGGTGGCCGCCGCCGCGCTGTTCGGCTGGGTGCTCTGCCAGTGGAAGAACGAGAAGGCCTGATACGATGTTTTCACTGAAGAACGGTTATCGCGCCCTGGCGCTGGCCGCCGCCGCGGCGGCGCTGCTCTGCGCCGCCCCGGCGCGCGCGCAGAACTCCGTGGACGCCAAGAAGAAGAGCCTGGAGGAGATAAACCGCCAGCTCGACGACAAGCGCCGGGAACTGGAGCGCTACAAGGCCGAGGAGGAACGGATCTCCGACGAGATAGCCGGCCTCAAGAAGGAGGAGAAACGCAATTCCTCCCGCCGCCGCGAACTGGAGGAGCAGCTGGAGCGCTCCCGCTCGCGCACCGGCGAGGCCCGCCAGAAGTTCGACTCGCTGGAGAAGGCGAAGAAGGAC
>CALMZU010000352.1 GCA_937870775.1 uncultured Elusimicrobia bacterium
AACCTTTACCTGTACATAGGCGCCAGGTTCACGTCGCTTTCGGGCGACATCGTCTTCAACCTGTTCGTGGTGACTTTCTTTTACCTCAGCACGGGGTCGGCTTTCAAGACCAGCCTGGTGCTGGTGGCCGGCGCGCTGCCGTCGATACTTTTCGGCAGGCCGGCGGCCGGCGCCATAGACAGGCTTAACCTCAAGCGCGCTATGGCGCTGTCCGACTTCTTCCGCTTCGCGGTGCTGGCGGTGCTGGCCTTCCTGCCGCACACCACGGCGCTGTTCTACGCGGCGGTGTTCCTTATAGGCTGCGGCGGCGTGCTGTTCGAGCCGGCGTCGGGGAAGATCTTCGCGCGTATAGTGCACAAGGACGAGCTGGTGCGGGGGAACTCGCTGGTGTCGCTGGTGGACAACGTGGTGAAGATCATAGTGCCGATGCTGGGCGGCGCGTCCTTCCTGGTCTTCGACGTGACGGGGGCTTTCCTTTTCAACGCGGCCAGTTTCCTGGTTTCGGGGCTGCTGGTGCTGTGCATTTCCGCGCCCGTGGAAGGCCTGGCCGCCGCCGGCGCCACCGCGGCCGCCTCCGGAGCGCGCCTGCCGCGCGAGTTCTGGCCGCTGGTGGTTTTCCCCGGGCTTTTCGCGCTGCTCAACGGCGTGAACATAGCCGCGCTGCCGCCTTTCGCTTTTACGGACCTGGCCGTTTCAAAGGCGCAGTTCGCGCTGTTCTTCTCCACGGCGGGGGCGGGGCTGCTGCTGGGCAGCCTGGCCTCGGCCATGCTGGCCAAACGCTTCAGCTCGCCGTTCATCGTGCGGCTGGGGCTGCTGCTCTTGGGCTCCACCTGGGCGGGATATTTCCTGTTCAGGGACCTGTTCCTGGTGCTGGCGCTGCGGCTGATAGGCAGCGCGGCCATCTCCATGTACTTCATCCATTTCAGGTCCTTCCTGCAGGTGCGGGTTGAGGATTCGCTGTTGGGGAAGGTGCTGGCCTACGGCCAGTCGGCCGCTTCGGTGATGATGCTGGCCGGCGTTTTCGCCGGCGGCCTGCTGGCCGAGCGCTGTTCCGGCAGCGTCGCCTATTTGTCCGCCGGCCTGCTTGCCGGCGCCGCCGCCCTGGCCGCCGGCGGCCTCCTGGAGCAATTCTCCCCGCCCGTCTCCCGCCTTGCGGGGGACGCTGCACGATAACTCGATAATTTGAAACCGCCGGGAAAGCCCGGCGGTTTTGTTTTGTAGAATCAGTCCATGGACTTTAACGACAGACCGGGGGAGCGTTTTTTATGGCGCTGATAGTTATTGTTGTAGCCGCCGCGGTGGTGGGGACGGCTTTCGCCCTGTTGTTCATGATGCTTTTCCTTGTGCGCCGCCTGGGGAACAGGTGGCTGTGGTCGCGCGCGCTGCGGTTCATGCGGCCGGTGCTGCGGGAACTTTACGCCGAGGACCTGGCCGCGGCCGCCAACCGCGTGCTGCAGGCGCAGCCGGCGGAGATACGGCTTTCACGGCTGGCCGGGCATGAATGGAAGAACGCAGCGGCCGTTGACGCCCTGGCCGCCGGCTTCGAAGAACAGGGGTTCGCTGACGCCGGCGTTTACGGGATAGAAAAGCTCCCAGGCGTTTTCCTGCGGCTGCTGGTCAACGAATGGGCGCTGGCCGGCGCGGTTGTTTACGAACATCCGCAGGCGGGCGTCTGGGCCGACGTCATTGGCGTTTACGAGGGCGGCGGAACTTACTGCTGCTCGTCGGCCAAGGACCCGGGGCTGCCCGCGCGGCTGCGGCCTCCTGATACGCGCATAGAGTATTTGCCGGGCGCCGGCGCCGGTGCGTTGTGCGCCCGCTGGAAGGCCGGCCGCCCCGCCGAGGGGCTGGTAAAGCTGACGGCCGCCGACATAGCCGGACGCTTCGAAGAGGCCTGGGCCAGGGAGACGGACTGGCGCACGCAGCAGGAACTGTTGCCTGAGGAGGCCCGCGCCTTTAAATACGGCAAGCCTATGCCGCAGGCGGAAAAGCGGAAGGCCGGCTTCTTCGACGTGGCCGCCTTCGCCGCGGTAGTGATCAACCTGGCGCTTATCCTTGTGGTGCTTTTCGCAGCGAGGGATTACTGGCCGGTGGGCAACGGTCCCTGGCGAGAGGCTTTGTGGCATACGCTGGCGCCGCTTTTGCTTTTCGTGTGGATATATATGAACTCGGTGCGCACGGCGGGGCCGGTCTCACGCAGTGTGGTCTGGGTGATAATGCTGGTGCTCGCTTATCCTTTCTTCTACGGCACGGTGTACTTCGGGGAGGTGTGGGTGAACGGCGCCTTTGATAACGGCCGGCCGGCCGTGCATACCGTGGAGGTGCTGGGGGCGTCGGTTACGCTCCGCGACCGCGACCATTACGTGACGCTGCGGTCCTGGATCCCCGGTCATGATACGGAAAGGCTGCTGGTCAGTCGTGAGCAGTACCTGCGCCTGCGGCCCGGCGGCCTGGCCACCGTCACCACCCGCCCCGGCCTCCTCGGCCATGAATGGCTCTCCTCCCTTTCCTTTAAATAGGGGACGCTGCACGATATCTCGATAATTCCCGGCCGGCACGGCCGGGGACAAAGGGCCTAGGCCGGCGGCGCCATTTTACCGCGCCGCCCCGGGACCTTCTGCTCTTCATAACCGCGGCCATGCGGTGTAGAATATTACATAGTCTCGAAGTTTCTAAAACCGGGAAATAGGGGTGTGTTAATGAAAAAAGCATTCTCTGCGGTGTCGGTGTTCCCTTCTCTTCTGATAGCCTCCAGCGTCGCCTTTGCCTCCGACGGGGCTGTCATGCAGCTGTCGGACGTCAGCGACGGCGTTAAGCAAATAATGCAGGAGCAGAAAGACTTCCCTAACCAGCCCGGACAGCATCCCGGCCAGTTCCCCGGCCAGCCCGGTCAGCACCCTGGTCAGCCCGGCCAGCCGAATCATCCCGGTCAGCCCAACCACCCCGGTCAGCCCAATCAGCCTAACCAGCCGAATCAGCCGCCCCAGCCCGGCCAGCCTACGCAGCCTGTAACGCCGCCGGTAGACACCACCGCCGCCCGCCGCGACGGTATGCGTGATGGGGCCGAAAAGGGCATGCGCGAAGGCCGCAGGGAAGGTTACTCCGACGGCCTGCGTGACGGTGAACGGGAAGGCCGCATGCGCGGCACCACCGAGGGCGACACCGCCGGCCGTCAGGCCGGTTACAGGGAAGGCTACACGGTGGACCAGTCCGCCGGTACCCAGAAAGGCAATTATGACGGCCAGAACGCTGGTACCTCTAACGGTACCGCCGCCGGCCAGAAGCGCTGCTACGACGAGGGCTACACCCAGGCTTACAACCCCGCTTTCGCCGAAGCCAAGAAACTTGGCCAGCAGGACGCCGCTTCTTACGCTTCCGGTTACGCCAACGGCCAGTCCGACGCGGCCGTGATAGAGGCCGACAAGGGCCAGAAGGCCGGCTACCAGGCGGGCTTCAGCCAGCGCGAGCTCGAGCTGCAGAATTCCCCGCTCGGCGCCGCCCGCGGCATGGGCCGCGCGCCCGGCTTAACGACGGGCATACCGATAGAACTGGCCCGCAACGGCTACGCCACGCCGGAAGAGCGCCGCGCCTACGAGGAAGGCTTCAACGAGGGCTACCGCAACGCCTACCGCCGCTCCTACGAGGACGCCAAGCGCCAGGGGTATAACGAGCGCTTCACCAGCGCCTACCGGATGGCCTACGACTCGCAGTTCTCCATCAGCTACCGCAACGGCTACACCGCCGGCAAGGAAAAGGGCTACCAGGACGCCTACAACTCGGCCTATAATTCCTCCTACAACGAGTATTACGACGAGTACAGCGGCAAGGAATACGCCGACAAGCGGGCGCAGGGCATAGTGAACGGCAACGCCGACGGCCAGAAGAACGGCTTCGCGGCCGGCTGCGCCGAGCAGACCAGGCGGGGCTACGCCGACGGCTACCAGAAGAAGGCGGCCGAGGTGTACCCCGGCGCTTTCGCGGCCGGCAAGCAGTCAGGCATAGCGGCTGCCGACAAGTATTACAGCGAGAACTCCGTGCTGAAGGTCTCCAACGTGACCTTCTACGACGAGAACGGCAACGGCAAGTTCGAGGCGAGCGAGAACGTTATGATGCGCGCCGAGGTCAGCAACTTCGGCTACCAGAAGTCCGAGACGCTGGCCATAACGGTGAGGAGCGAGCGCGGCGAGATCACCCTGGTGTCCGACCTGAAGGCCGTGGGCGTGAGCGGCCGCTCCAAGGCCGCGGTCAGCTTCGCGGTGGGCAAGCTCTACGACGTGGTGGCGCCCGACGCCGACGCCCTGAACGTGACCTTCGTTGAGAAGGGCAAGCAGGTGGGCGAGGCCCGCCAGATGTACACCCGCACCAACGCCAACAAGGTGGCCGTGGTGGCCGAGGACGAGGCCGACGTGACCAAGAAGGCCACCTGGTTCTTCCCCGGCAAGGTCACCACGCTGCACCGCGGCGACAAGGTGATAGTGATAGGCCAGGACGGCAGCTACTACAAGGTGCGCAAGTCCGAAGTGGCCGCCGGCAGCTGGGGCGAAGGCTTCCTGAAGAGCGACAAGGTCACCCTGCAGTAAACATCCTCAGCTGACAAAGCAGAACCGCCGGGTCGTCCCGGCGGTTTTGTTTTATGTCTTAGGGTTTGTTCCCGTATTTCGCGGCCAGGCGCTTGCGCCAGGCCTCGTTGAGGGCGGCTGGGGAAAGGCCGAATATGCGTTCCTGGCCGGCCGGGTCCATTATGAATTCGCGCAGCTTCTTGCCGCCGTACTCGGCGGAGATGAATTCCACGATGGTGCCGGCGAAAGTATAGCCGTCGTATATCATGAAATTTTCCTGCAGTTGGGCGATGTCCGGCACCTTGTTCTCCGCCAGCGCCTTGCGTACGCGCTTGCGCGCCCGCTCGTCCAGCTGGCCCGAATAGTAGATGGCCACGCCTTCGTCCAGCCATACGGGCAGTCCTTCGCGCGTGCCGCCGCGGAAGTGGAACGTCATGGCGTGGGTGAACTCGTGCGCCGCCGTCACCAGCATGTCGCCGGGCGTGTGGTAGGGCCCCGGGCTGGCCGGGGACGTCATGCGTATCACGTTCTCGTCGGGATCGAAATTGCCTACCATCCAGCCGGCGGAATTCTCCCCGAAAGTGCGCTTGTGGTACAGGTTGATGTCGGGGTATATTTCCACGCGCAGCCTGGCCGGCAGCGGCGCCAGCACTTTTGAAACGCGCTTGTACGCGCCCTCCATGCAAGAGAAGAGGTCCTTTAGGACGGTCTCGTCCCCGGCGAAGCGGAAGTCGAAGTGCTTCGTCCCTCGGGTTTCGGTAAGGACCGCTGCGACGGACGCGTCCGCGTGTCCCCATTTAGCGCCTTCGTGCGGTTCGGCCGCGCCGGCGGTCGCGCCTGAGAAAGGGATGAGCAGTAATGCGAGGGAAAGGGATATTTTCATATGTTGGCCGGAAAGGGCTCCGGGTTATGATAGTAAAACAATAGCCTTCAGTATATCCCTTCCCGCGGGCCGTTTTTGTAGAATGGTTCGATGGCGGGGAAAATAATTTTAGCGCTCATCGGTCTTCAGGACGGCCCGCCGGGTAACACTGCGGGATAACTTGTTTTCCAGCGAATATTTATATTGTGTCCCCAAATCAGTAGAATTGGGGCTGCGGGAAAAGACTTAGGGAGGCATCATGGGAAAATTCGAGACGTGCATAATCGCAGGCTTCGTGGGCGGGATAGCCAGGGGGCTTTCCAGTTTCCTGAAGAACCTTAAGAAGGATTCGAAGATAAAGTTCAACTATTCCTACTTCTTCACGACGGTGTTCTTTTCCGGCATTTTGGGCGGCATAGCCGGCGCGCTGGCCGATACCGGCTGGAAGACGGCCTTCCTGGCCGGTTACGCCGGGATAGACTTCCTCGAGAATATGTACAAGTCCAGCCCGCTCTCGCAGGTTCTGAAGACGGCGAAATAACATGACACTTTCTTTCAGCCACAATATACGGCGGGACGACATCGGCGTGGCCGTGGTGGCGGCTACCGGCGTGTCCGGCTCCGCGCCGCTGGACGCGGCGACGGAGGCGGAACTGGCCGAGCTGCTTGAAACGCGCAAGGCGGAACCGCTGAGCGAAGGCGAGGAGAAGGTGCGCGCCGCCGCGCGCGACATACTGCGCAACGGCGTTTACAAGCCGACCGGCCGCGGCAAGCCGGCGAGCGAATACCTGCTGGGCGCCGCGCGCGAGGGGACTTTCCCGCGGGTGAGCGCCCTGGTGGACGTCAACAATTTCATAAGCCTCAAGTACGTGCTGCCGATCTCGCTTTGGGACGCGGGACGCTGCGCCTCGGCGGATTTCGAGTTCCGCCTGGGCCGCGAAGGTGAGAGCTACGTCTTCAACAACGCCGGACAGGAGATAGACCTGGCCGACCTGGTCTGCGGCTGCGAGGTGACCGCCGGCGGTTCCCGGCCGATAGTCAACCCGATAAAGGACAGCATGGGCACCAAGGTGCAGCCCGGCACCAGCATCGTGGCGGGCGCCATCTATTTCCCGACGAAGGCGCTGCGCCCGGGAGAGATAGAGGCCGCGGCCGACGAGTTCCTGGCGAAACTGTTCAACGGCGCCGCGGGCCTGGGCGGCAAGCTGATACTGCGCCCCGGCGACAAGAAGGGGACGCTGCTGGATTTTTAGCCCCGCCTGAAAATAGTTACAATGGTGCGGTCATGGAATTGAACGAACTTCTGGACGGTCTTATAAACGAGGAACTCGCCGACGTTTCCCTTTACAAGGGAGAGGCCGGGCTCTTCGCCGATAAAGTCGTCGGCGGCGAACGCATAGCGGAGGTGTTCTCGCGCTTCGCCAGGGAAGAGGCGGAACATGCCGGCGCGCTTATGGCCATCGCCGGGCGCAAGTCCGGCTCGCCGGCGCGGACCATCGCCGCGGGTTCTTCCCTGAGGAATTCGCTTGAGATGCACGCCAACAGGGAGACCACCGGCATAACCATCTACCGGCGGCTGGCCGATATGCTTTCCGCGCCGGAGCACAAGCTGATAGTTAAAGGCATAATAGCGCAGGAGATAGAACACCTGCGCGCCGCCCAGCATTACCTGCGGGCGCTGAACGGCGGCATATAGCGCGCCTTATCATATCCGATGATAGAATACAGGACACTGGACTCCGTACCGCTGGAAGCCGTGCGCGAATGCTTCCTGCGCGCCTTCGCCGATTACTTCGTGAAGTTCAGCCCCAGCCTTGAGGATTTCCGCGGGATGAACGACATGCGGGGCGTGGATTATTCCGCCAGCATGGGCGTGTTCGAGGACGGTGCGCTGGCCGGTTTCACGCTTAACGGCTTGGGCGACTGGCGCGGCCGCCGCACCGCCTACGACGCCGGCACCGCGGTGATCAAGAGTTCGCGCGGGCAGGGCTACTCGACGGAGATCTTCAACCGCCTTATCCCGCTGCTCAAAAGCCGCGGCATAGAGGATTATCTGCTGGAAGTGATAGACGGCAACGACGGGGCGCTGCGGCTTTACAGGAGCCTCGGCTTCGAGGTGACGCGCCGTTTCGCCTGCATGAAGCTGGATGCCGGGGCCTTTAAGCCCGGGCGCGCCGCGGACGTCGAAATATCCGGCGTTCCGCCGGCCGGTTGGGCGGAACTGCGCGCGGCAATGGAAGATGACGACGGGTTCCTCCCGTCGTGGCAGAATTCCTGGGACAGCCTGAACCGCATGCCCGGCCGTTTCGCCGTTAAAGCCGCCTGGTCCGGCGGCGAACTGGCCGGCTACGGCGTGGTGTCGCCCTCCTCGGGCAGCGTGCCGCAGCTCTGGGTGAAAAGTTCATCGCGCGGGCGGGGCATAGGTTCCGCGCTGCTGGCCGACATGGCCGGAACTTCGAACAAGGCCGGCGCGCTTTCCTGGCTGAACATCGAGGAGTCCCGCTCCGACGTGCTGGATTTCCTCGCGGCACGCGGCTTCACCCGGACGCTCTCCCAGTACGAAATGCAGCGTCCGCTCTAAGGGGACGCTGCACGATAACTCGATAATTTCAGCCCTTCGGTCATTCCCATCCTGAAAGAATTCCGCGGGTCACTCCTTGGCCTGCCAGAAGCACTCGTCGGTGGTGCGGGAGCTCTTGTAGCAGGAGGCCTTGCAGTAGCACTGCCCGGGGTTGGTATGAGGGTTGGGCTCGTCGCAGGAGCGCCAGCGGCAGTCCCAGGAAACTTCCACCTTGCAGACGTACTGGTCCTGTTTATGCTGCTGGACGACCTTATATTCCGTATCGGTCATGGTCCAGTGGTTGCCGGTGTTGGAGCAGGAGGTCCAGCCGCCGCCGTTCTCGTCTATTTCCTCGCGGGTGAGGAAACCGGGGGCGCGAAGTATGCCGGGCACGGCGCGCAGCGAAGCGGCATAAAGGGCCGCCAGGCCGGCGGCGGAGCGCCGGTCGGCGAAACCGGTGACGCCCTCCCTGTCCAGGACCAGGTCCAGGCCGCCACCTTTCACGGCCAGGGTCTCGCCGCCGGTGGGGGCGGCGGAAGCGCCTTCCAATCCGCCCAGCAGCCAGGCCTCGCCGCGGCGTTCCAGCACCACGGCCGAGCCGCCGGAGATATAGGTGTAGCGCTCCCCCTGCGCGGTTATGCGCGCGGAGGCCTTTGCCCCGTTCACGGTAAGCTCGGCCTTCCAGCCGGCGCCGTCCTTCTTCAGCACGGCCTTGTCCCCGGAGACCTGGTCGAAAGCGGCTATGGTGCCGGGGCCGTAGAAGCCTTCGCGTATGGCGAAACTAACGGGCGAGAAAACCGTTCTTGCCGCGGGGCCTCCGGAGCAGGGCTGCGCCGCGGGCACCTCCAGCGCCGCGGCGGCAACGGCCGCGCAGCCGCCGCCGCGCCCGTCGAAATCTATACTGTAGCCTTCGCCTTCCGCATAGCATACCGCGGTCGTCATCAGCAGCGCCGCAGCCAGTTCGAGTTTTTTCATCGTTCCTCCGTCTTCCCGCATAAGGTTGCCTGAAACAGAGCAATTTTTATGCCAACATGCGCCAGGCCGAATGAGCTAGCGAGGGACGCTGCTCAATAACTCAATAACGTTTTGTAGAATCTCATTTATGAGGAAAGAGGCTTTGATAGTGAGCGCCTGCCTGCTGGGGGAGAGCTGCCGCTATGACGGCGGCGCTAAACGCTGCGAAGCCGCTATCGCGCTGGCCTCGCGCTATGAACTGGTGCCGGTATGCCCCGAAATACTGGGAGGGATGCCGGTGCCGCGAACGCCGGCGGAGATACGCGGAGACCGGGTGGTGTCCGCGGACGGCGAGGACAGGACGGAGAAGTTCCTGCTGGGGGCAGGGCGCACGCTGGCACTGGCGCGCGCGACCGGCGCCGTAAAGGCGCTGCTCAAGTCCGGCAGCCCGTCCTGCGGGCATGGCCTGGTCCATGACGGATCCTTCTCCGGAGGGATGAAACCCGGCGACGGCGTGACCGCCGCGCTGCTGCT
>CALMZU010000353.1 GCA_937870775.1 uncultured Elusimicrobia bacterium
ATAGGGACCCCGGCTACCGCTTTCCGCGACCAACTGACCTCCATATCCGGTACGGCGCAGGACCTGCCGCAGCCTTCCCAGGTCGGCCGGGTCGAGATAGAGATCGTCTATCCTTCAGATAACCAGACCTACGCCTGGAACGGTTCCGCCTGGGTGGATGCGGACGGCGATTTCAGCACCTATACCTACGTGAACGGCGGCTACCCGTCCTGGTCCTACTCCCCGGGCATAACCTGGCAGGAGGGGATAGAGTACCGCATAAGGGCCCGCGCGGTGGACAATATCGGCAATAAGGACTCCTCTTTTACGACCAGCGTTAATGTGCGCCTTTTCAACTACGACGTCTCGGTGCCTACTTCGGCCGTCACCCTGATAACGGAAGGTTCCAGCGACTCGCCCGTCTCGGACGTGTTCTTCCAGAGCATGAACAAGATACAGGGCACGGCAGAAGACCTGTACGGCGGCGTGGCCGGCGTCTACGTGTACATAATGAAGGCCGACTCGCCGGCCCAGGGCTACTACTGGGACGCCGCGAATACCATGTGGCGCAACGATATCGGCCCGGTGCAGAACAGCGCCATGATCACGTTTTACGGCTGGGAGCTGGACACCTCCGGGGTCACCTGGACCACCGGCGGAGGGGCTTGGAGCAACGGCGGTACCTTCGTCATAAAGTCCGAGGCCCGCGACTCCGCCTACCCGGGCAATAATCCAGCGCCGGCCGGCAACCGCGAGAAGGCGGGCGTCTTCGTGAACCTGTCCACCACCACGGTCATTTACGACCCGAAGACCCCGTACGCTAAGACCACTAACATCCCGGCCAACGGCTATACCAACACCCTGGATACCATAACCGGCACGGCCAGCGACAGGGACACCACGGTCAATTACGTCCCCGGCATAACCTCGGTAAAGGTGCATGTCCTCGACGACAGCCTGGTCAAGTATACCTTCAACGGCACCGGCTGGGACCCCGGCGAACTCACCGACGACGCGCACTGGCTCGATGCCGCCTTCGTCGGCTATTCTTCCGGCACCTGGTCGCTTGCGGTCGGAAATTCCAACTGGACCCACGGCAACTCCTACCGGGTGATCCCGCGCGCGGTGGACAGGGCCGGCAACACCGACGCTGTCTACTCCACGATGACGTTCACCTACGACGTCTACCAGCCGGAGCCTTCCGAGGCCCCGAGCAGCCTCATCAATTTCCCGGCCGACGGACAGCATTTCAACACGCGCACCTCGCTGTCCTACGTTTACGGCACCGCCAAGGACAACCCGCCGATCGGCAAGGTCAAGGAACTGCGCATCATACTGAAGAAGATCGTGGGCAACACCACGTCCTACTTCACCGGCGCCACCTGGGCCGCCGGCGACGTGCCGGCCGACGCGGCTTCCTGGCCCACGGCTACGCCCTCGGACGGAACTTTCGATTCCTCCGCCGAGGCCTATTATTACACGCTGCCGCCCATCTCCGACGACGACATGTGGGACCGGAACATCATCTACTACCTGTACTCGGAGACGCGCGACTGGGCCGGCAACTACGAGCATATCCGCACCACCACCACCTTCACGTACGAGGTGGAGGCCCCTACCGCGACCGTAACGTACCCCGTTACCAACGGGTACGTCTCGTCGTCCGGCAAGGTGGCCGGTACCGCCGCCGACAACTGGCCCGGCCTTGTCAACAAGGTCTACGTGCGCATAAAGCGCGCCTCCGACAATAACTACTGGGACAGTTCCATCTCCAACTGGACCACCGCCGGCGCGCCCGAGGTCTGGAACGACGTTTCGCTGTACGGGACCCTGAGCGCGAACGGCACCTGGTGGCAGCTGAACGATTCTCCCTGGACCACCAACGTGTTCTACGAGGTCAACGCCAAGGCGCAGGACAAGGCCGGCAACTGGGTGCTGGGTTATTCGACCGCCACCAACGTGGCCGCCGACTTCACGCTGCCGTCGTCCAGCGTCACCTACCCGGCCAACGGGGACGACCTTACCACTAACCTGCCGGTCATTTCCGGTTCCGCTTCGGACGTTTTCCCCGGCGTCGTCGACAAGGTGCAGGTATCATATTACAAGGTGACCGCTCCTTCCGGGTATTGGAACCGTTCCGCCGGCGCCTGGAATTCTCCGTCGGAGATCTTTTACGACGCGACCACCGTGGATACCGTCAACAACAAGTGGACGGCCACCGGGGCATCCACCCCTACCTGGACCACGACGGACGCCGGCGTGGACTACCAGATCTTCGCCAAGGCGGTGGATAAGGCCGGCAACG
>CALMZU010000354.1 GCA_937870775.1 uncultured Elusimicrobia bacterium
CTTTTCGAGGGGAAGATGCGCGGCCGCGAGGACTGGAAGCGGCTGGTGCGCCGCGACGTGTCCTTCTCCGCCGGCGACGAGGTCTTCGTCACGGCGCACCTGTTCGACGGGCGCCGCCGGGTGATGCGCCGTGTCGTCGCCAGCACCTACAAGGACGGCCGGTTGTTCATGGAGATCAACGCCTCCACCGCGTCCTGGCAGGCCTCGACGGGGCGCTGGTCCTTCGAGGACGGGGTGATCGTGCGTTACGCTGAGGACCTGACGCCCTCCACGACGCGCTTTTCCTCCTACCTGTCGGGCATAACCGTGCGGCCCGAGGACCTGGTGCTCGAGAAACTCGTGCCGGACGGCGTCAACCTCTCCGAGGTCCTGCGCCGCATGCGCAGGCTCAAGGCCGTAGGCGCCCCGGCCGCGGCGGAAAGCACCCTGCTGTGGGTGAAACTTGCCGCGCCATTGGCCAACCCTGCGATGGCGCTGATAGGCGCCGCGATGGTGCTTATGGTCAACAGGAACAACAGGTATTACAGCTTCGGCCTCGCCGTGGGGGTGGGCTTCTTCTTCTGGGCCGTCATCATCATGGCGCAGGAGGCCGGTAACACGGAACTGCTGCCGCCTTACGCGGCGGGGCTGGCCCCGTCGCTGCTGTTCGCCGCCCTCTCGCTCTGGGCGCTGCGCCGCGCAAGGGCCATTTAACGCCGCCGCCGTAAAAAGGAAAGGCCGCCCGTCGGGCGGCCTTTCTTTTTTTATGCCCGGCGCGGCTCAGCCCCTGGCGAGCTTGCGGGCCAGGGCGGCTATCTTTTCGGCGGTGAGGCCGAGGGATTCGTAGGCCTTCTCGGCGGGGGCCGAGGTGCCGAAGGTCTCGACGCCCATCACGTGCACGTCCATGCCGGCCAGGTCCGCCCAGCCTATGCCGCGGCCGGCCTCCACGGCCAGTTTGGGCAGGCCGCTGAGGAACACGGAGTCCTTGTAGGCCTGGTCCTGTTCGCGGAACAGCTCGAACGACGGGACCGAGATGATCCTGGCGCCTATGCCTTCCTTGGAAAGGAGGTTGGCGGCCTCGAACAGCAGCGGCACCTCGGAACCCGAGGCTATCAGCTCTATCGCGGGCACCGTCGAAGGGCCGCGCAGCAGGTAGGCGCCGCGCTTCACGCCGGCGGCCATCTTCTCGCGGTACTGCGTCATCAGCGGCAGCTTCTGGCGCGACAGCGCGAGGCAGGCCGGGCGGCCGGAGCGCACCGCGGTCTCCCAGGCGTACAGGGTCTCCCAGGCGTCAGCGGGGCGCAGCACCAGGAGGCCGGGTATCAGGCGAAGGCTCATCAGGTGCTCGACGGGCTGGTGCGTGGGGCCGTCCTCGCCGACGCCGATGCTGTCGTGCGTGAAGACGAACACCGCCGGGGTCTGCATTATGGCGGCGAGGCGCAGCGCCGGGCGCATGTAGTCGGAGAAGACCAGGAACGTGGCGCCGAACGGTATCAGCCCGCCGTGCAGCGCGAGGCCGTTGAGTATGGAGCCCATCGCGTGCTCGCGTATGCCGAAGTGGAGCGTACGCGCCGGTTCCTTCGCGAAGTCGGTCTTGGTCGACGGGCCGAGGTCGGCGGAACCGCCGGTGAGGCCGGGCAGGGCGTCGGCCATCAGGTTGATGACCTTGCCGGAGGCCTCGCGCGTGGCGAGCGGCTTGTCGAAGAAATCGTCGCCGGGGTTGAAGAGGCCGTCGGGGATCTCGCGGCCCAGCATGGCCTTGGCGAGCTCCGCCTTTTCCTGGTTGGCCTCGGAGTAGTTCTTCCAGAGCTTGAGCCAGCGCTTGCGGTCCTTCTCGCCGGCGGCGGCCTGCGCGGCGAAGCGCTCCCTGGCCTCGGCGGGCACGAAGAACGGTTCCTCGGAGGGCCAGTTGAGGGCCTTCTTGGTGGCGAGCACTTCCTCGGGCTTGAGCGGCTCGCCGTGCACCTTGCAGTTGTCCTGCTTGGGGCTGGCGAAGCCTATGTGGGTCTTCGCGATGATGATCGACGGCTTCTCCTCCTCGCGCTTCGCCTTGCGTATGGCGGAATCGATCTCGTCGAGGTCGTTGCCGTTCTCCACCTCTATCACCTGCCAGTCCTGCGCGAGGAAGCGCTTCCTGACGTCCTCGGTGAAGGCTATGCCGGTGGAGCCCTCTATCGTTATGCCGTTGGAATCGTACAGGCAGATCAGCTTGCCGAGCTTCATCGTGCCGGCGAGGGAGGCCGCCTCGTAGGAGACGCCCTCCATCAGGTCGCCGTCGCCGCACAGCACGTAGGTGTGGTGGTCGACGAGGGGGAACTCGGGGGAGTTGAGCTTCTGCGCCAGCAGTTTCTCGGCCAAGGCCATGCCGACGGCGGTGGCGAAACCCTGGCCCAGCGGGCCTGTGGTCATCTCGACGCCCTTGGTGTGGCGGTACTCGGGGTGGCCGGGGGTGAGGCTGCCGAGCTGGCGGAAGTTCTTGAGGTCCTCCATCTCGAGGCCGAAGCCGTAGAGGTGCAGCATCGAGTAGAGCATCGACGAGCCGTGGCCGGCGGACAGCACGAAGCGGTCGCGGTCGAACCAGGCCGGGTCCGAAGGGGAGAACTTGAGGCTGCCGGCCCACAGCGCGTAGGCGAGCGGCGAGGCGCCGAGCGGCAGACCGGGGTGGCCGGAATTGGCCTTGCCCACCATGTCTATGGAAAGGGTGCGTATGGTGTTAACGCAGAGGTTGTCTATGTCGTCGAATTTCATTTTTTGTCTCCAGGTATACTTGTTACTTGCTCAAAAGCTTTATCTTCCAGGCCTGCAGGGCCAGCAGGGTCTTGGCGTCGCGGACGCGGCCCTTCTTCACGAGGGACCAGGCCCGGGCGAAGGTCAGCGTTTCGGTGCGCAGGAACTCGTCCTCGTCGGGGCAGCATTCGCCGGGCGTGAGGCCTTCGGCGGTGTAGACGTGCAGCACTTCGTTGGAGAAAGCTGGGGTGGGCCAGAAGGACAGCAGCGGTTTTATCTTCCGCGCGGTGTAGCCGGTCTCTTCCTTGAGCTCGGCCTTTACGCGGGTCAGGAGGTCGTCCCCGGGGCCGTTCAGCTTGCCGGCGGGTATCTCCAGCGTGTCCTCGGCGACGGGGTAGCGGTGCTGGCGGACGAAGATGATGCGGCCGTCGGGCAGCACGGGCAGCACGGCGACGGCGCCGGGATGGTCCACGAACTCGCGCGTGGCCTTCTTGCCGTTGGGGAGCGTGACGGTGTCCGCGCGGAACCTGACGGTGCCGGAGAAGACCAGCTTCTTGCTGTGGAAACGCTCGGTGAGGTCGGCCGGTGCTTTCTTGACCATATCGTGATTATATAATTTCCGTCAAACCCGTGCCCGTTTAATTTATCTCACCGAAACTTCAACCGGACCCCATGCGCGGGGCCTGGCGGCATGCCGGAACGCAAAACACGCTCGCCCACACCGTGGGCTCGCTCCTCATTCGGCTCCGGCGCTACGCAAGCCGGAGCCTCACGAAGGTTTTGCTTATCCGGCATGCCGCCACCCGCGCGAGTCTTAAGGGATAGGCGGGGAGGGTTTCCTTTGGGGGGGCTTTAATTTATATAATTATGAGGCGGGAACTTTTGGGTCCCGCCCTATTTTCATGGCCCCTGAATTCGTACACCTTCATAACCACTCCGAGTACTCGCTGCTCGACGGCATGCTGCGCATCAGCGACGGCGCGGGCCACCCGTCCGATTTCCTCAAGGGCCTCGGCGCTACGCCGGGCAACGCCCTGGCCATAACCGACCACGGCAACATGTACGGCGCGATGGAGTTCTTCTTCCACGCCCAGTCCGTCGGCCTGAAGCCGATAATCGGCTGCGAGGTCTACGTCACCAAGGGCTCGCGCCTCGAGCGCGACAAGACCACCAACCGCTCGGACAACGGTCACATGACCGTGCTGGCGAGGGACGAGGAAGGCTACCGCAACCTGATGAAACTGGTCAGCGGCTCCTTCACCGAGGGCTTCTACTACGTCCCCCGCGTGGACGACGACCTGCTCGCCAAGCACGCGAAGGGCCTCGTCTGCCTGTCCGGCTGCATCAAGTCGCATATCTCGCAGGCCTGCGCGGCCGGCCGCCTCGACGAGGCCGAGAAGATGGCGATGCGCTACAGCGACATCCTCGGCAAGGGCAATTTCTACCTCGAGCTGATGGACCACAACATCCCCGAGGAACAGGCCGCGATGGCCGGGCTGATAGAGCTCGCTAAGCGCACCGGCCTGCCGCTGGTGGCCACCAACGACTGCCACTACCTGAAGAAAGAGGACTGGGAGGCGCACGACGCGCACATCTGCATCTCCACCGGCTCGCTGATAGACGACCCGGACCGGCTGAAGATGACCACGCACGAGCTCTATTTCAAGTCGCCGGCGGAGATGGTGAAGCTCTTCTCCCACACGCCCGAGGCGGTCAGGAACACGCTGGCGATAGCGGAGATGTGCAACCTGAAGGTGGATACCGGCAAACTGCACCTGCCCGCGTTCCCGATACCGCAGGAGTACAAGGACAAGTACCCGGAGGACGGCGATTTCTACTACCTGAAGGACCTCTGCGACGCCGGCCTGAAGCAGAAGGTGCCGGGCGCCGGCGACGAGTACCGCAAGCGGCTCGAGTTCGAGCTCGGCGTCATACACCGGATGGGCTTTTCGAGCTACTTCCTGATAGTCCGCGATTTCATACAGTACGGCCGCGCGCACGGCGTGCCGATAGGCCCCGGCCGCGGCTCCGGCGCCGGCGCCCTCGTGGCCTACACGCTGGACATCACCCGCGTCGACCCGCTGCCTTACAACCTGCTGTTCGAGCGCTTCCTGAACCCGGACCGCAAGAGCATGCCCGACCTCGACATCGACTTCTCCGACGAGGGCCGCGAGCAGGTGGTGCAGTACGTGCGCGAGAAGTACGGCTCCAGCCGCGTCGCCAACATCATCACCTACGGCACCATCAAGGCCAAGAGCGCCATAAAGGACGTGGGCCGCGTGATGGGCATACCGCTGGCCGACGTCAACGCGATCTCCAAGCTTATCCCCGGCGACCCAAAGGCCACGCTGCACAAGGCGCTCGAAGAGGTGAACGAGCTCAAGGAGTTCCAGAAGGACCCGAAGCTCAAGAAGCTCTTCGACATCGCGCTGAAGGTGGAGGGCCTGCGCCGCCAGACCGGCGTGCACGCCGCGGGCGTCGTGATCTCCAAGGACGAGGTCACCAACTACGTGCCGCTCGCTACCGGCAACAACAAGGGCGTCGTCACCACCCAGTACGACGGCCCGATGCTGGGCACGCTCGGCATGCTGAAGGTGGACTTCCTGGGCCTGCGCACGCTGAACATCATAGAGATGGCCTGCGAGTTCATACGCGCCGGCGGCCGCAAGGATTTCGATATCTACCAGGTACCGCTCGACGACAAGCCGACGTTCGAGCTGCTGTGCGAGGGCCGCACCACCGGCGTGTTCCAGCTTGAAAGCGAGGGCATGAAGAAGCTGGTGAAGGGCCTGAAGCCCACCCAGTTCAGCGACATCGCGGCGCTGGTGGCGCTGTACCGCCCCGGCCCCATAGAGGCCGGCATGCTCGAGATGTTCGTCGACCGCAAGCACGGCCGCAAGAAGATCGTCTACGACCACCCGGTGCTGGAGCCTATACTGAAGGATACCTACGGCACGATGGTGTACCAGGAACAGGTCATGGAGATCGCGAAGAAGCTCGCGAACTTCACCCCCGGCGAGGCCGACGGCTTCCGCAAGGCGATGAGCAAGAAGAAGCTCGACGTGATGGAGCAGATGCGCATCAAGTTCGTCGACCAGTCGAAGAAGTTCAACGAGGTCGCGCCCAAGCTTTCCAGCAAGATCTTCGACCAGATGGTGCAGTTCGCGGGCTACGGTTTCAACAAGTCCCACTCGGTGGCCTACGCGCTGGTGGCCTACCACACCGCGTGGCTGAAGGCCAACTACCCGGTGGAATACATGGCCGCGCTGCTGTCGAGCGAGATCGGCAAGAACGCGATGAACTCCGAGGACAAGGAGAACAAGCTGGTCACCTACATCGGCGAGGCCCAGGAGATGGAGATAGAGATCCTAGGCCCCAGCGTCAACCGTTCCTACAAGAAGTTCGCCATAGAGGAGCACGCCGGCAAGCCCGCGATACGCTTCGCGCTGACGGCCGTGAAGAACGTCGGCGAGGGCGTCGTCGACGCTATAGTGGCCGAGCGCGAAAAGAACGGCCCTTACCGTTCTTTCGAGGAGTTCACGCTGCGCGTAGATTCCAAGCAGCTCAACAAGCGCGTTATGGAGTCGATGGCCAAGGGCTGCTGCTTCGACTGCTTCTACCCCGCGGCCAAGCCGGAGATCACCCGCGCCAAGGCCGTGGAGGCCGTCGAGGCTTTCGGCGGCGGCAAGGCCTACGACGCCAACCAGGGCATGCTCTTCGGCGAGGAGAAGAAGGAATCCGCCGCTATGAGCGAGCACGTGCTGCTCAAGAACGAGCGCGAGGTGCTGGGCTTCTACTTCTCCGGCCACCCGCTCAACAGCTACCGCCGCCACCTGTCGATGGTGTCGAACGCCACCGCCGAGAAGGTGCTGGCCGGCGCCTTCGAGGAGGGGTCGATAGTGCGCGTGGCCGGCATCGTTTCCCAGTTCAGGAACATGCAGACCAAGAAGACCGGCGAGGCGATGGCCAAGTTCGAGATAGAGGACCTGAGCGCCAACGTCGGGGTGTGCCTGTTCCCCAAGAAGTACAAGATGTACGGCGCGAGCCTCGGCCCCAACAAGATAGTGGTGGTGGCCGGCAAGGTGCAGAAATCCGATTTCGGGGAGCAGCATTTCGAACTGATAGCCGAGGAGGCCTACGGGCTCTTCGAGGCCATGAACAAGTGGGCCCGCGGGCTGGTGGTGAACATCCCGGAGGGCGCCCTTTTCGACGAGAAGCAGCTGCAGGCCCTGAAGTCCGTGCTGGCCAAGAGCCAGGGCATGTGCCCGGTCTATTTCCAGGCCAACACGAAGGGCAGCGGCGTCTACATGATAGAGACCACCGAGAGGGTGGGCCTGAGCGATACGATGCTGCGCGATATAGAAAAGCTGCTGGGGGAAAAGTCATGGAAAGTGGAAAGCGCATCCTGATAGCGGACGACGATCCGGACATAATAGACCTGCTTGAATCCTATTTCAGGCGGGGCGGCTGCGACGTGACCGCGAAGGTTAACGGCAAGGACGCACTTCAGGCGGCCGAGGCCGGCAAGTTCGACCTGGTGCTGCTGGACGTGATGATGCCCTACATAGACGGCTACCATGTCGCCAGCGAGATCTCCTCGCGGCTGGGCGCGGAAGCGCCGAAGATCATAATCATGACCTCGCGAGACGTGGCGAGCGAGAAGGGCATAGCCCTGATGAGCGGCGCGAACGACGCGGTGCAGAAACCGTTCTCGCTGGACGAGCTGGACGCCAAGGTGAAGGCGGCCCTCGGTTCCTGAATTTAGGAAAGCGAACGACTTAAGGAAGGTAAAGATGAAGAAATTCAACGCTGTACTGGCCCTGCTGCTGCTGGTCCCGGCCTTCGCGGCCGCCGGCAAGGACAAGGACGAGGCCGTGGTCCAGCCCGACGTGGAACTGATAGACGTTCCAACGGCCGGCATACTGGACTATTACGGTTTCCAGCTGAAGACCCGCGCCTATACCGGCGGCGGCGTGCTCGGCGGCCTGAACTTCGGCGTGCTCGAGAGGCTCAACCTCGGCGCCTCGATGTCGGTGGACCGCTTCATCGGCTCCGATTCCGACGTCAAGATGCGCCGTCCGGAGATACAGGTGAAGTTCCGCTTCTACGACGGCGGCTACTACATCCCGGCGATGGCGGTGGGCTACGACGGCCAGGGCTACTACTACTACCCGGCCGACAAGAAGTACCTCGAGAAGGGCAAAGGCCTCTACCTCGTCGGCTCCAAGGAGGTCGGCGTGCCCGGCCTCGGCCTGCACGGCGGTTTCAACGTGCCGGATTTCGACAACAACTACCTCTTCGGCTTCCTCGGCCTCAACTACACGCTGGAGGACAAGGTGTCCTTCATCGTCGAGTACGACAGCCTGTTCCACACCGACGACCCGTCCCGCCTGAACGCCGGCGCGCGCATCTACGTAACGCCCTATTTCCAGGTGGACCTCGCGATGCGCGAGATAGGCGGCAGCAGGAAGTTCGACAACGGCTGGCCCCGCAAGTCCGAGCGCATCGTGCAGATGCGCTACAACACCAGCTTCTGACGATCCAGTACTTATCCAAAGGAGAACCAAGATGAAAAAGAAGATAGGCATACTTACCGGCGGCGGCGACTGTCCCGGCCTTAACCCGGCGATACGCGGCTGCGTCTACGCGGCCGAGCGCTACGGCTACGAGTGCGTCGGCATCACCGACGGCTGGAAAGGCATGCTTGAGTGCACGACCATCCCGCTCGACCGCGCGGCCGTCGAGTACATCATCATGAAGGGCGGTACGATGCTGGGCACCTCCCGCACGAACCCGTTCAAGAAGGACGACGGTTCGAACGTCAAGAAGTGCATCGAGAATTTCAAGAAGATGGGCCTGCACGCGCTGGTGGCGCTGGGCGGCGACGACACGCTGGGCGTGGCGACCAAGCTCTACCGCGACCACAAGCTCAACGTCGTCGGCGTGCCGAAGACGATGGACAACGACCTGAGCGTGACCGACTACACGTTCGGCTTCGACACCTCCGTTACCCGCGCGATGGACGCCGCGCAGGCGCTCCTGGACACGGGCAACAGCCACCACCGCGTGATGGTGCTCGAGGTGATGGGCCGCCACGCCGGCTGGGTGGCGCTCTATACCGGCATAGCCTCCGCCGCCGACTACATCTGCATCCCCGAGAAGAAGATAGACAACGCCGAGATGCTCAAGAAGATAAAGGACGCCTACGCGCGCAAGCGCTTCGCGCTGGTGGTGACCAGCGAGGCCGCCCAGCTCTCCGAGGTCGGTGAAGGCCAGCAGAAGCGCGAGCTCGACCAGTTCGGCCACGAGATCCTGAAGGACCGCGGCATGGGCGAGCGCATAGCGGGCTTCATAGAGAAGAACACCGGCATAGAGACCCGGCACGCCGTGATAGGCCACATGCAGCGCGGCGGGGCGCCGACGCTGTTCGACCGCATGCTCGGCACCCGCGTCGGCATGAAGGCCGCGGAACTGGTGCATACCGGCCAGTTCGGCACGATGGCCGCGCTGGTGAACAACCAGTACGTCGGCGTGCCGCTCGAGAAGGCCACCGGCCAGCTGAAGACCGTCAACAAAGAGTGGTTCGACGTGATGGACGTGATGCTCTAAGGCGCATGCGCCCGGACCGTCGCCGCGGAGGATAACTGCCTCCGCGGCGGCGCCCGCGGCGGCGCGAGGGGAATATGGCAGACAATTCACAACAGAAACCGGCACAGCAGTTCCAGCGCAAGACGATACTGATCAAGAAGCACCTTCAGTACCGCTACATGGCGCTGATCTTCGCGAGCGTGCTGCTCGCCTTCATAATCGTCGGCCTCGACATACTGTGGACCGTATCGAAGGTGGTCAACGAGCACCCGATGATGCAGCCGCTGCTCGAGGAGATGACCGGGATGATGCCGCTGTTCGGCATAAAGATCGTGATGTACATGGTCATGGTGCTGATAGTCTCGGCGGTGGTCTCGCACCGCATGGCCGGCCCTATCTTCAAGTTCGAGAAGAGCTGCGCCACCGTGGCCGAGGGCGACCTGACGCACAGGGTGTTCCTGCGCAAGGGCGACCAGCTGACCGAGCTGCAGGACCAGTTCAACAACATGACCGGCGCCGTCAACGAGGTGGTAAAGGAATACGAGAAGTTCCGCGCCGAGGCCGCGGCCGCCGGCATGGCCGACAAGGCCGCCGCGCTCTCGAAGCGCGTGGCCGAGATCATGCCCCGCTTCAAGGCCTGACGCCATGAAGGCCGCCGCGCTGGCAGCAATTCTGCTCCTCCCCGCGGCGGCCGGGGCGTCCCCGCTGTCCCTCGACGAGGCGGTGGCGCTGGCCGTGCGCAACAGCCCTGCCACGCTGGCCGCGGAACAGGACATCATCATCGCCCGCCAGCGCGTCCGCGAGGCGCGCTTCATGCAGCTGCCGCAGCTGACGCTGTCAGGCACAGCCAGCCGGGTGAACCTCGAGTACCCGGTGGTGCTCGGTTCCGAGCTCGGCGAGCGCTTCCTCGACCCCGCGATAAGCGACACCTTCTATACGCTGCGCGCGCAGGCGCTGCAGCCGCTCTATACCGGCGGGCGCAACACAAACACCATAAAGATGGCCAGGGCCGCCCACAACCAGGCCAAGGTCAGCTACGAGGCCGTAAAGGCGCAGGCCGCCCTGGACGCCAAGAAGGCTTTCTATTCGCTGCTCTACCAGCGCCGCCTGCTCGAGCGCGCCGGCGCCTGGTCCGCGCGCGCCGCCGCTATCAGCGCCGCCGTCCGCAAGGACGCGTACGAGGAACTCGAGGCCTCGGTGCTGCTCTCCGGCCTTACCGACCGCGCCAGGCAGGCCGCCAGCGCCGAGGGCGCCGCCTCGGTGGAACTGCAGCGCGTGATAAGCCGCGAACCCGGCCAGAACCTGGAGATATCCGGCGAACTGGCCCCGCAGCCGGTGCCCGCCGACCCGGCCCCCAGCCTCGCCACCGCCATGGAGTCCCGCCCGGAGCTCAAGAGCGAGCTCTACCGCGCGCAGATGGACGACATCGCCGTGAACATGGCGCTGGTGCGCCGCTACCCGACCGTGTACCTCGGCGCCAGTTACGACGTGAACGCCTACGGGGTCAGCGACCTCGCCGACGACTCTATGCGGTCCAAGAACTGGGTCGCCTCGCTGGCCATACATTTCCCTATCTCTTACGACGTGTGGACGCAGGTGCAACAGCGCCGCGCGCAGCAGCGCCAGGGCGACCTGGAACGCATAGAACTGCAGGACAAGGTGCGTTTCGAGATACTTTCGGCGCACAAGGACGCGAGGTTCTGGGCCGACGAGGCCGCGAGGCTGGCCGCCGAGACCGCCAGGCTGGGCGCCGCCTACGAGGCCGCCGCCGCTTCCGGCCGGCCCACGATGGCCGCTCTGCGCGCCTTCTGCGCCCTCTGCGAGATGGAGAAGAGGGCCATGGACGCCGTCTACGCCCAGCTGGCGGCCCGCGCCCGCCTTGAATGGGCGCGCGGCGCGGACCTGCCGCGTTAGGGTTACCGACGATGAGGGGAATACTTATCACGATGCTGCTGCTGGCCGCGGCCGGCCCGCTAAAGGCGGAGACCGGGGACGACCGGCTGCTGCTCGAGGCGCTGTGGACCAAGGCCGCGCTGGCCTCGCCTCCGACGCGCCCCGCCGTGGGGCTGGCGCTTGGCGGCGGCGGAGCCCGGGCCTTCACCCACACCGGCGTGCTCGAGGCCCTCGGCTACGCCGGCTTTCCGGTCGACTACGTGGCCGGCACGTCGATGGGCGCGCTTGTCGGGGCTTTCTACGCCTCCGGCCGGCCGCTGGCGGAGATGTGGGGTTTCGGCCGCGAGGCCGTCGACATGAAGGTGTCGCGCGATTTCAAGAGCATCCGCATACTGCCGCTGCTTATAGCCGACAAGCTTATAACCCCGAAGCATATAACCAATTTCATCGACGGAAAACTGGGAGGCCTGCAGTTCAGCGGCCTCAAGAAGCCCTTCGCCTGCACCGCTATGGACCTGCGCACCGGCGAGAAGGTGATCTTCACCGAGGGGCCGCTCGCTATAGCGGTGCGGGCCAGCGTCAACATCCCCGGCATCTTCGCGCCGGTAAAGTACCGCCAGCGCTACCTGGTGGACGGCGGCGTGGTGGACAATATCCCGGTGGACGCGGCCCGCTCGCTGGGCGCCGAATGGGTGCTGGCCAGCGTGGCCGAGAACTCCTCCGACCGCATGCCCGAGACCGTCCTGATGACGCTGATGCAGGTGATAGACATACGCGGAACGCTGCTGGCCCGCGAGGCCGAGCGCAGCGCCGATTTCGTGATAAAACCAGCCGTGGGCGGCATCACCGTCGCCGATTTCGAGCGCTGCGTCGAGGCCGGCGAGGCCGGCCTGACCGAGACCAACCGGCGTATCGACGAGGCGAGGGGGTCCTACCTGCTGATGGCGGCACCGAGGCTGGTGGAGAAACTATGACGGCCCGCCACGCCCTGGTCCTGGCCGCCGCGCTGGCACTGCCCGCGCCGGCCTCCGCCTTCCTCTTCTTCGGCGGCCCGGCCGACGCCAAGGCGGCCGGACTGCTGTCCGGCATGTCGGACGCCTTCGGCCGCGGCGACTGCCCGGCCGTGCTTGACCTCGGCGCCTCCTTCTTCGCCGAGAAGCCCTCCTCCGCGCTGCGCGAGGAGGCCTACGGCTATATGGGCCGCTGCTACGAGTCCTCCGGTTCGGTGGACAAGGCCATAGGGCTTTACAAGGTGGCGCTGGGGCTTTACCCTGACAACGGCCTGTTCGCGTACCGGCTGGCGCTGATCTACAATCAGACAGGCTTCCCGGCCAACGCCGTGCCGCTCTTCTCTTCCGTGCTGAAAGGCGCGCCCGGCGACGCCGGCGCCAACCTCGGCCTGGCGCGCGCCTACGCGGCGCTTGGTTTCCTGACCAAGGCCGGCGACTACTATTCGCGCGCCGTCATACTGCAGGACTTCCGCGACGCCGACGCGCTGGGCGAGTACGCACGCTGCATGCTCAGGAAGCGCGACTGGGACGAGGCCCTGTTCATTGCCGGCAAGGGAGAGCAGGCCGCGCCCGGCCTGCCGGACTGGCCAGACGTGGAGGCCGCCGTCCGCGCCGGCGAGGGCGACTATTACCGCGCCGTGCAGGCCATGGACGAGGCCCTGCGCCGCGCCCCGTCGAGGGAGTTCAGGCTGAGGCGCGCGCTTTACCTGCTCCTGGGCGGGCTGCCGCACCGCGCCATGGACGCGGCTGACGCGGAACTGGCGGCCTCTCCGCGCGACCCGCTGGCGTCCATGGTAAAGGCGATGTCGCTGTACTCTCTCGGCCGCGCGCCGGAGGCCGCTCCCTATTTCGAGGCGGCCCGCGGCGGCGGGCCTTTCACGTCGGCGCTGGCCGCGTCCTTCCTCAAGGTCCGCGCCGCTAAGCCGGAGGACGCATGCAAAAAATAAAGTTCTGGAAGATGTCCGGCGCCGGCAACGATTTCGTGCTGATCACCGGCCGCCGCGGCACCGCCGCGCTGAAGCGGCTGGCGGTCAAGCTCTGCTCGCGCCGCACCGGGGCCGGCACCGACGGGCTGCTCTGCGTCAACGGGGCGGGCCGCGGCGCCGTTTCGGTGCGCTATTTCAATTCCGACGGCTCCGAGGCTTTCTGCGGCAACGGCTCGCGCTGTTCGGCGCTGTGGGCCCGCGCGAACCGGCTGGCGAAGGCCGGGCGCTTCACGCTGCGGACTTCCGCCGGCGACCTTGAGGCCGAGGTGACCGGCCGCGGGCGCGTGCGCATGAGCATGCCCGACGTGCGCGGCGCCAGCCTGCGGCACCGCGGTTCCTGGCCGGCCGGCGTGGGCGAGGTGCACTTCCTCGATACCGGCGTGCCCCACGCCGTGGTCCCGGTGAAGGACCTGGAGCGTCTCGACGTGCGCGGCCTCGGCCGCGCCCTGCGCTTCCACCGCGCCTTCGGCCGCGGCGGCGCCAACGTGGATTTCGTGAAGGTGTCCGGCGGCACCGTGCGGGTGCGCACCTACGAGCGCGGCGTCGAGGACGAGACGCTGGCCTGCGGCACCGGCATAACGGCCAGCGCCGTGGCGCTGGCCCTCGACGGGCGCGTGAAGCCGCCGGTGCGGCTGGAATCGCGCGGCGGCGACGTTTTCAAGGTATGGCTGAACCCGGAGGGCCGCGGAGCTTCGGACCTCGTCATAGAGGGCCCGGCCAGGATGGTTTTCCAAGGAGAGATAGAATGCTGAAACTGAAAGGCTGTTATACCGCGCTGATAACCCCGTTCGCCAACGGGAAGGCGGACCTGGCCGCGCTGCGCCGGCTGGTGCGTTTCCAGCTGGAGAACGGCGTTTCCGGGCTGGTGCCCTGCGGCTCCACCGGCGAGGCCGCCACGCTCTCGCCGGAGGAGTACCTGCAGGTCATAAAGACCGTGGTCTCGGCCGCCCGCGGCAAGGTGCCGGTGATGCCCGGCGTGGGCACCAATTCCACGGCGAAGTCGGTGGAGATGGTGAAGAAGGTCTCGGCCCTGGGCGTCGACGGGCTGCTGGCCATAGTGCCCTACTACAACAAGCCCACGCAGGAGGGCATGACCGCCCATTTCTCGGAGCTGGCCAAGGCCACGCGGCTGCCGATAGTCCTCTACAATATCCCCGGGCGCACCGGCGTCAACATGCTGCCGGCCACCGCGCTGGGGCTGCGCCGCAGGTTCTCCCACATAGTCGGCATCAAGGAGGCCTCCGGCAGCCTCGACCAGGTCAGCGAGATCATCAACGGCGCCGACGACGAGTTCGCGGTGATGAGCGGCGACGATTCACTGACCCTGCCCATGATGTCCGTTGGCGCGCGGGGCGTGATCTCGGTGGCCTCCAACGTGGCGCCGGCCAAGACGGCCCGGATGTGCGAGCTGTTCCTCGACGGCGACGTCACCGGCGCCGCGGCGCTGCACCACGACCTGTTCCCGCTGGTGAAGGAACTCTTCCGCGAGACCAACCCCATACCGGTGAAGTACGCGGTCTCGCTCCTGGGCCTGTGCGGGCCCGAGCCGCGCCTGCCGCTGACCCCGCTCTCCGAGGCGCGCCGGGCGCCGCTCAAGGAGGCCATGCGCGGGGCCGGGGCGCTGGACTAGCGCCGCAGCCGAAGAAAAAGGCCCCGGAAGGGGCCTTTTCTTTTTGCGCCGGGCGCGGCTCAGAGGCGCGAGGCCTCGTCGTTGTTCTTCTGCACGGCCTGTATCTCGTTGGTAAGCGCAGCGCTGTCCTTCTTCAGGTAGTCCAGCAGTATGCGGGCCGTCTTCAGGTCGTTGACGCCTACGGCCTCCTTGAGGTTGGCGTGGTTGGCCGGCAGCTGGTTGCGCCAGTACTCGATATTGCGCAGGAAGCCGGCGTTCTTTTCGCGCAGTTCCTCGTAGCGGGCCTTGTTGGTGACCGAGGCCGGGGTGGGGGAGACGAAGGCGTTCTCGGGGGCGCCGCGTCCCTCTAGGTCGGCGGCCGCCGCGGCCTGGGCCAGTATGGAGGCGCGCTCGCCGGCGCCGGCCTGGTACTCCTCCTCGTTGGTGGGCTGGCGCGGCCAGGCGCGGGCCTTGCGGTTGTTGTCCTCTATGGCCGCCACCTCGTTCTCTATCGCGAAATGGTCGTCGCGCATGTGGCCCAGTATCGTGTTGGCGGTGGCCAGGTCGTTCACCTTCACCGCGTAGGTCAGGCGGGGGTACAGGGTGCGCACCTGCTCCTGCCAGTAGGCCACGTTGGAGACGAAACCGGCGTTCTTCTCGCGCAGCTGGGCGTAGACCTGCTGGTTGGCGAGGCCTTCCGGCGTGGGCGTGGCGAAGGCCGACTGGGTTTTGGCGCGCTTCTTCTCGGCCAGGAAATACTTGCGGCCTTCCTTCAGGACCTTCGCCCGGGCGGCGGCGCCGGCCTGGTAGAGGCGCTCGTTCTCGTCGGAACCGCGCGCGGCCGGCTCCTGCGCCGTGCCCTTAAGCGAGGACTTCATATCGCCGACGGAGACCTCCGTGATCGGGAATTCCCCGGCGGAGGCGGCGCCGGCCAGCAGCATCGCCGATACGGCAAGGATCTTGGTATTCATATTTTTCTCCCCAAATAGTCTAACAGCGCGGTTGGCGCCGCGCAAGGGCCCTATTGCCCGGCCGGCGCGGCTTCGGCCGGCGAGCTGCTCAGTTCCACCCGCGGCTCATCCTGCGGTTCCTCCTGCTGCTCGTCCGCGGACCCCGTGGATGTGATCACGTCGAAGGCCTCGTCGATGTCGTCCGGCTCCGTCTCGTCCGGCAGGAAGCCGGAGGCGCGCATGCGGGCCACGATCTGGCTCTTGCGGCGCTCCATGAAGCGGGTGCCCCCTACGGGGTTGTAGCGGCGCGGGCTGGGCAGCGTGGCCGCCAGCGCGGCCGCCTCCTCAGGCGTCAGGTCGGCCGCGGCGCGGCCGAAATAGGCCTGCGCGGCCGCCTCGGCGCCGTATATGCCCTTGCCCCATTCCGCCACGTTGAGGTACAGTTCGAAGATGCGGCGCTTGCCCAGCGCTTTCTCCAGGCGGCGGGCTATCAGCATCTCCTTTATCTTGCGCAGCGGGTTCTTCGACGGGGAAAGGTAGAGGTTGCGGGCCAGCTGCTGCGTTATGGTGCTGCCGCCGCGCAGCGGCTTGCCGGTCTTCCAGTAGAGCTTGGCCGCGTCGAGGGTGCTCTCCCAGTCTATGCCGTGATGGCGGTAGAAGCCGCGGTCCTCGCTTATCAGCACCGCGTGCTTGAGGTTGGGGGAGATCTGCCACCAGCCCTTCCAGACCATGCGGCGGCCCAGCTTGCGGCCCTTGGCCGCGGCCTGGCGTTCCTTTATCAGCATGAAGGACGTGACGGAGGGGTTCTTCGTCCTGAGCTGCGTCACGTCGGGCAGCCAGAACACGTACAGCGCCGAGGCGCCCAGTACCAGCAGTCCCAGCGCCGCGAAAGAAAGTATACCTTTGAAGATGGACCTTTTGACCGCCTTGAGCATATGCCTTACCGTGTCACCAGCCGGAGCGCAGCCTCGCGGCCGCCTCCAGGCCTTCCCTGACGCTCTCTTCCATGAAGGAGTATTTCCACGAGCCGTAGCGCCCTATGGACTGGACGCGGCGCTCCTTGAGCCAGCCGAAGATCTCCGGCAGGGCCGCGGCCCTGTCGGCGTCGTATATGACGTAGGCGCAGGGGATCTTGAGCCACATGGCCTCCTCCACCTGCGCGGGGCTCTTTATGAGGCCGCAGGCCTCCAAGCCCCTTATGCATGCCTCTTCGGCCGAGGCCAGGTCCAGCGCGCGGCCCGGCGTGGCTATCTCTATGTAGAACGAGGCGCGGCCGCGCGGCGCAAGTTCCGGCGAGAAATTGGTGGCGATGCCGGCGCGGTAGAAGGGGAAACCGGAACCCGGAAAATAGCCCCAGTGCAGCGGCGGCACCGCGCCTTTCACGCCGAGGTTCAGCACGTATACCGTGTTGTGGCGCAGCCTGGCCGCGGCGCGCCTGACCGCGGCGGGGGCGTCCGCGCACATCGCGGCGAACTCGTCTAGCGGCGAGGTGTTTACCAGGCGCCTGAAATGCACGGGGCCGAAATGGCGCACCTCCGCTATCCTCTTCTTCAGGTCCACCGACGTGACCTCGAGGCCGAGCCTCAGGCCGCGCGAGCCCGCGGCCAGCGCGTTGGACAGCGCGCCTATGCCGCCGCGTTTCGGGTAATGAAAAACGGTGTTGTAGCCCATGCCGCTGTTGGGGCGGCCGTAGGCGCCTTCCACCACTTCCTCCGGGCGGGGCACCGGCACGAAAGGGGCGCACCATTCCGTGGTAAGCCTGGAGAGCGGGTGCTGCCAGAGCTTGGCGTTGTAGGGCAGCATGAAATGGCGCGATATGCCGGCGCCGAAGACGCGGCGGCACCACGGGGCGAAGGCCTCGACGCCGTCCGGCGCCGGGCGGCCCAGGCCGGCGTTGTAGGCCTTCAGGAAACCCGAAACGCATTCGGCCTTCACGCCGTCCGGCATGCCGGAGAGGTTGGCCTGGAAAGGGAAAGGGGTCCAGCTGTCGTGGGCGTATATGCGGGCGTCGCGCTTTATGCGGCGGCAGTTGGAGCCCAGCGCGCCGAGTATCAGCCGGGTCGTCTCCGGCCAGCGCAGATGCAGCAAATGGCCGGAATAGTCGAAATGGTAGCCGCCCTTCTTCAGCGTGGCCGCGAGCCCGCCGGGACGTATCTCTTTCTCGGCGAGCAGGTAATCCCGGCGGCCTTCGAGGCCTTTTGCCGCGGCCAGGCCGGCCAGTCCGCCGCCGATTATGAGCGTATCCGTCTTAAGCATTCTCTTCCCCGATCAGCCCGGCCCGGGCCAGCAGCCCGGGCAGCGCGTACGCCGCCAGCAGTATGAAGAAAGGCATTATAGGCAGGCGGTAGCGCATCTGGCTCCACGATAAAGAGTATATCAAGGTGAGCGACGCCGCGTAAACATAGGCCGGCATCAGCTCGGCCGCCCTCGCGCGCAGACGCCAGGCCGCCCATAGCGCCAGCGGTATGAGCCAGCCGTCGCTCATCAGGCTCACCGCTGCCAGCAGCGCCCAGGCCCCGGCGGAATATTCCACGCCGCGGTAAGGGTAGAGCCGCCACAGCTTGGCGAAGCGCCAGGCCGTGATCCTGGCGAAATTGAGCGGGCGCTCCTTCACCTCGCGGCGCACCAGCGCCGAGAAATAGGCGTCGCGGTCCCCTTCCGGCAGCGCCATGCCGGCGCGGTACTCCGGTATGGCCATGAGGCGGGCGTTCTCGTCGGGAGCTCCGTGCGCGTCCATCGGCTCCGCCAGCGCCGCGTAGAGGTTGAACATCTGGCCGCGGGTAAGGAAGAGCGAGCCCGAGGCCCGGTAGTTGGATACGGCCAGCGGCGAGACGGCCGCGGCGAACAGCGCCGCCGAGAGCAGGGCCCATTTGAGGGAAGCCCGGCGCAGCAGCAGGGCCGCCGCCATAAGCGCCAGCCAGTAGAAGAGGAAGACCGTCTTGGCCAGCGCGGCTATGCCCGCCAGCAGCGAGGCCGCGGCCAGGCGCCGCCCGGTAAGACCGCCGGGGGCCAGCGCCGCGCATACCGAAGCCGTGCCCAGCAGCACCAGCAGGCTCTCGCGCAGCAGCCTCGCGTCGTAAAAAACGGTGAAAGGGTAGAAGGCCGCCAGGGCCAGCGCGAACAGCGCCGCCCGCCGGCCGAAGAGGCGCAGGGCGGAGCGGTAAAGCAGCCAGGCCGCGCCGCAGGAGAGCGCCGCCTGCAGCAGTTTCACGGCGAGCGGGAGCGGGCCGGTGACCTTGTAGACCAGCCAGACCAGGACCGGGTAGAGCGGCTCGCGGTACTGGAACAGCTGCCCCCAGTCCGCGCCGCCCAGCAGCTGCAGCGCCAGGCCGTGGTAGACCTGCTCGTCGGGGTAGATCAGCGCGTTCCCGGAATGCAGGCAGTAAGCCGCCCGCAGGACGAAGGCCGCGCCCAGTATCGCCGGCGCCGCCAGGCGCGTTCCCGGCTTGAGGTTCATCGTGCTGAGGCCTCCCCGGTCATTTCTTCACCGGCCTTAAAAGCTCCAGGACGCTGCCGTGGTAGGAGAATTCCGCCTCGGTCTCGAACTCGCCCGATGCCTTCAGCGCGGCCGCGGCCGCTGGAAAATCCTCTTTCAGCGCCGGGGAAGGGGTGACCGGCAGAAGTATGCGGTCCAGCCCCGCGGAACGGAAATGCCCGGCGGCGGAAGCCGGCGTGAACGGCTGGGGGATGTCCCGGTCCCAGACGATGCGGCCGGCCAGGCCGCGCTGCGCGAGGTAGAAATGGCTGGGCTCGACCTCCATGGGCGCGTATATCTTGAGCCCCCGGCGGTCATCCCTGGCCAGGTAGCCTGCCGCGTCCCAATAGGGGTAGGAGTCGAGGTGCATGTTGGAAAGCGTTTTCCTCTGGTAAGGGGCCGCCGCGAGAACGGACTGGTACATCAGCGGGGCGAGGGCCAGGGCCGCGAGGGGCACGGCGAAGCGCGGCAGGGCCGAGCGTATCCCGGCTGCCATCAGCGCGAGGAAGAATACCGGCGCTATGTAGAACGGCTGCGCGTGCCGTATGAAGCCGACGGCCTCCGTACCGCTGATGAGCAGGTAATAGGCGGCGGAGAAATACAGCATCAGCCAGGTGGTGTAGCCTCGCCGGAGAACCAGCGCGCCGGCGGCCGAGGCCGCCAGCATGAACGTTACGGCCGCGCCGCAGGTCCAGTAGAGCGTCCGGAGATAAAGCGTCATGAAATATACCGACGTGAAACGGGAGTAGATCAGGCCGGTGCCGCGTATGTCATAAGCCACGCCCAGGACTATGAACGGCAGGCCCACCAGCGCCGGGATCGCTATCGTTTTCAGGCCGTAGACGCAGATATCGCGCTTCTCGCGGCGGAACCAGGCCAGCGCCAGCAGCGCCGGCACATAGGCCGCCATAAGCCCCAGCGGCAGCTGCTTATAGAAGAACCCCGAGGCCGTCCAGAAGGCGCATTTAAGGAAATCCGCGCGCGAGTCGCCGGCCACGGCCTTGATGAAGAAATAGATGGCCGCGGCGAAGAAGAACACCGTGCCGGCCTCAAGCTCCGTGCTGATCGAAAGATTGAAGAAGGTCGGGAAGAAGGCCACCAGCAGGTAGGTGAAGCTCGGGGAGATGTCGGCCTTCATGAACCTCAGGAGCCGTATCACGCAGACCGCCGTGAGCAGGATGAAGGAGAACTGCACGGCGCGTGGGCCGAACTCGTGCAGGCCGGTCAGCAGGTAGGCCGCGCTGTAGAGGAACTTGCTGAGCGGCGGATAGCGCAGTACCGTGTCGTACCGGCCTACGGCGTCGGCCGCGCCGAACGCCATATCGGCCAGGAAGAACAAGTTGCCGGCTACGGCCAGCGCGGCCGCGGCCGCCGCCGGGCGCGGAGGTTTCAGGCGCCCGCGCAGGGCGTAAATGACGCCCCCCGCGGCCGCCAGCCCGGCCAGCGTGAAGAGCGGCATCAGCCTTACATCCAGGCCCAGGCCCGAGAAGACCCGGCCGATGAACCAGGCCGCCGGCCCCGCGTGGGACTGGTCGTCGCCGCCGGTGGGCAGCGGCAGCAGCCAGAAGCGGGCCGCGGCCGCCGCGGCCAGGAGCACCGCGGGCCAGATCTCCTTCAGTTCCGGTATCGAGAGGTCCAGGCTGACCTCCTTCAGCGGGCTGTAGAGCGCCGCCGCTGAAAGCAGCACGAAAAGGTTGAGCGTCAGGAACTGCCAGTACCAGGGCAGCGGGAGGTTCCAGACGGGGTATATGACGTACGACGCCGCGGTAAGCAGGAAAAGCGCCCAGTTGAGTCCCAGCTTCATTGTCCTCTCCGTATCCCTTAGTAATCTATGAACCCGTTCTTTATGCAGTACGAGCAGACATGACCCTCGTACGGCTCCATCTTGGCCACCGATTCCCGCGCCATGCGGTACTTGCGGTTGTTCCAGACGGCCATGAAACCGCCGTCGGAGAACATGTTCCCGAAATCGTGCGACTCCTCGTAGATCGAGCAGCAGGGGGTGACGGCGCCGTTCCAGTGCACCACGGCCTGCGTCCAGAGGAACAGGCAGGTGGAGGGGGAGGTCTTGCTGCGGCCGCCGGAATAATCGTAACGGCTGAGCGCCTGCTCTTTGGGCAGCCAGGAGGAGGTGCGGGAGATCTTCTCGGCGTCGGGGAGCTTTATCTCCTCGGCCATGTCGCAGCGCACCGGCCGGAGGTGCAGCTCGTCGAAGCCGAGCTTTTTCCATGAGGCCCGCGCCTCCGGTATACCGGCCTCGGTGCCGGCCATCACCAGGTACTGCCATACAAGATGCGGCGTGGCCGAGCCCAGGCGGGCCTTCGTGTCCGCCATCAGCTTCACGTTGGCCGCGACCCGGGAGAAATCCCCGCCGATACGGTATTTCCCGTAGCTTTCCTGGTCCGTGCCGTCGAGGGAAACGGTTATCTGGTCCAGGCCGCTCTTTACGAGGGCTTCGGCCGTGTCAGGGGTGAGGAGGTTGAGGTTGGAACTTATCGTCGTCCTGACGCCGGCCGCGGAGGCGCAGGCTATCATGGCCGGCAGTTCCTTGTTCAGCAGCGGTTCCCCCCAGTTGTAGAGGTCGGCCTCGTAGAGGCAGTCGCCGAGTTCGGCGATTATGCGCTTGAAATCCTCCAGGCCGAGCGTCCCGCGGGCCCGTTCCGTCCTGCCCTGGCCGGTGGGGCACAGGGGGCAGCGCAGGTTGCAGAGATTGCAGGTGTCGATAATGAGCCTGACCGGCTTGCCTTTCACTTCCGCCGGCCGGGTCACATAGTGCTGGAACAGGATGCGGCAAAGGTTCAGGAACCTGCGGGGGGTGGTCCTCCGGGTGAACAGGAAGGTCCCTGCCAGTTTGCGCGCGAAATAGAAATCGATCATGCTGTGCCTGCCCCCTACAGCGAAGGACACGCGGCGTACTGCCCGCGTGTCCTTGACGCCGTTCGGCCTCCGCCGGTTACTTCAGCGAGGCCTTCACCGCGTCGGTCACCGCCTTTATCTGCTCGTCGGTGAGCTCCGGGTACATCGGCAGCGAGAACACGGTGTCCATCACCTTGTCGCAGTTCGGCAGGTCGCCGCGCTTGCCGCCGAGGTGCGCGTAAGCCTCCTGCAGGTGCAGCGCGATCGGGTAGTAGATCTGGTTCGCGATGCCAACCTCGGTCAGGTGCTTCTGCGCGTTGTCGCGCTTGGCCTTGCTGTCGAAGCGTATCGTGTAGTAGTTGAACGAGTGGCGGCAGTTGGCCGGCACCACCGGCACGGTGCAGACCTCGCGCAGCTGCTCGGCGTACTTGGCCGCCACGGCGTTGCGCATCTCGGTCCACTTCTCGACGTGCTTCAGGCGGACGCCGAGGACGGCGGCCTGCACGGTGTCGAGGCGGCTGTTGTAGCCCTCCATCTCGTGGTGGTAGCGCACCTTGCTGCCGTGGTTCCTGAGCTGCTTCAGGGTCTCGTAGACCTTCTCGTCGTTCGTCGTGATGGCGCCGCCGTCGCCGAACGCGCCGAGGTTCTTCGCCGGGAAGAAGCTGAACGTGCCGCAGGTGCCGATATTGCCGAGGTACTTCCAGTCGCCGCCGTTCACCTTGTACTTGCCGGTGAAAGCCTGGGCGGTGTCCTCGATGACGATCAGGTTATGCTTCTTCGCGATCGCCATGATGGCGTCCATGTCGGCGGGCATGCCGTACAGGTGCACCGGCACTATGGCCTTGGTCTTCCGGGTGATCTTCTTCTCGACGGACTTGGGGTCGAGGGTGTAGTTGACGGGGTCGATGTCCGCGAACACGGGCACGGCGCCTATCTGGGAAATGGTCTCGGAGGTGGCGATGAAGGTGAAAGGGGAGGTTATCACCTCGTCGCCGGCCTTTATGCCGCTGGCTATGTAGGCCATGCGCAGCGCGTCGGTGCCGTTGGCCACGCCTATGGCGTACTTCGCGCCGTTATGGGCGGCGAAATCCTTCTCGAACTTCGTCACGTCCTCGCCCAGTATGAAGTGGGCCTTGTCGAAAACGTTCTTTACCGCGGCCTCTATCTCGTCTTTTATCGGGGGATAGCCGGCAAGCATGTCTACCATGGGTACTTTCATAGGCACCTCCTGAGTGCTATTAATAATTATATAAAAAGGCCGCGTGGTATGGCCACGCCCGGCCCGGATTTGGGGCGCGCGGCCTCTTTTGTTATAATTTCAACGATGAAGACCACTATAGTGATCCCTTCCTATAATGAGATGCGCACGCTGCCGGCCGTGCTGAAGGCCGTGGCCGCGGTGCCCATGGACAAGGAAGTGATAGTGGTGGACGACGGTTCCAGGGACGGCACCCGCGAATGGCTGGAAAAAGCCGTAGCCGCCGGCGAGTTCCCGATGGACCTGAAGCTCATAAAGCACGAGGTCAATAAGGGCAAGGGCGGGGCGCTGATAACCGGTTTCAACGCCGCCTCGGGCGACATCGTCATAGTGCAGGACGCCGACCTGGAGTACGACCCCGCGCAGATCCCGGACCTGGTCCGCCCCATAGAGGAAGGCCGCGCCGACGTGGTGTTCGGCTCGCGCATGCTCTCGGCCCGCACCTACACCTACAGCCATATCTACCTGGCCGGCAACCTGTTCCTCACCTTCCTCGTCGGGCTGCTTTTCGGCCTGAAGGTCACCGATTCCTATACCTGCTACAAGGCCTTCCGCACGCCGCTCTTGCGCCGGATGAAGGTCTCTTCCACCGGCTTCGAGATAGAGGCCGAGCTCTCCTGCAAGACCGCCTTCATGGGGCTGCGCTTCCTGGAGCTGCCTATAAAGTACGCCTCGCGCTCGCGGCAGGACGGCAAGAAGATAAATTACAAGGACGCGGTGAAGGGCGTGCTTAAGATAATCTGGCTGAGGCTCTCTCTGAGGAAGGCCGCGCTGGCCTGAGGCCGGCGGGGGGGATATGACGGACCTTCTGGACAATTTCAGGCTTTACCTGCTCGCTTTCGCGATACCGCTGCTCCTGTCGCTGGGCCTTACGCCGCTCTTGCGCGCGCTGGCGCTGCGCTACGGCCGCCTCGACCGTCCTACCGACATAAAGACCCACAAGGTGCCCACGCCGCTTTTCGGCGGCGTGGCCATATTCGCGGCCTGCGCGGCGTCGCTCCTCATAATGCGTTTTTACACGTCGTTCCCGACGGGCACGCTCCACGACCTGCGCGTGATCCTGCTGGGCGGCGGCGTTATGTTCCTGCTGGGCCTCATCGACGACGTCTACAAGCCGCACGGCCTGGGCGTTAAGACCAAGTTCGCGGTGCAGTTCGCGGTGGCGGTGTTCGTGGTGCTCTACGGCCTGCGCATACGCTTCATACAGCCGCATTACGTGGCGGCGGGGCTGAGCGTGATCTGGATAGTGGGCGTGACCAACGCCTTCAACCTGATAGACATAATGGACGGGCTGTCCGCCGGGCAGGCGGCCATAGCGGCCTTCGGCTTCCTTCTGATAGCCTTCCCGTCGGAGTCGATCTACGTCAATTTCGCCTCGGCCTCGCTTGCCGGCGCGGCGCTTGGCTTCCTGCCCTATAACCTGTCGCGGCGGTTCAAGGTCTTCATGGGGGATTCGGGCGCGCTGTTCTGCGGCTTCATGCTGGCGGTGATAGCGATGGGGACCAAGTACACGTCGGTGAACCCGCTGGGCGTGTACGCGCCGCTGTTCATCCTGGCCGTGCCGATCTACGACACGCTGTTCGTCTCGGTGATGCGCCTGCGCCGCGGGCACTCGCCGTTCATCGGCAGCAAGGACCATTTCGCGCTGCGGCTGGAGCACATAGGTTTCTCGCGCCGGCGCGTCGTCGGGCTGGCCTCGCTGGCCGCCCTGGGCCTGGCGGTCTTCGCCTGGCTGATGACCCAGGTGCCCCTCGCCTGGGGCGCCCTCATCGCCGTCGTCCTCGCCGCCGAATTCCTCCTCGTCAGCATCGCCATCGCCAAGATCAAGATCTGACCCGACTCCCAGTAGTCCTGGCGGGGCCTGGCAGTGAGCCGCTTCGCAAAACACGGCGTCGCGAACTGGCCTAT
>CALMZU010000355.1 GCA_937870775.1 uncultured Elusimicrobia bacterium
CTGCGGCGGTTCCGGAGAGATCTGAATCTGCCGCTGGAGCCGGGCGCAAAAAAACCGGGCCCCGAAAGGGGCCCGGCTCTTTTTGCGCGAAGCGGCTTACAGAACGCGCTTCTGGGCGGCCTTGTACAGGTCACCGAGGACCTGGGCCGGGTTCTTCTTCGTGCAGGCGGTTATCATGGCCGCTATCACGAAGGGCTTGAAGCCGGCTTCCTTGTAGGTGGCGATGCGGTACTTCTCGAACACCTTCGCGGAAACCTCGCCGTGCTTGCAGCTGACGTCGGTGATGTCGGCCGGCAGGCAGTGCTGGTACAGCGCCTCGCCGCCCTTGGTGAGAGCCATCATCTTGTCGTTGCACTCCCAGTCCATATGTTTGGCGTTCTCGGCAAGGCATTCCTTCTCGAGCTCCTTCAGGCCCGGGTGGTCGCCCTTCTCGAGCAGAGCGGTGCGGCGCTCCATGACCTGGAACGAGCCCCAGCTCTTCGGGTAAACGATGTCGGCGTCCTTGAAGGCGCTCTCCATGCTGTTGGAGACCTTGAAGGAACCGCCGGAGGCCTTGGCGTGCTTCTCGGCGATCTTCATGGTCTCGGGCTGCAGGTCGTAGCCCTTGGGGTAGGCCAGCTCGACGTTCATGCCGTAGCGGGTCATCAGGGTTATCACGCCCTGCGGCACGGAAAGGGGCTTGCCGTAGCTGGGCGAGTAAGCCCAGGTCATCGCGATCTTCTTGCCTTTGAGGTTCTCGAAGCCGCCGAAGTGGTTCTTTATGAACAGCATGTCGGCCATGGTCTGCGTCGGGTGGTCGAGGTCGCACTGAAGGTTGACCACCGCGGGGCGCTGGTTCAGCACGCCCTGCTTGAAGCCGTCGTCGAGGGCGTCGGCCACTTCCTTCTGGTAGGTGTGGCCCTTGCCGATGAACATGTCGTCGCGGATGCCGACCACTTCGGTCAGGAACGAGATCATGTTGGCGGTCTCGCGCACGGTCTCGCCGTGGGCTATCTGGGACTTGCCCTCGTCGAGGTCCTGCACGGCCAGGCCTAGCAGGTTGCAGGCGGAGGCGAAGGAGAAGCGGGTGCGGGTGGAGTTGTCGCGGAAGTTGGACACGGCCAGGCCGGTCCTGAACATCGAGGTGTCGATGTTCTTCGCGTGCATTTCCTTCAGGAGTTCGGCTATCGTGAAGACGGCCTTCAGTTCCTTGTCGGACTTCTCCCAGGTCAGCAGGAAGTCCTTATGGTACATGTCGACGCCGAGGGCGGCGAGCTCTTTCAAAGATTTTTCTATATCGATGGACATTGTTTATCTCCGGAGTGTATTTGGCGTATTTCCGCCAATCAATTAAATGTATTTAGCGGTCCTATTGTCAAGATTTTATATCATATAGACCCGGCCCGAGCCGGCACATATGAGAGCAGAAGACAACAGCCCCGCGCCTTTCAGCTGGCGCCGCCTGCCCGGCGGCGTGCTGGTGACCGCCTGCATGGGCGGCTGGGCGCTGCTGCGGCCGGAGGAGTTCCGCCTTTTCGCCGCTGGCCGGCTGAAGAAGGGCCCGGCGCTGGCCAGGCTGCGCGAGGCCGGGCTGATGCGCTCCCGTCTGGACATGGAAGGCCTGGCCGCCGACTGGAACGACTCCAACGATTACCTGCGCCGCGGCCCCGGCCTGCACATACTGGTGCTGACGCAGCGCTGCAACCACCGCTGCGTCTATTGCCAGGCCGGCGAGGTCACCGGCCGCAGCATGACCGCCGCCACGGCCCGGCGCGCCATAGACACGGCCTTCGCCGCGCCGGTGGAAGGCCTGGCCAT
>CALMZU010000356.1 GCA_937870775.1 uncultured Elusimicrobia bacterium
CCATGTGGGTGCCCACGTGGTTGGAGGTGGTGATGATCTGGCCGTTGGCGCCCTGACCCATGTGCGCGCCGGCGATGCGCTTGAAGTACTGCACCTGCAACGGCATATAGCTCGGCCACGGGGGGGTGTGCACGCTGAGGGGCTGGGTAAGGTCGTACATCTTCGCCTTATCCATGAACTTTATAAAGTCGTTGGGTTTCATCAATGTTCTCCTTGCGGCCGCTGCGGCCGGATAAATAGGATTCTAACAAAAAAGACGCCGGGAAGTGCCAAAAAAAAGGGCCCCGGGAAACCTTCCCGGGGCCCTCTGCCGAGGCGGCTTATTTCGCGCTCCTTATCTTGCGGATCACCTCGTTGACCCACTCGCGCTCGGGCACCACCTTTATCTGCTTGCCCTTCTCTATCCAGACGCCCTTGCCCTTGCCGCCGGCCACGCCGAAATCGGCGGAGCGGGCCTCGCCGGGGCCGTTGACCACGCAGCCCATAACGGCTATCTTCAGGCCCTCGGCCTTCTTGAGCAGCGCGCGGTCGGAATAGATGCGGTCCTCGAGCTCGTGTATCACCTTACCCACGTTCACCTGGCAGCGGCCGCAGGTGGGGCAGGAGATAAGGTCCGGGCCGTAATGGCGCAGGCCGAGGCTCTTGAGTATCTCGTAGGCGGCGCGCACCTGCATCACCGGGTCCTCGGTCAGCGAGACGCGCACGGTGTCGCCTATGCCCTGGGAGAGCAGCAGGCCTATGCCGAGCGACGATTTCACGGTGCCGGCGAGGAAGCTGCCGGCCTCGGTGACGCCGAGGTGCAGCGGTATGTCGGACTTGGCGGCGAACAGGGTGTTCGCCATCACGGTGCGCTCAATGTCGTCGGCCTTCAGCGACACCACGATGTCATGGAAATCCAGGCGCTCGAGGGTGCGGGCCTCGTCGAGGGCCTCCTTCACCATGCGCTTCGCCCACTCGTAGGAGGTCCAGCGGGGGGACTGGCCTTCCTTGAGGCACTTCATGGAGCCGGCGTTGACGCCTATGCGTATCGGCACGCCGGCGGCCTTGCAGGCCTTCACCACGGCCCTGACCTTGTCCTTCTCGCCGATGTTGCCCGGGTTGATGCGCACCTTGTCGACGCCCTGGCGCACGGCCTCCACGGCGAGGCGCCAGTCGAAATGGATGTCGGCCACCAGCGGGATGCCGATCGCGGCCTTAATGCGGCCGAGGTTCTCGGCGGCCTGCATGTCGGGGACGGCCACGCGTATGATCTCGCAGCCCGCGTCCTCCAGGCGCCGTATCTGGTCGACGGTGGCCTTGAGGTCGCGGGTGTCGGTATTGCACATGCTCTGCACCGAGACCGGGCTCGAGCCGCCTATGGAATAGCGGCCGACCTTGACGGTGCGGGTCTTGCGGGGCTTGGAGTGACAGGAGCAGGCCATGTTATTTCACCGGGGCCGTCTGCGCCTGGGCGGCGGCGGCCTTCTTGGCTGAATGCGAGGCCACCAGGCGCATGATGTCGCTGTAGGTGGCGAACAGGAAGATCGAGAGCAGCAGGGCTATGCCGGCGCCGTTGACGTACTTCATGAAGTCGCCGGTTATCTTGCGGCGGAACACGCCCTCGGCGAGGAACAGCACCATCCAGCCGCCGTCCAGCAGCGGTATCGGCAGCAGGTTGAAGAAACCCACGGCCACCGAGATGAGGCCGATGAGGAACACCAGGTCGGTCATGCCGGTATGGGCGGCCTTGCTGACGATGTTCACTATGCCTATGGGCCCGGCGAGGTCGGGCTTCTCGCGGTGGTAGATGTTGGAGGCCAGGGTCTTCACCGTGAAGGCGGTCCAGAACCAGCACTGGTGGGCGCCCATGGCCAGGCCCTTCATCAGCGGCACGCGGCTGTAGGCCACCGCGGGGGAGATGCCGATCACGCCGCGGGTCTTGCCGCCGTCGGCGGAGGCGCGGGGCTTCAGTTTCACCGTGGCTTCGGCGCCGCCGCGGCTGTAGGTCAGCGCTATCTCCTTCTCAGGCTTCGCGTAGATAGCGGCGGCCATCTCGGCCCAGCCGGCCACCGGCGCGCCGTCGATCCTGAGCACGCGGTCGCCGCCCTTGAGCCCCGCGACGTCGGCGGGGAAGCCCTGCGAGATGTCGCCTATCAGCGCCTCGGTGGAGGGGACGGGCTCGCCGACCGCCAGTATCACGCCGGCGAAAAGGGCGAAGGCCAGCAGGTAGTTCATCAGCGGGCCGGCCAGCACGACGGCGAAACGGGTGTACCACGGCTTGGCGAAATATTCGTCGGGCGCGCCGGAGACCTCGTCGATGTTCTCGCCGGCGGGCTTGACGTAGCCGCCGAGCGGCACCGCGCGCAGCGAGTAACGGGTGTCGCCCTTGGTGCGGCCGTAGAGCTCGGGGCCGAAGCCGAACGAGAAGGCCTCCACCCTTATGCCTGAAAGCTTGCAGACGATGAAATGGCCGAACTCGTGAAGGAAGATCACGAGGCCGAAGGTGAACAGTACAGCGATTATCGATACGATCATTTTAACCTCTTTTCGCCGGCCACCGCCGACGCCTTCTCGCGGGCCCAGCCGTCGGCCTCTACGGCCGCGGCCAGGGTAAGCCGTCCGCCGCCGCCGCGGCAGGCGGACATGGTCTTCTCCACCACGACCGGGATATCTGTGAAGCGCAGCCTGCCGGCGATGAACCGTTCGACGGCCACCTCGTTGGCGGCGTTGAGCACGGCCGGGTATATGCCGCCCTTGCCGGCCGCTTCGTAGGCGAGCTCGAGGCACGGGAAGCGGCGGAAGTCGGGCTTGGCGAAATCGAGGCGCGCGAGCTTGTAGAAATCCAGCGGCTCGGCCAGCGACGGGGCGCGGTCCGGCCAGGTCAGCGCGTACTGTATCGGCAGGCGCATGTCCGGGTTGGACATCTGCGCCAGCACCGAGCCGTCGGAGAACTCCACGCCGGAATGCACCGCGGACTGCGGGTGTATCAGCACCTGTATCTTCCGGAGCTGGACGGAGAAAAGGTTCTTTATCTCTATGGCCTCGAGGCCCTTGTTCATCAGCGTCGACGAGTCGACGGTGATCTTGGGGCCCATGCTCCAGCGCGGGTGCTTCAGCGCCTGGGCGGGGGTCACCTTCGAGAGGCTTCCCTTGTACGAGTAGAAGGGCCCGCCGGAGGCGGTAAGGAATATCCGGCGCACGGCGGCGTCGTAAGCGCCGGGTTTTACGCCGGCGAGGCACTGGAATATGGCCGACGGCTCGGAGTCCACCGGGAGCACCTTCGCCTGCCAGCGCTCGGCCTCCTGCATCAGCAGCTCGCCGGCCATCACCATCGGCTCCTTGTTCGCGAGCGCTACGTGCTTGGACGCGCGTATCGCGGCCAGTAGCGGCGTGAAGCCGACGGCGCCGGTGACGGAATTAAGGACGATGTCGGCCTCTTTCAGCGAGGCCATCTCGGCGAGGCCCTCGACGCCGGGAGGGAGCACCCTGGCGCCGCGCGGGGCGCGGGCCTTCAGTTCTTTCCAGGCGGCGTGGTCGAAGACGGAAAGGTAAGCCGGGCGGGCCCTCTTCGCCTGGGCCAGCAGGGCGTCCACGCTGGAATTGGCCGACAGGCCCAGCACGCGCCAGCCCTTGCCCAGGTTGGCGGCGGCGGCCACGGCGTTGGCGCCGATGGAGCCGGTGGAGCCCAGGATCACGAGGTTCTTCATGTCAGAGCGCGAACACCGCGTAGTAATAGATCACCGGCGCGAGGAAGATGTAGGAGTCGAAACGGTCCAGCATGCCGCCGTGGCCGGGCAGCAGGTTGGAGGAATCCTTCGCGCCGACGGCGCGCTTTATCATCGACTCGGCTATGTCGGAGACCTGGCCGAATATGCCGATCAGCACGCCGGCGCCGGCGGAGAAGGCGAGGGACAGAGCGCCGCTCAAGTGGCCTATGAGCATCGCCGTCGCCACGGAGGCGATGAAGCCGGCGGCGGCGCCTTCCCAGGTCTTCTTCGGGCTTATCGTCGAGAGCTGCCTGCGGCCGAACGAGCGGCCCATGAAATAGGCGGCCGTGTCCATCACCCAGACCGTGATTATCAGCTGCAGCGTCAGCGCGAAGCCGGCCGGCTGCAGGTCGCGTATCGCGACGAGGTGGAAAAGGCACCAGGAGACCATGAACAGGCCGAGCAGCGTAAGGCCTATCCGTTCGAGGTACTTTTTCTCGGTGAAGAGCTCGTAACACATCACGCCGATCACGGTAAGGCCGAGGACGAAGCCGGTGAAGTTGTCGCCGCCGGCGGCAGCGCTGGAATAACGGTCGAAGTACAGCGCCGCGGGGATCAGCAGGCCGAAGGCGTAGAGCGTCGGGAGCTGAACGGGCTTGGAACCCAGCTTCATCAGCGTGGCGAACTCGTAGAGCGAGACGGCGATGATGGTCAGCACGAAGACGGCGTAGGCAGGGCCGCCCGAATAGATGAGGAACAGCACCACCGGGATGCCGAACAACGCGGTCAGTACTCTGGGTAGCAGCATTTATTTACCTCGCCTTCGCTCGCGCCGCTGGTACTCCAGCAGCGCCTCGTTGAATTCCTTCTCCCTGAAATCGGGCCAAAGGGTGTCGGTCACGTAGAACTCGCTGTAGGCGGTCTCCCACAGCAGGAAATTGGAGATGCGCATCTCGCCGGAGGTGCGTATCAGCAGGTCCGGATCGGGCAGCGACGGGGAGTACATCAGCGCGGACAGCGCGGCCTCGTCGACGCGGCTGGCGCCCGAGGCCAGCGCGCGGTTCACGGCATCCACTATCTCCTGGCGGCCGCCGTAGTTCAGGGCGATGTTGAGGACCATCCCCTTGTTGCCCTTCAGCCGCTCCTCGGCGGCGCGCAGAGCCTTGCGGGCGGGGGAGGGCAGGTCCTCTATCCGGCCGGACAGAGCCAGCCTGATGCCTTCGCGGTCCAGTTCGTCGGCGTAGGAGAGTATCGTGCTCCGCAGCAGCACCATCAGCGCGCCGACCTCCAGCTTGGAACGGCTCCAGTTCTCGGTGGAGAAGGCGTATATCGTGAGGGCTTTTATCCCGGCGCGGCTCGCGGCGCGGACCACGGCGTGCACCGAGTCCACCCCGGCCTTGTGGCCGGCCACGGCGGGGAGGCCGCGGCTCCGGGCCCAGCGCCTGTTGCCGTCCATGATCACTGCTACATGGGCGGGCAGGCGCGCGGGGTCCAGGGTCTCGGCCGGCATGGTTCAGATGGTCAGGAGTTCCTTCTCTTTGGCGGCCACGATGTCGTCTATCGACTTCACGTAGGAGTCGGTCAGTTTCTGCACCGCGTCCTCGTGGCGCTTGGCGTCGTCCTCGGAGATCTCGGCGGACTTCTGCGCCTTCTTGACCTTCTCGAGGGCGTCGCGGCGGATGTTGCGGACCTGCACCCGGGCGTCCTCGCCCATGCTGTGCACGACCTTCACCATCTTCTTGCGCTGGTCCTCGGTCATCGGCGGCAGGTTTATGCGTATGACGTTGCCGTTGCGGCTGGGGGAGGAACCGAAGTCCACCTTGCGCAGCTCGGCCTCGACGGCGTCGGCGGCGCCGGCGTCCCAGGGGCGCACCTCGAGGGTGCGGGGTTCCGGGATCGATACCGCGGCCACCTGCTTCAGCGGCACGCGCGCGCCGTAATACTCGACGTAAACGGTGTCCAGCAGCTGCGGGTTGGCGCGGCCGGTGCGCAGCGACGTGAGTTCGCGCTTGAACTTGTCCACTTTCTCGATCATCTCGAGCTCGCCTTCGGAAATTATCTCTTCCATCGATGACATACCGCCCTCCTGTATATGCGCGCGGGCGCGGCCGGGGCCGCCTCCGCAAGAGGTAATTATATTATATTTATATGCAAGTTGCAGGCCGGGGGGAAGGTCCGCCTAACGGCAGAGCTCTTCCTCCGCCACGGCGCAGATGACGTGCACGGCGAGGCCGTGCAGCTCCTGCACGCGCGGCGTCTCCTGCGAAGGGGCGAAGAAGGCGGCGTCGCAGTGCTCCGCTATCGTCCCGCGCTTGGCCCCGAAAAGCCCCGCCACCTTCATGCCGGCGGCGCGCGCCTTCACGGCGGCCTTCAGCACGTTGGCGCTGGAGCCCGAAGTGGAAATGGCCACCAGCAGGTCGCCGGGGCGGCCGAGGGCCTCCACCTGCCGCTCGAAGACGCGGTCGTAACCGTAGTCGTTGCCTATCGAGGTGAGGGCGGAGGTGTCGGTGGTCAGCGCGACGGCGGCCAGGCCGCGGCGCTCCTTCAGGAAACGGCCGACGAGCTCGGCCGCAAAATGCTGGCTGTCGGCGGCGGAGCCGCCGTTGCCGCAGAGCAGCACCTTGCCGCCGGAGCGGAGCGCCGCCACGACCAGGTCCGCCACGGCGCGCAGGCCGGAGGGGTCGGCGGCCAGCGCGGCCGCGGCCGCGCGGTGGGATTCTATAGCCTCAAGCACGAGGTCCTTCATGTCAGCCCTGCCTTATCAGCGTCCCGACGCGGCGGCCGGAGAGCGCCTTCTTGATATTGCCCGCCGTGTGCAGGTTGAACACCAGTATCGGGATGTTGTTCTCCATGCACAGCGTCAGCGCGCTGGCGTCCATGAACTTCAGACCCCGGTTGATAGCGGACATGTAGGTGATGTCCTTTATCAGCTTCGCCTTCGGGTCCTTCTTAGGATCGCCGGTGTAGACGCCGTCCACCTGAGTGGCCTTGAAGATGACGTCAGCGCCGATCTCGGCGGCGCGCAGCGCGGCCGCGGTGTCGGTGGTGAAGTACGGGTTGCCGGTGCCGCCGGCGAAGATGACGACGCGGGTCTTCTCGAGATGCCGCAGCGCGCGGCGCCGGATGAAAGGCTCGGCGAGCTGGGAGATCTGTATCGAGGTCTGCACGCGGGTCGAGACGCCCTCGTGCTCGAGCGCGCTCTGCAGCGCCATCGCGTTGATGATGGTGGCCAGCATGCCCATGTTGTCCGACGTGACGCGGTCTATCATGCCGTTGCCGTCGCGGGCGCCGCGCCAGATGTTGCCGCCGCCTATCACGATGGCCAGGCGCGTGCCGCGCTTCAGGCCTTTCGCGATCTCCCTGGCGATATAGGTCAGCGAGGCCGGGCTTATCGAGCGGCAGTCGCCCGGGGTGCCCAGCGCCTCTCCGGAAAGTTTCAGCAGCACGCGCTTGTACATGTTACCTCCTGACCGTATTTTAAAAACCGGGAGCCCGAAGTTCTCTTCGCGGCTCCCGGGGGATGCGGACGCGGGGACCGCTTACTCCACGCCGACGATGTAGCAGTGGAAACGCTTCGCGGAGACCTTGCCGCCGAGCTTGGCGCCGAGGTTGTTGAGCGTCTGCGTGACGGTCAGCTTGGAGTCGCGTATGGAAGCCTGCTCGACCAGGCAGCACTCCTGGTAGAACTTGTTGACGCGGCCTTCCAGCATCTTCGCCAGCGCCTCGGCGGGCTTGGTCTTGTAAGGCCTGCCGGAAGCCTCGGCGCGGGCCTTGGCCTCTTCCTCGTCCTTCTCGGTCTTCGCGCGGTAGATCTCGCGCTCCTTCTCGACGACGTCGGCGGGGACGTCCTCGCGCCTGAGGTACTTGGGGTTCATCGCGACGGCCTGCATCGACAGCTCCTTCGCCATCGCCTCGAGGTCGGCCTGCGCCTTGGCGAGGTCGCCGTCGAAGGCCAGCTCGACGATCGCGCCCTTGCGGTTGTCGGAGTGGATGTAATAGTTGGAGACGGAACCGGCGGCGGGGGAATAGACCACGCCGCGGCGGATAGCCATGTTCTCGCCGGTCTTCATCGCGACGGCCTGCATGCGCTCCTTGGCCTTGTCGCTCGCGGCCGGGTCGGCCAGCGTCGCGTCGGTCAGCATGTCGGCGGCCAGCGCGGAGGCGAAGGCGACCACGTCGGGGTTCTTGGCGACGAAGTCTGTCTCGCAGTTGATCTCGAGGAGGGAATGGGTCTTGCCGTCGGCGGAGGTCTTGGCGGCCACTATGCCTTCCTTCATCGCGCGGCCGGCGCGCTTGGCGAGGCCGGCCAGGCCCTTCTTGCGCAGCAGCTCGACGGCCTTGGCGATGTCGCCGCCGGCCTCATTGAGGGCGCCTTTGCAGTCCATGATGCCCGCGCCGGTCTGGCTCCTGAGGGTCATTACCTGTTCGCTGGTTATTGCCATGTTAGGTTCTCCTTGGTACTGGGTCAATCGTTAAAAAAGGGGGCACGGCGTAAAAGCCGCGCCCCCTGGTTCAGGAAAGGTATTATTCCTGGGTCGGGGCCGGCTCGGCGACGGGCGCCTCGGCGGTCTCGGCGGCCTGCTCCCCGGCGGGGAGGGCGGCGGCTTCCTGCGCGGACTGCTGGGCGGCGGCCTTCTCGGCCTCGGCCTCGGCGCGGCCGTCTATCACGGCGTCGGCCATCGTGGCGCAGAACAGCCTGATCGAGCGGGCGGCGTCGTCGTTGCCGGGTATCGGCCAGTCGATCATGTCGGGGTCGCAGTTGGTGTCGCAGACGCCCACGACGGGGATGTGCAGGCGGCGGGCTTCCTTAAGGGCGTTCGCCTCCTCTATCGGGTCGACGATGAACATGATGTCGGGCAGCGTGCGCATGTTGCGGATGCCGCTCATCAGCTTCACCAGGCGGGCCTTCTCCTTGGAGAGGCGGGAAACTTCTTTCTTGCTCATGACCTTGAACAGGCCGTCGGTCTCGTACTTCTCGAGTTCCTCGAGGCGCTTGAGGGACTTGCGCAGGGTCTCGAAATTGGTCAGCGTGCCGCCGAGCCAC
>CALMZU010000357.1 GCA_937870775.1 uncultured Elusimicrobia bacterium
TCGCCCACCTTCACCTCGAAACCGCCTATCACGCGCTCGGCTATGACCTGCCGCAGCGCAACCTTCTTGCCCAGCGCGCCCTCGAGCAGCGCGGTGCCCCTCTTAACGCCGCCCTCGGAGAGCTGGTAGCGGCTGTACACCTCGGCGCGCACCACGCCGCAGAACTCGTCGTTGAGGCGCAGGCACTCGGCCATCACGTCCTCGAGCAGGCCGAAGCGGCCGGCCTTCACCAGCAGCGCGGCGAACTTCACCGCCGGGCCCTCCTGCTTCTGCAGCAGCCTGGCCAGCACTTCCAGCTTCACCGCGGCGTTCACCGCCGGATGGGTCAGCGCCTTCATGTGCGGGCGGGCCACCTCGAAGACGAGCCGCAGACCCTCCAGCTTCGCCTCGGCCGCCTTCCCGGCGGCGGCGGAATACGCGCCGCGCAGGTCCATGTAGGCCCTGGCGTAGCGTTTGGCTAAGGTCTTCGCGGCGGCGTCCATCAGGCCCCCAGCTTCAGGTCCGGCCTCTCCTTCTCCAGCTCGGCGAGATATTTCGACGAGAGGTCGGAGTTGGCGCGGTGGTCCAGCTGCTTCATCAGTATGTGCTCGGCGGCCAGCACGGAAAGCTCGGCCACCTTGTTCTTGAGGTCGCGGGCGGCTTCGGCCTTCTGCGCCTCTATCTCCCGACGGGAGGACTCCACGATGACGGCCGCGCTTTTGCGGGCCTCGTCGATTATCAGGTCCTTCTCGCGCTCGGCCGCGGCGCGGGCCTCGTCCATCCGGCCCTGTATCTCGGCCTTGAGCTGCGCCAGCCTGGCGTCCAGTTCCGCGCGTGCCTTCTCGGCGTCGGCGCGGGCGGTCTCGGCCGCCTGGCGGTCGTGCTTGAGAGCGCGCTCGCGCTCCTCCACGGCCTGCAGCAGCGGGCGCCACGCGGTCTTGGACAGCAGCAGCACCAGCAGCAGGAAACAGACCACCGTCCAGAATGTCAGGCCCAGTTCGGGCCTTATCAGCGCTTCCATAGGGGCTCCTCCCGCCGGCCGCGGCGCGCGTTCACGCGCCGGGCCGCGGCGGAATTAGTGCAGCGGCTGGGCCTGGGCCGCGTCGGCCGGGGCAGCCGGGGCCTTAGGCGCGGAGAAGTTCATCACCGCGAGCAGCGAGATGACCAGCGCGAAGAACGCGAGACCTTCGATGAGGGCCGCGGCGATGATCATGTTCGTGCGCAGCGCGCCGCCGGCTTCGGGCTGGCGGGCCAGGCCCTCGAGGGCGCTGGCGCCGATCTTGCCGATGCCGAGGCCCGCGCCGATCAGCGTCAGACCCGCGCCAATGCCGGCGCCTATGTAGCCGAGACCGATAAACATCGTTTCGTTCATTGCAACTACCTCCGTTGAATTACCAAAAACGCCCCGCTCAATGCGGGTGCATCGCCATGCCGGTGAATATCGCCGTAAGGAACACGAAGATATAGGCCTGCAGGAAAGCGACGAACAGCTCCAGGCACATCATGAACAGCACCAGCAGCACCGACACCGGCGCCACCGCGAAGCCGACGGCCGCGCCGAGCGAGCCGAAGATGAAGATGAAGCTGATGAAGGAGAGTATGACTATGTGCCCGCCGAGCATGTTGGCGAAAAGACGGATGCAGAGCGCCACGGCCTTTATGAACAGGCCCAGCACTTCTATGGGGAAAAGGATAGGGTACAGCCAGACCGGCACGCCCTTGGGCACCAGGTGCGCGAAGTAGCCCAGCACGCCCTGCTCCTTCATGCCGGTGAAGTTGATGACGATAAAGGAGATCAGCGCCAGGCCGCCGGTGACCGCCAAATTGCCGGTGGCGGTGGCGCCGTAGGGCACCAGGCCTATCAGGTTCACGACGAGGATGAAGAAGAAAAGCGTGGCGAAGTAGCCCATGTAGGGCGCGCCCTTGGGGCCGAGGTTCGGCAGCACTATCTCGTCGCGGATGAAGAGGAAGATGACCTCCACCATGGCGCGGAACGGCGCCAGGGCGGCGGAGCGGCTGCGTATAAGGAGCGGGAAGACGACGAGCAGTATCAGCGAGGCGATGCCCATCATCAGCAGGTGCTTGGATATGGGCAGGCTCAGCGGGCCGAAGGCCAGCCTGGACCAGATATGGTCCAGAACGTGATGCTCAATTATTTCTTTCAGTCCCATTTCTTTTCAGCGGAAACAGCTCGAAAGAAGTCTGCGCCGCTATCATCGCGGCGGCGAATACGGCAATTATTATACATCTTTCATGCCGCAGCGGCCATAGCGCCGCCAACAGCGCGGCCAGCCTGAACAGTATGCCGCCCGCGAACACGGAAAAGAACACGGCGTTCGACGAGCGCAGCGCCCTTTTGAGGGCCAGCCGCGAGGCCAGGCCCGCGGCGCAGCCGGCGGCCGCGCCCCACAGCAGGGCGGAGAGAGGGCTTCCTATCATTTGCCCTCCTTGCCGGGCAGTATCTCGCGCAGCACCACGTAGCCTCCGGCGGCCAGGCCGGCGGCGGCGCCGCCCAGCATCAGCCAGGGCGCGGTGCCGAACCGCTTGTCCAGCTCGTAGCCGGCCCAGAAACCGAGCAGCACGGCGCCGGTGAGCTCCAGGCCCACCTGCGCGTAACGCCAGTATTCCTCGTCGCGCTCCGGCATAGGCCTATTCTACATTTTTACGCGCCTTCTACGTTATCCGCCGGACGCGCCTTAAAATTAAGGCCTCTAAATGGTAGAATCAGAACATGGACGCGGACAACGGCAAGAAAATACTACTGGTGGACACCGACGCGGCCGCCTCGGCCAAGCTCACCGCCTTCCTGGAACAGCACGGCTACATGGCCCAGACCGTGGGCAATTACCAGCAGGCCATCACCGCGGTACAGAACTGGAAGCCCGACCTGGTCATACTCAACATACTGATACAGGCCTTCAACCCCATAGATTTCATAAACGAGGTGAAGAAGAACCCCTTCACCGAGGCGCAGAAGATCATAGTCTTCTCGCAGACCGCCAAGACCGACGTGGTCACCGGCCCCTCGCCGAAGGTGCGCGGCTACCTGACCAAGCCGGTGGACTTCGAGGCGCTGAAGGCCGCGCTCACCAAGGCGGCCCCGCGCGAGCCCGGCCGCCAGCCCGTCGTGATGGTGGCCGACGACGACACCGAGTTCTCCGACCTCGTGAAGATGTTCCTCGAGGCCAACGACTACCGCGCGCTGGTCGTCAACAACCCCCTCATACTGATGGAGCGGCTGCACGCCGACAAGCCCGACGCGCTGCTGCTGGACCTGATGATGCCCCGCAAGGACGGCTTCGAGGTGATGGAGGAGATGCAGGACTCCGCCGACACCGCGGAGATACCGATCATAGTGCTTAGCGCGCTGCGCCTGGAGAACTACCAGGAGCGCGGCGTGCTGACCGGCCTGCCCGAGATAGTCTCGCGCGACATCCCCGGCGACCTGCTGCTGAAGCTGATAGCCGAGCAGACCGGCGCCGACCGGGCCGAAGCGCCCGCCGGCGAGCAGCCCAAGGCCGCCCGCCCCCGCGTGCTGCTGGCCGACGACCAGACCGAGCTGCTGCTGCTGATGAAGGAGATGGTGGAGTACGCCGGCTTCGAGGTGTTCACCGCCAACGACGGCGTTGAGGCCCTTACCGCCGTCTTCGAGACCAACCCCGACATCATAGTGCTGGACTACAACATGCCCCGCAAGGACGGCCTGGAAGTGGCCCAGGACCTGAAGAACAACCCCCTCTTCGCCCATATACCCATAATCATCGTGACCGCCTTCGGCGAGAAGCGCACCAAGCTGAAGGGCCTGAGCATGGGCATAGACGACTACCTGATAAAGCCCGTGGACACCGACGAGCTGATAGCCCGCATCAGGATGATACTGAAGCGCAACAAGCAGGTGCTGGACACCAACCCGCTCTCGAAACTGCCCGGCAACCCGTCGATACAGGCGCGCGTCGAGCGCGAGATAGCCAAGGGCGGCCAGTTCGCGGTGCTCTACCTGGACCTGAACAATTTCAAGGCCTATAACGACACCTACGGCTTCGAGGCCGGCGACCGCATCATAAAGGCCACCGCCAACCTGCTGGTGAAGCTGACCATAAAGAACGAGGACTCGCAGGACTTCATAGGCCACATCGGCGGCGACGACTTCATAGTTGTCACCAGCTTCGAGCGCGCCGAGGAGCTCGCGAAGCGCATAGTGCACGCCTTCGA
>CALMZU010000358.1 GCA_937870775.1 uncultured Elusimicrobia bacterium
GCGAGTTTGCCGAAGTTCTTGGCGCCGCCCGCGCCGGAGGCGGAAGGGCCGCCGGGCAGGGCGCTCGCGTCGGCGGAAGCGGCGCCGCCCGGGGTGGAGGCCGCGGGGGCCTCCTCTTCGGAAGGACCGGACTGGAACAGCGAGGAAGCGATGTTCTCACCGGAGGTGGCCGGGTTGTTTATCATCTCGCCGGAAAGGGGCGAGCCTGGAGCCCCGCCCTCGGAAGGGATGTCGCTGCCCAGCGTGGTGATGTCCACTACCTTGGACTTGAACGGGTTGCCGTTGGACACCGAGGCGTCCATCGAGGACCCGCTCATCAGCGGGAAGGAGATCCAGGCGCCGAGTATCACCACGGCGACGGTCCCGCCTATCACGTACTGCGTCGACTTGGATTTTCTGCTCTGGATTTTTATCATAACCCCGCCTGTATCCCCGTCGTCCGCCCACAAAAATAAATCTGAACTTTTCCTGACACAGTCCCCGGGACGTTCAGGTCAAAGTTGAATCGCAGTGATGTTATACCAGACAAAAGTTGACTTGTCAAGAGCAACTGTTACTTGGCCGCGTTCTGCTCCGTAACTTTTACATCCACCCCGTCCACCTTCTCCGTGGAGCTCCAGGTACCCATCGATATCACTTCGCCTGTCTTCGGGTTGACCACTATGGGGGAGCAGGTATCGGTATAAGGCACCACCCTGCCCTTGGTGGCTTCCATTATGCCCTGCGCCTCTCCCACGTAGTCGGCCTTCAATATGATGTTGCCGTCGCCGTCCTTGCCCATCTGCGTATAGGTGATGTTCTTATCGCTGGACGACTTGAAGTTGAGCACCGCGGAGCAGGTGGCGGTCTGGGGGCCGGCCGACTCGTCGCAGGACACTGCCGGGTTATCCGTGCTGGTGCCGCCCCTGGTGAGCTGTTGCGCCGCGTTCTGGGTGACCGCCGAGGCTATATCCTTCTTCATCGTGTCCTCGGCGTCCGCCTTGCTCTTCTTGGAGGCGTCGTCCTTGACCATGTTGGAACTGTCCTCTTTCTTGAGCGGGCTCACCTCGGGCGTCTTGAGGGACTTTATATCGGTGGTCTTGAGGTTGTCTATCTCGCCGCTCTTTACCTTGTCCAGGTCCACCAGGCCGCGGGCGCCGTAGGCGAGTTCCTTGCCGCCGCGCGCGCCGCCCACGCCGAAACTGGCGTTCCACTTGCTGTGCGCCGTCATGGCGGAGCCGCTGCGCAGGCCTTCGCCCAGCAGGGCGCGGGCGTTCTGCAGCGAGCCGAGGGCGCCCTTGCCGGAGGCCCCCTGGCCGGCCATGGCCAGCGACTTGCCGGACACCTTCACGTTGCCGGCGTCGGAACCCTCGCCGAAGCGCGAAATACCGCCGGAGGATTTGGAACCGCCGCCCGAAATGCCGCCGGCGCCGGAAAGGCCGGCCCCGGACATTCTGGGCACGGAGGTGGGAGAAGCGGAACCGCCGCCCCTGCCCGAACCCTTCACGCCGCCCCAGTCGGAAAGCGGATCGTCTGCCTTGGCCGAGGCGGAGCCGTCTCCGGAGCCGCCCTTCTCCGCGAGTTCAGGGTACATGGCCAGGCGCGGGCGTTCCTTGGTGCCGGCCGTCATGGGTTCCAGAGAGTCGAAGCCGAGGAACTTGAAGAAGGAAGTGGCCGCGCCGCGAGCGGCGCTGCCATAGTAGAAGTTCTTCTTATTGGCGCCGGTGAGGTCGTTGGAGCCCTGTATCACGAAGAAGAGGAACACGCCGCCGCCGGCGAGAAGGAAGGCCAGGACCGAGATGATGAGCGCTTTCTTCCTGCTATTCTGATTATCCGTCATATATCCCCCTGCGAGAACGGGAGCCAGCGGCCCCAAAAAAACTTATCCTGTCTTCCACCCTTCCCCCGCGGGGGAAACTGGAAAAGCAGGTCATCGTAAATAGAGTCTAGCAGACGAAACCCGAAATTTCAAGGGGGGGCGCCCCCCCCCCGTTCAGAGCCCGCAGCCGGGCAGGCCCGCGTGGCGGGAGACTATGGCGGCGGCCAGTTCGTCGATCTTGGCGAACTCGGCCTCGCCGGGCATGCCTTTTATCATCACCGGAGGCAGGATCTCGGCCTTCACGTTGGGCAGCATGGCGGCCAGGTTCTCCACGGCGCGGCCGCCCCAGCCGAAGGAACCGATAACCGAAAGGTACTTGGCCTTGGGACGCAGGGCGTTGGCCAGGTAAGCCGCGTAGGCCGCCTTGGGATGCGGGCCGGTCAGCACGGTGGGGGTCCCGATAACTATGGTAGCGGCGTCGACCATGGCCATCGCGACGCGTCCCTCCTCGAAATGGTCGAGGTTGAGCTTCTCGACGCAGATGCCGGCGTCCTGCAGCCTGGATACCAGGCGGTTGACCAGCATGTAGGTGCTGCCGTGCATGGAGACGTAGGCGATCAGGGCCTTGTTGCGCGGGCCTTCCACCGCCCATTCGTGGTACAGGCCGATGACGGCCTTGGGGTCGCGGTGCACCGGGCCGTGGCTGGGAGCGATGAAGGCTATATCGTACTTCGCCAGTTTCTCAAGGTTGGTCTTTATGTTGGCGCGGAACGGCATCATGATCTCCGCGTAGTAGCGCTTCATAGGTATATAGCGCGACTGCTCGTCGGAGAACAGCTCGCCGGAGGCCAGGTGCGCGCCGAGGAAATCGCAGGAGAACAGCACGCGGTCCTCGCGCAGCCAGGTGCCCATGGTCTCGGGCCAGTGCACCCACGGCAGGTAGACGAACTCCAGCGTCTTGCCGCCGAGGTCCAGCGTCTCGCCGTCCTTTACCTCTATGATGCGGTCCGAGGCTATATGCAGGTGAGCGGTCAGCAGCTCCTTGCACTTGGGATTGGTGACGACCTTGGCCCCGGGATAGCGCTCCAGCACCAGCGGTATGGAGCCGGAATGGTCCTGCTCGGCGTGGTGGCAGACGACGTAGTCCAGCTTCTCCACGCCGGACAGGTAGTCGAACAGCACGCCGGCCTTCTCCGGGTCGGCCGCGTCCAGCAGCGCGGTCTTCTCCGCGCCCTTCACGAGGTAGGCGTTGTAGCTGGTGCCGTCCGGCAGCGGGATCAGGGAATCGAACAGGTGCCGGTTGAAATGGTTGACGCGCAGGGTATATACGCCTTCGGTTATCTTTGCTGGCTTCATATCCTCTCCTGTGTTAAAGCGCGCGGCCTAGGGCAGCGCGCCGAGTATCTGTCCGGCGAAGGCGGCCAGCGTGGCGTCGCGGGCGCCCAGCACGGCCACTATGTCGCCGGGCTTCGCGATGCCGGCTATCGCCGCCGGTATGTCGGCGCGGTTCTCGTAGAAGGCTGCGCTGCGGCCGCGTGCCGCCACCGCGTCGGAAATGTCCTTCGACGAGATGTTCTTCGAGACGGTGCCGCCCGCGTAGTAGATCTCGGGCATGAGCAGCATGTCCCCGTCGCCGAGCCCGGAGGCGAAGCTCTCGATCAGCTCGGCCTTCAGGTGGCGCGTGGGCGTGAAGCCGTGCGGCTGGTACACCGCGAGCACGCGCCGGCCGGGCGCCTGGTGCAGCGCCTTCAGCACCGCGGAGATCTTGGCCGGGTTGTGCGCGTAGTCGTCTATCACGGTCACGCCGTTCTTCTCCCCCACCAGCACGAAGCGGCGCTCCACGCCGGCGAAATCCCTGAGCCCGGCGGCGCAGTCCTCGAGGCTTACGCCGTAGGCGGCGCCCGCCGCGCAGGCGGCCAGGGCGTTCTCTATGTTGTAGAGGCCGGGCGCGGGCAGCTTGAAATGCACGCCGTTGACCCGGAACTCCGACGAGAAAGGTCCGGCCTTCACGTCGGTCAGCCTGAAGCCGCCGGCCGAGGCGCCGAAGCGGGCGGCGCCGGGCAGCAGCGACGAGGCCTCGGGATCGTCGGCGTTGACGATGACGCGGCCGCAGTTGCCGGCGAACTCGGCGAAGATCTTCCTGAGCTCGGGGAGCTCCTTGTGGTCCTTGCTGATGTTCAAGAGCAGGCCGGTGCCGGGACGGTAGCGGACTATGGTGCCGTCGGACTCGTCGGCCTCCACCACCAGCACCTTGCCCTTCCCCCTGAAAGCATTGCCTATCAGGCCGCGGCGCTGCAGCGCGGTAAGCGCGCCGCCGGTTATTATCGACGGGCCGAGACCGCCGGCCTCGAGCACCGCGAAGGTCATGGCCGCGGCGGTGGACTTGCCGCTGGTGCCGGCCACGGCCACGGTGTCGCAGGAGTTCACCCGCGCGGCCAGCAGCTCGGAGCGGTGGCTGATCTTCACGCCGAGGCGCTTCGCGTTGACCACCTCGGGGTTGGTGTCCTCTATGGCGGTGGAAAGGGCGAGTTCCGCGGTGCCCTCGTTGACGCCGGAGCCGTCCTGCGGGTATATCTTTATGCCGAGCGCCTCCAGGGCCTTCCTGACGCCGAGGTTGCGGCCCCGGTCGAAGTCGCGGTCCGAGCCGCTGACGGAATTGCCTTCCATCGCGGCGATCTGGGCCAGCGCGCTCATGCCGACCCCGCCAATGCCTGAAAAATGGGTAGTGTTCTTCACAAGGAGATTATTGATAATTATGCGGGCGCGGGGCAATAGACGCCCCGCGCCCGCGATGCGCGTACCGGCCGGAGAAGTTATTCCTGCTGACCTTCGGCCACGTCGGCGTTATAGGCGTCGGTATCCTCGTCGTCCTCTTCGGCGGCGGGCTGGACGGCCACGGGTTTGGCCGCGGCCGGCTTCCTGGCGGGCGCCCTGAAGTACAGCGTATAGGGCCGCCACTTGCCTTCCGAATACTTCAGGCTGACGGCGATCGACGCCCCGCCGGAGGTGATCATCGTGAGATAGCTCTGGGTAAGGCCGTGGTTGCGGCAGGTGGAATAGTCCGAGCTGCAGGAGGTGTAGTATATATCCTTCATCACGCCGTAGTTGTTCTCCACCTTCTTGAGGAACACCTGCAGGCGGGTCTTCAGCTCGGCCTTGCGCTGCGCGGTGAGCGACTCGAAACTGGACGGGTCCTTTTCAGCGGGGGCGGCGCGCTTGCTGCGCAAGGGCTGCGGTTCGGCCTGGGCTGTGAGAATGCCGCCGTCCTGCAGCAGGTCCGCATCCGGCTCGCCGGTCACCTCGGAGCCGTCCTCGGTCTTGACTTCCTTGCCGGCCAGGCGGTCCTTCACGACCTCGCCGAAGAAATCCTTGTTTACCCCGGACTGGTCCGCCAGGAGCGAGGCCCTGTCCTCGGCCGAGGTATCCTCGGTGCCGGTCGAGGCGCTCTTGGTTTCCGCAGCCTTGTCCGCGGTCTTGTCGGCCGCCTTGTCCGCGGTCTTGGCCGCCGTCTTCAGCGCTGAAGCGCCGTCGTCGCCGCCGCCGGATATATCCGAAGAACCGGACGACCCGCCGGAGGACGCGGAAGGCTTGGACACCGACGGAGAGGAAGATGAGTTCCCGGCGGCGGCGGCCTTGGCCGCCGCGGCTACGCCGGCCATGCCTGCGGCGTAGGAGGCCTGCCCCCCGGCCTTGGAGCTCTCCGCTCCGCCGTCAAGGGCGCCGGCGGCGGCGCTGCCGCGCATGCCCTCAAGAGAACCGCGCGCGGCCTGCGAACCTTTGCCGGAACCGGCCCATTCCTGCGGGGAAGAGGAAGAAGAGGACGAAGAGCCGCGGTCGGAGAAGGTGGAAGGGGCCCGGGAAGAGGAGGGCAGCGCCGCGTAAAGCGCGCGGCCGGCGTCCTTTGAGGCGGCAGGGAGATCTTCCGCGTCCCCGCCTTTAGCGGCCGCGGTGGCCGCGGCGGTCTTGCCGGCGGCCGGGTCGGCCCAGCCGTCGTCGTCGGAAGTGCCTGAACCGCGGGAGGAGGAACCGCGGGGAGCGTATGTATTGCTGCTGTCCCCGCCGGAGCCGAAAGAGACCCCGCCGCCGGAAGAAGAACCGCCCGGCGGCTCCTCCCAGGAATCGTTGCTCCAGCCGTCGGACTCGCCGCCGGCGTAGTTGTTCTTGTAGTACTTCTCGAAGGAGTCCTCACCGCCGGCGCCGGAGTTCTCGTTCCCGGAGTTGGAGGCGTAGTCGACAGGCGCCTGCGGAGCCTCGTCGGCCCAGCCGAGGAAGCCGCCGGTGAGGTCGTCCACCTTGGCCGCGGCCGCCTTGGCGCCCGCCTTGAAATTGTCCATCACCGTCGCCTTCTCCGCCGGGGCGGAGGCGGCGCGGGAGCCGAAGCCGGAGGCGAGGGTCTCGGGCTTGCGCGAGTCCATGCCCATCTTCACCAGCAGCAGGAAGCCGCCGGAGAAGAAAAGCAGCAGGGCAAGGGCCAGTACCAGCGTTGAATTCCGTTTTTCGTTCGCCATATGCGCACCGGAAGCCGTCCGCCTGAGGGCGCGGGCCCGGGCTTCCGGTATATAGTATATGCGACTTTCTTCGATTCCGCCAGTCCCCCCCGGAAAAATAATTTAGTAATATATACCCATCCCATATGGACCGCGCCTGCGACCGCTCCGCGGCCGGCTACATACGCGGCTAAAAGGACAGATCATGAAAAAGATTATCTCGACGAAGAACGCCCCCGCCGCCATAGGCCCTTACTCCCAGGCCACCGAGGCCGGCGGGCTGATATTCATCTCCGGCCAGCTGCCTATAAACCCCGCCACCGGGGAACTGGCCCCGGCCGACATAAAACTGCAGACCGAGGCCTCGCTGAAGAACATAGAGGCGATACTGCAGTCCGAGGGCCTGACCCTCGAGAACGTGCTGAAGACCACCGTGCTGATGGCCGACCTGGGCCAGTTCGCGCAGATGAACGAGGTCTACGGGAAGTTCTTCCCGAAGAACCCTCCCGCCCGCGCCGCCTACGGCGTGGCGGCGCTGCCCAAGGCCGCGCTGGTGGAGATAGAGGCCGTAGCCGCCAGGTAAGCCAGAGAGGTTTATGCACCCATTACTCGAGAAGAAACACACCGGCACGCTGTTCCCGCTGTTCTCCATGCGCCACAAGAAGGACTGGGGCATCGGCGACACGCGCTCGATGACCCTCTGGTTCGACGCCATGAAGGCGATGGACCTTAACCTGCTGCAGGTGCTGCCGATAAACGAGATGCCGCCCGGCGTCTCCTGCCCCTATACCGCGCTGTCCGCCTTCGCGCTGGACCCGATCTACATAGCCGTCGACGAACTGCCCGAGCTGAAGGAGATGCCGGCGGTGGCGGAGGAGATAGGCTCCCGCCGTTTCCAGTCCGAACTGAGGAGGCTGCGCTCGGCCAAGACCGTGCTGTACAACGAAGTGCGCCACACCAAGTTCAGCACGCTGTGGAAGATCTACACCGCCTTCCACCAGAACCATATACTCAAGGACACCGCGCTAGCCGGCGACTTCCGCGCCTTCTGCCGCGCCAACGCCGGCTGGCTGGACGACTACGCCGTATTCCGCCGCCTGAAGGACACACACGACTGGACCTCGTGGACGCACTGGGAGGAGCCGCTGAGGCGCCGCGATTCCCGCGCGCTGGCGGAGCTGTACCTGCGCGAGGAGAACCAGATAGTCTTCTTCAAGTACCTGCAGTGGGCCATACACCGCCAGTGGACCGCGGCCCGCTCCCGCGCGGCCGAACTGGAAATAAAACTGCTGGGCGACCTGCCGTTCATGGTGAACCAGGAGAGCTCCGACGTCTGGAGCCGCCAGGCCGAGTTCGACATAAACCGCGAGATCGGCGCGCCGCCCGACGCCTTCAGCGAGACCGGCCAGCGCTGGGGCCTGCCGGCCTACAACTGGGACGTCATCGAGAAGAACGGCTTCGACTGGTGGCGCACGAAGGTGAAGAAGGCCTCCGAGTTCTACGACCTTTTCCGCATAGACCACATGGTGGGCTTCTTCCGCACCTGGGTCATTCCGCGCGACGTGGCGCAGAAGCCGGATTTCGACATAAAGGACGAGCACGGCCAGCGGATGCGCGGCAAGCGCTTCCTCGAGGCCGTCTCCTCGGCCAGCCGCATGCTGCCGGTGGCCGAGGACCTCGGCCTGATCCCCCCTTACGTCGGCGAGGTACTCGCCGAGCTGAACATCCCCGGCTACAAGGTGATGCGCTGGGAGAAGGCCAAGGACGGCAACTACATAGCGCCGGAGAAGTACCCGGCCGTGTCGCTGGCCACCTCGTCCACTCACGACAACGAGCCGCTGGCCGACTGGTGGGAGACCGTCGACCCCGTTGAGAAGAAGCTCTTCTGGAAACTGGTCTCCGGCGAGGAGGGCAAGCCGCCCGCCTTCACCAAGGCGAAGGAGAAGGCCATCTCCTCGCTCCTGGCAGCCAACTCCCGCATCGTGATACTGCCGATACAGGACATCTTCGGCACCCGCGACCGCGTGAACACGCCCGGCACGCTGGGCGACCACAACTGGACCTACCGCTTCCCGACCCCGGCGGAAGACTTCTTGAAGAAGCACGCGGATACCGCCGAGGAGTTCGCGGCGCTGGTAAGGGAGAAGCGCAAATGAAGCGCCTTCTCCTTCTCGCGGCTCTCGCGGCCCTGGCCGGCTGTTCGCTCAACCGCACGGCGGCCAGGGTGACCTCCGGCGTGGTGGACGCCGGCCTGCCGGCCGTTTTCAGCCAGAGCGACCCGCAATACGTGAAGGAGGCGCTGCCGGCCAACCTGCAGCTGATGGAGATACTGCTGGCGAGCGACCCCGGCAACAAGGCGCTGCTCCTGAACGCGGCGCAGGGCTTCTGCGGCTACGCCTTCATGTTCCTCGAGGACGAGGACCCGGCGCGGGCCTCCGTCTTCTACCTGAAGGGCCAGGCCTACGCCGGGCGGGCGCTGGACGGCGCCACCGCCGCCACCGCGAAGAAGCGGGACGCGCACCCGCTGTTCTGGCACACCTTCTGCAAGGCGCTCTACATGAACATCAACCGCGACAAGCCGGAAGCCATCGCGGAGATACCCGAGCTGGAGCCGGCTGCCAACAAGCTGCTGGAGCTGGACCCGGGCTACTACTACAACGCCGCGCACGACATACTCGGCGCCTACCACGCCATAAGGCCGCGCCTGATGGGCGGCAGCCCGGAGAAGGCCGCCGCGGAGTTCGAGCTGGCGCTCAAGGGCGCCGGCGCGGACTTCCAGCTGAGCCGCTTCATGTACGCCAAGATGGCCGCCGTGGCCGCGCAGGACCCGGAACTTTTCGAGCGGCTCCTCACCGAGATAATCAACGCGGAGCCGAAGGACGGGGACACCCGCCTGGCCAACGAAGTGGCGAGACAGAAAGCGAAGAAACTGCTGGAGAAAAAAGATGAACTCTTCTAAGAAACTGCTGATGTCGCTGGCGCTGACGCTGTGCGCGGCGCTGCCGCTCAGGGCGCAGACCGTGGTGAAGTTCGCCACGCTGGCGCCGGACGGCTCGACGTGGATGAAGGCGATGAAGGCCTTCACCGACGAGGCCTCGGCGAAGACCGCCGGCCGCGTGAAGTTCAAGATCTACGCCGGCGGCGTCTCCGGCGACGAGAAGGACGTGGTGAGGAAGATACGCCTCGGCCAGCTGCAGGCCGGCGGTTTCACCGGCGTGGGCATAGGCGAGATAGCCCCCGAGGCCCGCATACTGGACACGCCGTTCCTCTTCAAGAACGCGCGCGAGATAGACCATGTCTACAAGACGCTGGACGCCGACTTCAGGAAAGCCTTCGAGAACCACGGCTACGTACTGCTGGGCTGGGCCGAGGTCGGCGACGTGAACGTGTTCTCCAACACCCCCATCACCAGGCCCGAGGACCTGCGCAACGTTAAGATGTGGATCTGGGAAGGCGATCCCATAGCCGAGGCCACCTTCGCCGCTCTTAAGATAAAGCCGATACCGCTCTCCATCACCGACGTGCAGACCTCGCTGCAGACCGGCATGATCAACGGCGTGTACGGCTCGCCGCTCTCCGTGATGGCGATGCAGTGGCACACCCGCATGAAGTACGTCTTCTCGCTGCCGCTCACCAACGCCTCCGGCGCCGTCGTGATATCCAGGAAGGCCTTCGACACGCTGTCGAAGGAGGACCAGAAGGTCCTCGTCGGCCTGGGCGAGAAGCATTTCCGCGCGCTGACCCTGCAGAGCCGCAAGGACAACGCGCAGTCCGTGGGCATACTGAAATCCAAGAAGCTGATCTTCACCGACCCCGCCGGCCCCGCCGTGGTGGGCGAGCTGGAGAAGGCCGGCGAGGACGCCCGCCGCGCGCTGGTGGGCAAGATGTACCCGCAGTCGCTGCTGGACAAGGTGGAGGGCGCCCTGCGCTCCTTCCGCGCCGGCAAAAAGGGCTGACGCCCGGCGGCAGGCCGTAAGCCCCAATGACCTCTACCCCGGTAGAGGTCATTTCATATAAACGGCTTTGCCGCGGCGCCGCGCGGGAGCGGCGGACATATGGTTAACGATGATCTATGGAACCTGACAAGATACCTTTGATAGCTGGCGGACTGATA
>CALMZU010000359.1 GCA_937870775.1 uncultured Elusimicrobia bacterium
GCGCGCTCCCAGAAGCGCAGCGAGAAATTGGAGGCGTCTATCAGGTAGACGGTGGGCTTGGTGGAGAGGCGTTTCATTTGCGCACCTTGAGCACCTTTATCCTGCGGCGCACCAGGTCCAGCCTGAGGCCCAGCAGGCGGCGCAGCTCGGCGTCGGCCACGCGCGCCTCGCGGGTGTCGAAGACGAAGGAGTACGAGAACGGCCCCTTGTCGCCGGTCTCGTCGAGCACCGGGCGGCCCAGGCGCTCGCCCAGCCGGCCGGCCAGCACGTCGAAAGAGGAACCCGGCGCCTTCAGCGTGACGCCGTCGTAGGCCGCGTCGGCCGCGGCCGCGGCGCGCTTGAGCGGGTCGGCGCCGGCCACGCGGCGCAGCGCGTACACGTCGGCGTCGCGGTACTCCATCGAGGCCTTGAGGCCGGTGGAGAAGGCCAGTCCTTTCAGGAAAAGCTCGGGCTTGCGGTCCGGCCCGTTGGTCGGGGCCACCAGCCTTATGTCGTAAACGGCGTCCAGCAGCGCGGCGGTGCCGGGGCCGGCGTCCACCTGATCGGGGGAGCCCAGCAGGAAATCCAGCGCGGTGCGCAGGGTAACGGCCCGGGCGCTGAAATGGTCCAGCCTGTAGCGCAGCGTCGAGGTGCCGGAGGAGCGGGCCATGTAGAACTCGCCCAGCACCGAGGGGTCGGGGTCGGCGTCCTCGTCGGCGTGCAGGCCTGCTTCGGGTCCCTCGTCGGGCGGCAGCGTGCCGGCCAGCAGTTCGTCCACCGTCTGCGGGGTGACGTCGGAAGGGTAGGTAAAGGCCTTTACGGCCCCGTCGCGGCCTATCAGCACGGTGTGCGGCCTGCCGTATACGCGGAAGGCCCTGAAGACGTCCTGGCCGGCCTCGGGGGCTATCCAGCCGTCCATCCGGTGACCGGAGAGGAAAGCCTCCACGTCGGAGGCCGACTCGTCGGTGACGGAGATGAAGACCACGGGCTTGTCCTTGTACCTGGCGGCGAGCTCGTTGAGATGAGGGAGGTTCTCCACGCAGGGGTCGCACCAGCTGGCCCAGAACTCGAGCACGACGGCCTTGCCCTTGAGCTGCTCCCAGCCGGAGAGAGAGCGGAACGGGGCGTTGACCAGCTTGGGCAGCGAGATCTCCGGCGCGGGTTTGCCGGCGGCGGCCAGCCGCGGGCGGCCCGGCTCGCCCTTGGAACAGGCCGAGGCCAGCAAGGCGGCGGCCAGCAGCGCCGGCAGGAGGCGGCGTCCCATCAGTCCTGTCCTTTCACGGCGAGGGCCATGCCCTCGCCGGTGGGGATGATGGAGGCGGATATGAACCGGTCCGAATCGAACAGCACATGGAAGAACTCTCGCATCGAGCGGGCAGCCGCGTTGGAGGCCGCGTCCTCCCCCTCGTAGCAGATTTTGCCCTTCAGGAAGGCTCCGGAGGCTATCACAAGGCCGCCGGGCTTCAGGTTGGCGGCCGCCCAGCGCAGGTAGGCCGGGTAGCTTTCGTGGTCGGCGTCCATGAAGCAGAGGTCGAAAGGGGCCAGCTTGGCCAGCGTCTTCAGGGTATCGGAGGCGGGCCCTTCCATCACGGTGACCTTGCGTGTGAGACCGGAGACCTCCACGGCGTCCTTGGCCGCGCCCACGCAGGCAGGGTCCTTCTCCAGCGAATAAAGGCGGCCGCCGTCGGCCATGCCCCGGGCCAGCCAGTGGGCCGAATACCCGTAAAGCGTCCCTATCTCCACGGCTTTCCGCGCCCCTGAAACGCGGGCCAGCGTCTCCAGCAGGCGGCCCTCCATGGCCGAAACGGAGCAGCCGCGCAAGCCGGCGGCCTCCATGGCGGCGGTGACATGGGAGGCGTAGCCTTCGTCGGCTGCCGAAAGCGAGGCCAGATACGCGGTGAGTTCCGGGCCGTGGTAGCGTGCGGAGAACATGCTTACTTTATCTTTATTCATGTATTCTAAATATTTTACTAAAAAATGGCGGCGCCCCGCGCGTTGCCATGCGGCGCGCTATATGCTATATTTCATTCCTATGGCCACCCCCAATATCAAGTTCGGAACCTCCGGCTGGAGGGCCGTAATAGGCGAAGATTTCACCGTTCCCGCCCTGCGCCGCGTCAGCCACGCCGCGGCCGAGCATGTAAAAGAGAACCGCGAGTACGGCTACAAGGGCGAGGAGTACCTGCTCAGCCTCAGGAAGGCCGGCAAGCCCGCCCCCAAGACCCCGAAGGTCATCATAGGCTACGACACCCGCTACATGTCCGAGGATTTCGCGAAGAACGCGGCCGAGGCCATAGCGGCCGAGGGCATAACCGCGGTCATCTCCGACGTGGAAGCCCCCACCCCGGTGGTGGCCTGGGAGGTCATGCGCAACAGCGCCTCCGGCGGCGTGATGATAACGGCCAGCCACAACCCCCCGCATTTCAGCGGCTTCAAGTGGACGCCCTACTGGGGCGGCCCGGCGCTGCCCGAGATCACCAACGACCTCGAGGCCCGCGTGCAGGGTCTGACGATAGCCGAGGTGGATAAGATCATACCTTTCGACCAGGGCGTAAGCGCCGGCATCATAAAGGTCGAGGATTTCCACGAGAACTATTTCAAGCAGCTCGAGTCGCTGCTGGACCTGGGCGCCGTCAGGAAGGCCGGCCTCAAGATAGCCGCCGACGCCGTCAACGGCGCCGCCCGCAGCTACCTGCGCCCGATGCTGGAGAAGGCCGGCGCGAAGGTGACCCCGCTGCGCGAGGAGCGCGACGTGCTGTTCGGCGGGCGCGCGCCCGACACCGGCGAGGAGAACCTGAAGGGCCTCAAGGAGGCCGTCGTGAAGGGCCGCCTGAACATCGGCCTGGCCTGCGACGGCGACGCCGACAGGTTCGGCGTGATAGATTCCGACGGCACCTGGATCTCCCCCAACCTGGTGCTGGGCCTGGCCCTCGAGCACCTCGTGAAGAACCGCGGCATGAAGGGCAAGGTGGTCCGCTCGGTGATGACCTCCCATTTCATGGACGCGATAGCCAAGAGCCACGGCCTCGAGGTGCGCGAGACCGCCGTCGGCTTCAAGCACGTCGGCAACCTGATGCGCACCGGCCAGTACCTGATGGGCGGCGAGGAGTCCGGCGGCCTGACCCTGATGAACCACGTCTCGGAGAAGGACGGCATACTGGCCTGCATGCTGATGGCCGAGATGGCCGCCTACGAGCGCAAGCCTTTCAAGAAGATACTCGCCGACCTGACCAAGAAGGTCGGCACCTTCACCAACACCCGCCTGACGCTGCAGCTGGACAAGAACGTCCCGATGGAGCGCCTCGTCGAGCGCCTGAGGCTGAACCCCCCGCTCTCGCTGGGCGGCGCCTCGGTGTGGCGCATAGACCAGACCGACGGGTTCAAGTTCATCATGAAGGACGGCAGCTGGCTGGGCCTGCGCCCCGCCGGCACCGCCGAGCCGCTGGTGCGCCTGTACGCCGAGGCCCCGGACCAGAAGAAGATAGCCTCCCTCTGCGAGGCCGGCCGCAGGATAGTCAGCGGCAAGTTCTGACGTCCGCGCGCCGTCCAAGGCGCCGGACCTTTACCTAGGAGAACAAAACACATGGAAGCTAAAATAAAGTCCGTTGTCGCAAGAGAGATCCTCGACTCGCGCGGTTTCCCGACCGTGGAAGCCGACGTGACCCTCACCGACGGCTCGTTCGGCCGTGCCGCCGTGCCCAGCGGCGCCTCCACCGGCACCCACGAGGCCCTCGAGATGCGCGACGGCGGCAAGCGCTACCTGGGCAAGGGCGTCGAGAAGGCCGTCGAGAACGTCAACAAGGCCATAGCCGGCGAGATAACCGGGCTCAAGGCCGACCAGATAAAGATAGACGAGATGATGCTCGAGCTCGACGGCACCCAGATGAAGACCAAGCTGGGCGCCAACGCCATACTGGCCGTCTCCATGGCCATGGCCCGCGCCGGCGCGGCCAACGCCAGGCTGCCGCTCTACGCGTACATCCGCAAGGCCTACGGCCTCAAGCACAAGGACTTCATAATACCCGCCCCGATGATGAACATCGTCAACGGCGGCAAGCACGCGGACTCCGGCATCAACATCCAGGAGTTCATGGTCGTGCCTACCGGCGCGCCCAGGTTCACCGACGCCATCCGCATGGGCTGCGAGGTCTACCACTCGCTGAAGAAGCTCCTCGCGAAGACCGGCTACACGACGGCCGTCGGCGACGAGGGCGGTTTCGCCCCGAAGATCTTCACGCACGAGGCCGTGCTGGAGACCATCTGCAACGCCATCAAGGAGGCCGGCTACAGCTTCAAGGAAGTGCAGATAGCCCTGGACTCCGCCGCCAGCGAGTTCTACCAGAACGACCGCTACGTGTTCGAGGGCTCCAACCTGACCGCGCAGGAGCTTACCTCCAAGTACACCGAGTGGAAGAAGAACTTCCCCATAGTGTCCTACGAGGACCCGCTCGCCGAGGACGACTGGGAAGGCTGGGACTACCTGTCGAAGCACCTCGCCAAGAAGGCCCGCGTCGTCGGCGACGACCTGTTCGTCACCAACCCCGAGCGCCTCAAGAAGGGCATCGAGGAAGGCGTGGCCAACGCGATACTCATAAAGCTCAACCAGATAGGTTCGCTGACCGAGACCGTGCGCGTCATAGAGATGGCCCACAAGGCCAACTACGCCACCATCATCTCGCACCGCTCCGGCGAGACCGAGGACGCCTTCATAGCGGACCTCGCTGTCGCCACGAACGCGGGCGCGATAAAGACCGGCGCGCCCTGCCGCTCCGAGCGCCTCTGCAAGTACAACCAGCTCATCCGCATCGAGGAGGAGCTGGGCAAGAAGTCGAAGTACGCGAAGGACGTCGTCTTCAAGTTCAAGTAACAGCGTCCGAAGGCAGGCCCCGCCCGTCCTCACGAGGGCGGGGCTTCCCTTGACCGTTCCGCCCCGTCCGTATGAAACCCCTCCGCTTCAAGTTCAAGCTCCGATACCTGCTGATACTGGCCGTGGCCGCGCTGCTGCTCGGCAACCGCGGCTTCCGCAGCCTGGTGCGCAACTACCGCGAGTACCACCGGCTTTCCTCGGAGAAGGCGCGGCTGCTGCACGAGCGCAAGGACCTGGAATCGCAGCTGAAGGAAATAGGCGAGAAGCCGGCTATAGAGCAGGCGGCCCGCAAGGAGCTCGGCCTGATAAAACCCGAGGAGACGGAGTACCGCTTCCCCCCGCCGAAGGAGTCCGACAAATGATCGTGCGCCAGATGAAGCTCGGGCCGATGGACAATTTTTCCTACCTCGTCTGGGACGAGAAGACGAAGGACGCGGTCATCATAGACCCGGCCTGGCAGCCGGAGAAGATAGCCGACGCCGTGAAGAAGGAGGGCCTTAAGCCAGCCGCCGTGCTGCTGACGCACGGCCACCCGGACCACGTGAACGCGGTGCGCTATTTCACCGCCGGGGCTGACCTGCCGGTATACCTGCACGCGGCCGACGCCGAGATGCTCGAGGACAGGCCGGCCGGGCTGAAGAACGTTTCCGACGGCGACGCGGTGACCGCCGGGACCCTGAAGCTGGACGTGATGCACACCCCCGGCCACACCCCCGGCTCGGTCTGCTACGTGGCCGGCGACGCGGTATTCACCGGCGACACACTTTTCATCGGCGAGTGCGGGCGCGTGGACCTGCCGGGTTCCAGCGCCGAGGACCTCTACGCGAGCTTCGTCAGGCTGGCCGCCCTGCCCGACGGCAGCACGGTGTACCCCGGCCATTCCTACAACGGCGACACGTCGACGTTCGGCGTGCAGAAGGAATACAATTTCTATCTCAAGCTCGCGCGGCAGGGGCGCCGCGAGGATTTCCTGAGGGCGGTCTCCTGATGCGCCGCCGCGGCTGGGGCGCCGTCTCCGACTTCGACGGCACCGTCACGCTGCGCGACGTGGGCGACCACCTGCTGCTGCATTACGGCTTCGCCGACGCGAAGACCATAGACGAGTCATACTCGCTGAAGGTGAAGGTGGAGGATTTCATGCGCCGGGCCTTCGCCGGCGCCGCGCTCAGCGAGGAGGCGATAGCCGGCTTCGTCAGGACCCGGGTCAGGGCCAGGGCGGGCTTCCGGGACTTCATACTTTTCTGCGAGCGCAGCGGCATACCGTTCGAGATAGCCAGCGGCGGCATAGACCTCTACGCAGAACCGTTCTTCGCCAAGCACGGCGTGAAGGTGCGCTCCTATTTCGGCAGGGCCCGCGTGGTGAAGGGCGGCATAAAGGTCAGCTACCCGTTCCTGCGCCGCACCGACCTCAGCAGTTTCAAGGCGTCGCGAGTGCTGCGCATGAAGAAGGCCGGGCTGCGCGTGGTCTTCTTCGGCGACGGTCCCAACGACCTGAAGGCCGCCGCCGCCGCCGACAAGGTATACGCCGCCGGCAGGCTGCTCAAGCTCTGCCGGGAGCGCGGCATAAAGGCCTCGCCGCTGACCGGCTTCCGCAAGGCGATAAAGTTCCTGAAGGACGAAATGAAATGCACCCGGTGATACTCCAGTTCGGTTCTTTCAAACTGCCGGCCTACGGGCTGATGGTGGCCCTCGGCTACGCGGCGGGCATACTTTACCTGTTCCGCCGTTCCTCCTCCCTCGGTTTCTCCAGGGAGACGCTTTCCGACCTGGTCTTCTACTCCGTGGTGGCCGGGATGATAGGCGCCAAGCTGTTCTACGCCTTCACCTACTGGGACAGCTTCGGCGGCGGTTTCGGCGAGCGCGCGCTCTACGCGCTCAGGACCTTCCAGTACGGCTTCGTGTTCTACGGCGGACTGATCTTCGGGGCCGCGGCCTTCTGGGGCTTCGCCAGGTTCAGGAAGCTGGACGCCCTCGCGGCCGCGGACCTGTTCGCCCCGGCGCTGGCGCTGGGACACGCCTTCGGGCGCGTAGGCTGCTTCCTCGCCGGCTGCTGCCACGGCCGCCCATCGGGAAATTTCCTCGCCGTGGTGTTCACCGACCCCCGCTGCGAGGTGGCGCCTCAGCTGCTCGGCGTGCCGCTGTACCCGGTGCAGCTTATGGAAGCGGCCGGGAACCTGGTCATTTTTGCGGTGCTCGACGCCGTGCTCCGGAGACGGCACGGCCGCGGCGCGGTGCTGGCCGCCTACGCGGCGCTGTACTCGCTGCAGCGCTTCCTGCTGGAGTTCCTGCGCGGCGACGACCGCGGCGCCCTCCATCTGGGCGTCTCCCCGGCCCAGTGGATATCCGCCGCCGTCATGCTGCTGGCGGCCGCCGCCATGTGGAGCATAAGGACAGATCATGAAAAAAAATAAACTTATATTCTCCGGGGCGCCCACGCGCTTCGACGTGTTCCTGACCTCCATCGGGGAGAAATACTCGCGTTCTTTCGCGCGCCGGCTGATAGAGGAAGGCCTCGCCACGGTGGACGGCGCTAAGCGGAAGCCGGCGTTCGTGCTTACGCCCGGCGCGGCCGTGGAGATAGCCGCCCCCGAGGCCGCGGAGGGCCCCGCCGGTTTCGAGGACCTTGTTCTCTACGAGGATGACCAGCTGATGGCCGTCGCCAAACCCGCCGGCATGGCGGTGCACCCCAACGCGGCCAACTGGGAAGTGAACCCGAAGGCCGCGCTGATAGGCGAGCCGACGCTGGTCTCGCTGATATACGCCGCCCGCCCGAAGATGGCCGGGGGCGGCCTGGAGCGGCTGGGCCTGGTGCACAGGCTGGACCGCGACACCAGCGGACTTATGGTGATAGCGAAGACGGTCTCAGCGCAGGAGGCCCTTAAGGACGGCTTCCGCGACCGGCTGATGGAGAAGACCTACATCGGCGCCGTGGCCGGCATACCGGCGAAGAAAGGCTCGATAGACGCGCCTATAGGCCGGGCCAGCGGCTTCAAGAAGATAAAGGTCTGGGAGTACGGCCGCGAGGCGCTGACCGAGTACGAGCTGACGGAGAAGGGCAAAGGCTGCGCGCTGCTGGAGATACACCCGAAGACCGGCCGCACCAACCAGATAAGGATACACCTGGCCCACATCGGCCACCCGATAATGGGCGACAAGCTTTACGGCGGGCCGGAGGCGCCGCGCATGCTGCTGCATTCGCTCAGGCTGGTCTTCGAGCACCCTTATACCGGCAAGCGCATGAAGCTGGAGGCGCCGCTCGGCGAGGACTTTAAGAAGGCCTGGAAGGCCGTGAAGGGCGGCAAGTAAACCGGCCGGCACAAAAAAAAGAACCGCGGCGGAGGCCGCGGTTTTTTTACGCCCCGGGAAAGTTCAGAAGCGGGAAACGGAGGCGAAGATGCGGAAGTCCAGCCTGGGGAACAGGCAGTTCTTCTGCTCCAGCGCGGCGAGGGCCTGCTCGTCTATGCGCTTCTCGATGACCTCGGAGAGAAGCTTGACGGCGTTGGCGGCGTGGTCCTCGAGACGGCCCTTGGCGTACTCGGCGTGGGAGCCTATGTAGAGCAGGAAGGCCCAGTCCGAAGACTGCGCGAGCAGCGTCTCGCGGGCGGCCTGGTTCAGCGCCCGCTGGCTGAGGCTCGGCAGGTCCTGGTTGCGGAAGCGGTTGGCCGTCTCTATCATCTTGTCGGTGGCGGCGTAGACGGCGGGGTAGATGAAATCGTTGGTCTCGTTGACCCACGGGTCGAAATAGCCGTTCTCCCCCCACGACGAGACCACCGGCGTGAGCTCCGCCGGCTCCTGGCAGGAGTTCAGGTACTCGGAAGGGGTGACGAACTGCAGCGGCAGGCGCTCGGCGCGTATCTTCCTGATCACGGTCTCGAGGAAGGCCGGGCCTTCGAACCACCAGTGGCCGAACAGTTCCGCGTCGTAGCAGCTGACTATCAGCGGCCGCGAGCCCTTGGCCGCGTAGAAATCGTCGGTCTGCTTCATGCGGCGGGCGAGGAAATCGGAGGCGTGGGCCTCGACGCGGGCCATGGCCGCCTCGGGGTCGTAGTACTCGCGGGCGGCCAGGTCCGGTCCGCCGGTGATGCGGTGGTATTTCAGGCCCAGCGGGCGGCGTATGCCGTCGGAGCCGAGGTACGGGCGCACGTACTCGTAGTCCCCGTCGTAGCCCAGGTCGCGGTAGAACTCGCGGTAGGCCGGGTCGCCGGGGTAGCCGAACTTGGCGCTCCACACCTCGCGCGAGCTCGCGGCGTCGCGCGCGAAAAGGCCGACGCCGTTGGACGTGCGGTACGGCGAGTAGACGCCGTTCGGCGCGCCGGCGAGCTCCACGGAATGGGACTCGGTGAAAATATAGTTGAAGCCGGAGAGCTTCAGGTAGGAATTGAGGCGCGGTTCGTAGGCGCACTCCGGCAGCCAGAAACCGGACGGCTTGCGGTTGAAGCGGTCGATGTAGTCCTCGACGGCGACGGACAACTGGGCCCGCACGGCCTCGGGGCGGGTCATCAGCGGCAGCACCGCGTGCGTCGCGGCGGTGGTAATGATCTCTATCTGCCCGGCGTGCTGCAGCGCCTTCAGCGGGGTTATCAGGTCGCCGCTGTACTTGTGCATCACGTCGGCGGCCTGCGTGTACAGCCGCTGGTAAAGTTTCACGTTCCTGAGCAGGGCCGGCTCGTCCTTGGCGCGCGCCAGTTCCTTCTCTATCAGCTCCAGGCGCGACTCTATGTAGTTGGCGAGCTTGTCCTCCAGCGCCTCGTTCTCCAGCATCGCTCCGAGCGTCGGGGATATGGACACGGCTATGCCGGGGCGTATGCCGTCGGCGGCCAGGCGCTCCAGCGAAACGATTATCGGCACGTAGGTCTCGACCACGGCCTCGAAGAACCAGTTCTCCTCGAGGAAGCTGGATTCCTGCGGGTGGTTCACGTACGGGAGGTGCGCGTGGAGCAGGAACATCAGCGATCCGCGCGAGCTCATTTGTTCACCCTCTTGTGGAATTCCAGGCTGGCGTAGGCCCTGTCGTCGGGAGAACCGCCTGCCGACGGAGCCGCCGCCTGGTTGGACTCGAGCAGGCGCTCGCGGGCGCCGTTGCGCGTCACGTAGAGCGAGGCCAGGTAGGAACGCCCCTGCTGCGGGACCGGGAGGTAGACGCGGCCCTCGTCCCAGCGGGCCTTCACCGGGGACGACGACGGGCCGCCGTCGGTGGCGGCGAGGGACAGTTCGACCTCGGCGGAGAAAACGGAATTGCGGAAGGACTCGGCGCGGCCGGAGGAGAATTGCCAGAACACGAAGAACAGCCCGGGGTTCTTCGGGAGAAGTACGAGCCTGTCCTCGGCAGGCAGCGGTCTGGAAAGTCCGGCCATAGCGTTGAATATAATTTACCAAATTTAGCCCGCCTTAAGGATGTTTTTTTCGCGGGCTTTTTTTTATATCATAATTGTATAAGCAATACCGCAGTCCGACCCAAGGAGCCGAAATGAAAGCCATCGTAAAGACCTCCCGCGCCCGCGGGGCCAGCTACCGCGACGTGGACGTCCCCGTGATCAACAAGGACGAGCTGCTGGTGCGCGTGACAGCCGCCTCGATAAGCCCCACCGACCTCGCGATCTTCAATTCCTCCGGCCCGGATTTCGCCGTGCCGTCGCTGCCTTTCGTTTTCGGCCAGGAGTTCTGCGGCGAGGTCGTGGAGATAGGCTCGCTCGCGAAGGGTTTCGAGAAGGGCGACTTCGTCTCCGTCGAGTCGCACGTTTTCTGCGGCGTCTGCGGCCAGTGCCGCAACGACCAGCGCCACATCTGCCAGAACCTGAAGGTCATAGGCCGCGACGTGCCCGGCGGCCTGGCCGAGTACGCGGCCGTGCCGGCCCGCTGCGCGTGGAAGCATTCCGACGATACCCTGAAGGACATCGGCCCGATCATGGAGCCTTTCGGCAGCTCGGTGCACGCCGTGCTCGCCGAGGACCTGGTGGGCCGCAGCGTGCTGGTCTCCGGCTGCGCGCCGCAGGGCCTGTTCGCCGCCGCGATAGCCAGGGCCGGCGGCGCCAAGAAGGTCATAGCCCTCGACACCTCGGCCTACCGCAGGAACCTCGCCCTCAAGATGGGCGCCGACCTTGCGATGGACCCCGTCGAGCACGCGGCCTGCCTCGCGAAGATACACAAGACCTGCGGCGAGGAGGGCGTGGACGCCGTGATAGAGATGAGCGGCGCGGCCAAGGCCGTCTCGCTGGGCCTCAAGGCGCTGCGCCCCGGCGGGCGCTTCGTGGCCTTCGGCCTGCCGGTCACGAACCTCAGCATAGACTACGCCGGCGACATCGTGAAGCGCGGCATCCGCCTCGAGGGCGTCAGCGGCCGCGAGATCTTCCGCAGCTGGTACAAGATGGAGAGCCTGCTGAAGTCGGGC
>CALMZU010000360.1 GCA_937870775.1 uncultured Elusimicrobia bacterium
GGCCCAGTTGAAGTCGCAGTCGTTGCCGCCGAACTCCAGCAGCACTATGTCCGGTTTCCTGTCCGCGACTTCAGCCCGAAGCCGGGACAGGCCCCGTGTGACCGTGTTGCCGAAGCGGGCCATATTGTGCACCGCCCCTTTCAGCAGGCCGCTCATTATCCGCACGTAGTTTTCCCCCAGCAGGCAATAGCGGCGCCGGCTTTCATCATATATTACACCCCGGGATATGGAATCGCCGGAAACCAGTATGGTGTATGCTTGTTTGTCAGGATCGATAATCATGTTTCCCCCCTTCCGCGCCGCCGGAACGGGCGGCGCAGTATAAACCAGGCAACGCAGAAGTAAGCGGCCGCCAGCGCGGCAAGCCGAAGAGAAGGCGCCAGCAGCGCGTCCGGCGGCAGCGGCGCGCCCAGCGCCATGCGGAACCAGGCCATGAAATGCGTGGAAGGGATGGGCAGCGACACCGCCTGCACGAACCACGGCATTGTATAGGACGGCCAGGAGAAGCCGGAAACCAGGAAGGCCGGCATGGAGAAGAACATCAGCGCCAGGAAGGCGTCCACCGTGCGCCTGAAGAAAGAGGAGACCACCAGTCCGAAAGCCGCGGTGCATGTCACGAACAGCAGCGTGAAGGCCAGGACCTCAGGGATACCCGACTGCAGGCGCAGGTTGAAGCGCGGCAGCAGGCCGAAGATGAAGAACAGGCTGGTGCCGAAGTTCAGCAGGATATACGGGGCAGCCTTGCCGGCGATCAGCGCGCCGGGCCGGCCGCCGGCGAGCCGGTAAACTTCGCCCACTTTGCGGCTCTGCCGCTCTTCTGCCACCGTGAAAGCCAGCCCGACGAGGATGATCTGCTGCAGCACCACGAAGATCAGCCCCGGGATGAAAAAGTCGGAATAGTTCATCTGCGGGTTGAAGATAGGCCGCACGTCCACGCGCACCAGCTGGTTCAGGTTCTCGATGCGCCGGCGCACCAGCCCGTAACGGGCGGCCAGGCCGGAGAATTCCTCCGCCGAAAGCGCGCCGGCGGTGTCGGAGGCGGCCAGAAGTATGGGGTTGGCCACCACCACGTTGGCGTAGTCGGCCGCCACACGCAGGCGGGCCTCGCCGCCGCGCTTGATGTCGCGCGAAAAATCTTTTGGTATATAGATAAAGCCGTGTATCTCCCCGCTGACCAGTGCGCTCTGTGCCCTGGCCGGGGTGTCGTAGCTGCGGTAAATGTCTATATTCTCGGTGGCGTCGGCCCAGCGCGCGGCTTTTCTTGACAGCGCGGAGCCGTCCATATCCACCAGGCCTACCGGGATCTCGTTTATCCTTTTGTGGGCATAGATCGACGCCAGCACTATGCCGTAGAGCAGGGGCGAGACCAGGCAGATCAGCCGCAGGTGCCGGTTCGAGATTATGCGCCTGCACTCTCGCAGGAAGACGGCGAGGAAGGCCTTAACCATTACGCGCCCCCCTTTTCAGCAGCAGCCAGGCCGCTCCCAGGCCCAGCGTGCCGGTAAGCAGCAGCGCCCCGGCCTGCGGTAATACTTCAAGCGGGTCCGCGCCGTACTGGGTCAGCCCGCGCAGCGCCGACAAGTAATGGGTGAGCGGTATGGCCAGCGCGACCGGTTTAATAAAGCCCGGCATATATGAGACAGGCCAGATATAGCCGGAGAGCAGCAGCGCCGGCGCGCCCACCAGCAGCACGCCTTTCATGGCGTCCATGCTCTCATTTGACACGGCGCTGATGAACAGCCCCAGGCCCAGCGCGGCGTAGATGAACAGCGCGTTCAGCCCGGCCAGCGCCGCCGGGTTGCCTTGCAGCGGTATGGAGAAGGCCGGGAACAGCGCGAGGTCGAAGACTTCGAGGATAATGAAGAACAAAGCGAAGTAGGGCAGCGCTTTGCCGGCCAGCAGCGCGGCGGGATCCCCGCCGGAGACGGCGCGGGCCTCGCCCATGGTGCCTTCGTCCTTTTCGCCCACCAGCAGCAGCGCGCCGAAGGCCAGCAGCAATTGCTGCAGCACCGTCCCCCAGATGCCGGGCAGCAGGTAGTTGAGGTAATTGCCGCCGGGGTTGAAGAGTTTGAAGGTGTCTATCTTGACCGGCGCGTAATTTGCCAGCGCCTTGGCGCCGGAATTCCCGGTCTTGCGCAGGAACTTTATCCGGGCCCCCGCCGCTATCGTACCGGCCACGGTACGCAGCTCGGATATCGCTATATTGGCCACCAGCAAATTCGCGCCGTTCACGAATGCGGTGATGGTCCCGGTCTTGCCCCGCTTTATGTCCGCCGAGAAGCCGCGGGGAATGTACACGGCCGCCTCGGCCCTGCCGTCAAGGATATAGGCGCGCAGGGCGGCCGCGTCGGGTGCTCGGTATTTTATCTGCAGCGAGCGCGTGGCGTCCATATAGCGCAGCGCCAGGCGCGACACGGCGGAATTGTCCTCGTCGCAGACCGCGGCGGGCATTTCAGTGACCACGCGGGCGCTGTAGATGGAACCGAGGAACAGCCCGTAGAACAGCGGCCAGCCCAGCAGCAGGAAGAGCAGCGGTTTCCTGGCGAGAAGCCGCCGGACTTCGCGGGCCGCGGTACGGGCTGCGGGGTTCATATCATTTCTTAGGCACGCTCACGAAGGCCGTCATGCCCGGGCGCACTTCCGGTATGGGCTGGTCGGCCCGCAGCCGCACCTCGAAGGTCTTCAGGTCGAAGCTGCCCAGCTCGTTGGTGGCCTTCCATTTTGCGAACTGCCCCAGGGCCGAGATATAGGTAACCTTCATCGGGAACTTTCTGCCCAGCGCGGGGAACTCGGCCTGCAGCGTATCGCCCTTCTTGACCGCCGGCAGCTTGTCTTCCCGCAGGTTGAACACCACCCATTGGTCGGCGGAGTTTACCAGCGTGAAGACAGGGTAGCCGGCCGAAACTATCTCCCCCTCGCGTGAGACCGTGTCCACCACCTCGCCGTCGATCGGGGACTTTATGAAAAGCTCGTCGTAATAGGCCTGCACCTCCGCCTGCTGCCCCTCGGTCGCCAGCACCTTCTGTTTGCCCGCCTCGAACTTGTACTTGGCCTCGTCGTACTGCTGCTTAGGCACCACTCCGGTCTCGAACAGGTTCTTGACGCGCTCGTAGCTCTTGGCTGCGAGGTCGGCCTGCTGCCTGGCCTCCTCCAGCGCCGCCTGCACGGTATTGAGCTTCGCCGAGAGCTCGCGGCTTTCCATATAAGCCAGGCGCTGGCCTTTTTTCACCGTCTCCCC
>CALMZU010000361.1 GCA_937870775.1 uncultured Elusimicrobia bacterium
GCCGCACAGGCAGTTCATCTTCGCCCGGCGGCAGCCGTAGCAGTATTCGCGGTAGGAGGCCTCGGTCATCGATATAATTCTACAAAACTAAGCCTCCCAGCCTCAGCGTCCGGCCCGGCAGCGCGGCGCGGAAGGCCGCGTCGTGCGAGATCAGCACCAGCACACCCTTATAACCAGCCAGCGCCTCCTCCAGCACCCGGACGCTCCTTATGTCCTGGTGCGTGGTCGGCTCGTCGAGCAGGGCTATGTCCGCGCCGTTCACCAGGAAGCGCGCCAGTTCCACCTTGCGGCGCTGTCCCTCGCTTAAGAGCTCCAGCGGCCTGAACAGCAGTTCTCCGTCGGCTCCGAGATGGTCCAGCATGGTGCAGCCGGCCTCCTTAAGCGCGCCCGGGAAGAAGTCGGCCCCGCGCGCTCCCGGCGCGGCGGGAGAGCGGAACTGCGGCATGTAGAAAAGCCGCGCGGCGCCGCTGCGCTTCACCTCGCCGGAAGCGGCCGCGAGCTCGCCGGCCAGTATGCGCATCAGCGTGCTCTTCCCGGCGCCGTTGTCCCCCTCCAGGCACAGCCTTTCCCCCTGCTTCAGGAAGAACGAGATGTCGCGGAACAGCTCGCGCCGCCCGGCCATGGCCGTCAGCCCGCGGGCCTCCAGCCAGGCGCCGTCCGCCGACGGCAGCGTAACATGGCGCGACTTCTCGACGAAGGGCTTCTCGCGCTCCAGCTCGTCTATCTTCGCCCGGGCGCGCTCGGCCGCACGGGCGGACTTCTTCTGCAGCCGCGCGGCCCGCGCGCCGATAAAGCCCTTGTCGGCCGCGCCTATCTTCTCCTTCTCCTTGGCCGCGCCCCAGTCGCGGTAGTTGCGCTCCATCACGCGCAGGTCGGCTATCTCGCGCTCTATCTTCTCCTTCTTCCTCGAAGCGGCCAGGAACTCCTCCTCCTTCTGCCGCGCGTAGGCGGTGTAGCCGCCGACGTAAACGGCGAACTCGCTGCGCCTGAGCTCCAGCACTTTCTGCGCGCAGGCGTCCAGGAAGGCCCGGTCATGCGAGACCACTATGAAGCCGCCCTTGTAGCCGCGCAGCGCCGCCGCCAGCCGCCGCATGGCCGCGCCGTCCAGGTAGTTGGTGGGTTCGTCGAGCAGGTACAGGTCCGGCGCGCGCAGCAGGCCGGCCGTTATGGCCAGCAGCTTGCGCTCGCCGCCGGAGAAGGTCTCCACCGGCCGCGCGAGTTCCGCCGGGGAGAAGCCCAGCGAAGCCGCCGCGGCCGCCAGGCGCGGCAGGTCCTCCCAGCCGCCGCCCATAGCCTCCAGCAGCCAGGCTTCGGCGCTCAGGCCGCCCATGGCCGCGTCCTCCTGCCTGAGCAGGAACACCGTGGCCCCGCGGTTCAGCAGCCGGCCGCGCGACGGCTCCAGTTCGCCTGCCAGCAGCCGCAGCAGCGTGGTCTTGCCGCTGCCGTTGTCGCCCAGCAGCGCGGCCTTGTCGCCTGCGTACACGCAGAAAGAAGCTCCGGTGAACACCGTTTCGCTGCTGCCGTCGTAGGAATAGCCGAGGTCCCGCGCCTCGATAAGCACTTTATTACCCATAGAGTTACCTCCGGGTCGTATGAATTATTGTAAGGAAGCCGGCGGGGCCGGCGGGTAAATGCTGCGGTCGGTACTAGCGGGAGTTCTTGTCCATAGCGCGCCGGGCAGGCCCGGCACCCATATAGTTTAGCACAAAGCCGCGGGAAATCAAGCCCGGCGCGCCTTTTTCTTACTGGTCCTCCGCAAGCCTCAGAGATAACGCCGGGTATGCGCCCTGTAAGCCTCGTAATCCCGGCCGAAACGCGACGCCAGGAACTTTTCCTCGGCGAGAACGATGGCATGGTGCCCGGCCGCGGAAGCCGCGCCGAGTACAAGTATGACGGCGCAGCCGCAGTAGATCACGGCGCCGGCGGTCATGAGGTACAGCCCTAGGTAAAGCGGGTTGCGCGACCAGGCGTATATGCCCGACGTGCGCAGCTGCGTGGCGGCCTTCGGGAGGCCGGTGGCGTTGGCGTCGCCCAGGTGGCGGTACGCCAGGCAGAGCACTCCAAAACCTCCGAGGAACAGGGCGGCGGCCGCCGTTTCGAAGGCCGGCGGGACCGCGATGATCCTCATGTTAAACCCGAGTGCCTGGGCGAAAGCCGCCGCCCAGCACAGCAGCGTGGAGATCTTCGCCAGGGCGAAAAGCCATTTGGCCACCGGCCGCTCGCCGCCCGTTTCCAGGCCGCGCGCCTTGAAGCTCTTTTCCTGCAGCGTGTTCAGCACGAAGAAGCCCAGGAACACCGCGATGAATACGATCCTTGTCATAAGGCAATTCTACAAAACTCCCGCTATTTTCAGAGGCCGGCCATGTCCAGTTCGGTGTAGACGGCTATGCCGTTGGCGAGCAGCAGCGCGGCGGTCACGCCGTCGCCGGGTTTCATCCCTCCGGAGAAGGATC